>NZ_JBNPVT010000006.1:0-406536 GCF_050434205.1 Paraburkholderia sp. GAS348
AGCGCATCCGCCGGAATGTGCGCCATCTTGTTGTACGCGCCGCGCACCTTGAACGAGAACACCGGCTGGTTGTCCTCGCGCTTCAGATAAACCGGATTGGAGAGCCGCGCCGACAGACTCGGCGCGCGTTCGAGTTCGGTCTCGCGGGCCACGTCGTAGACGCGCGCGGTCAGGGTTTTCTTCAGGTAGTCGTGGCGCAACGCCACGCTGTTAGCGGCAACGGCCACTTGATTGAGTTCGTGTAACGGCAAGGCAAGCTCCTGTGCGGCAAGGACAAGTCATCAATGATGATCACCAGGAGGCAGGCAGAAAGCGGACATAAAAAAACCCGCCTCGTGGGGCGGGTTGATGTCACTGCTATCAGACGCGCGCTAACCCACCATTCGATGAATGGTGCTAATAATCAGCGCAATACGGATGTCGAGGCAGTTCATGCGGTTGATCTTCGTTGACTTGGCTGCCCTTGTCAATCCCTGCTCGCTACATCGGGCAGTGCCGCCTGAAGGCCGCACGCCGCCGCTGGCGACGCGCGTCATACAGATGGACTAATCACGCGGACTAATCACGCACGCCGCTTTGTTTCCTGAAGGCATCCAGAATGCGCCGCTCCAGCGCGTTGTAGTCGCGGCCGAAGTGATGATCGCCCGACGTGCGAATCACCGTGATGCCGGTGTTGGTCAGCGCCGGGCACAACGTGTCCTTCTCGTTCTCACCATAGAAGCACTGCACGATCGCGGGCGGCACACGCGTCAATTCGGGCTGCACCTTCAATGCCTTATCGCTCGCAGGCATGCCGAGCCAGCCGCCGACACGGATCTGGAAATCGGCGTCGGACGCAAAGCCTAGCAGCGCAATCAGCGACACCTTCGCGCGCAGCGCTTCAGGCAGGCGGTTATAGGCGAACGGCATCACGTCGGCGCCGAACGAATAGCCGACGAGCGCAATATGCTCCGCGTGCCAGCGCGCCCCATAGGTCTGCATCACGCGCGCCAGATCGCGGCTCGTCTGCGCCGGCGTCTTTTCGCTCCAGAAATAGCGGAGGCTGTCGATGCCGACCACCGAAACGCCATCTTTCTGCAAGGCGAGCGAGATGGTCTTGTCGAGATCGCGCCAGCCGCCGTCGCCGGAAATCACAATCGCCATCAGGCCGTTCGGATGCGCCGCCGGCAATTCGATCAGTGGCAGATCGGAGACGTCGTCATCGCTCGTCGATGCCGTCTGCAAATGCGGCGTCAGCATCGCAACGAGTCGCGCGCGATCGCCGTTGCCCGGCGCCGTCTTTTCGACGAAACCCGGCACCTTGTCGCGGATGATCGTCGGGTCCGGCGGGCACGGCTGAAAGCGCGGATCCAGATTGCGCTCGGCATCCACCGAGACCGCGCCGGCAACCGTATTCGACGGGGCCTGTTCGAGCACATGCATCGCCAGCGTCGCGCCCTGCCCCGTGCCGGCGACGATCGGTGCGAAATAGCGGCTCGATTGCGATTGCCGTTCCAGCTGATGACTCAAGGCTTCTGCATCGCCCACGAGTTGATGGCAGGCTTCATTTTTCGCACTCAGATTGGCCGCATAGCGCGCCGTATCCACGCCGACGGTCAACGCGCCAGCCTTGGCGAGCGCATCGGCGGTTTGCTGGTCCGCCGCACTCCAGCCCGTGGCCGGCGAATACAACACCACGAAGCCGCGCAAGGGGCCGGCCGGTTGTGTCACCGTCACGTCGCCAAAGCGGCCGCCGGACACGGTGGCGGGTGCGGGTGCGGCAAAGGCGGCTGCGCTGCCAACTACAAGGCTCGCCGCAACGGCGAGTCTGAAAAACGGATGCAAGGTCATGAACGCCGGCCTCCTGCCAGCAATGACAGGTCCGCGAGCGTGAAGAACACGCCCACCGAACCCGACGCCGCGAGATAGCGCGGCTCCCAATGCGGCTGGAACTTGCTCTTGAAAGCACGCAGTCCGCGGAAGTTATAGAAGCGGCCGCCGAAGCGCCACACGATGCCCGCCAGCCGATGCCAGCGCGACGCGAGTGGCGTCGGCTGCATGCCGGAGAGCGGCGCGATGCCGAGACTGAGCGAGCGGAAGCCCGCCTGCTTCAGATGCAGCGCCAGTTGGGTGAACAGATACTCCATCGCATACGGCGACGCGCTTTCCACATGCCGCATCACGCCGACCGTCGCTTCGGTGTTCATATCGGTCGTCATGAAGGTCACAAAAGCGGCCGGCTCGCCGTTCTGGCGCACCAGCATCACGGATTGCGCGGCGAGGTACTCGTCGGTAAACGCGGCCACCGAGAAGCTCTTTTCGCGCGCGTCGCGGCTATCGAGCCAGCCGTCGGAAATCTCACGCAACGTTTCGAGCGACGCCGGCACGTCGGCCTGATCGATTACTTCGACGGTAAAGCCGTCACGCTCGCCGCGCTTGAGCGCATAGCGAAGATGCGCGCGATGCGAGCCCTTCAGGTCGAAATCGTCGAGCACCACGTGGGCCTCTTCGCCGAGCTTCATCAGTGTGAGGCCGGCGTCGAGATAGAGCGGCAACGCGTTGGCGCGCACCTGATAGAACGCCGCGCGGCCGCCATGCGCATGAGCGAGCGCAACGAACTTGCTGATCAAGCCGGCCCACTCCTCGCGCGGACCGACCGGATCGTGCAACGCGGCCCACGTACGGCCATTTTTCGCATACATCAGGAAGGCTTCGCGCGATTCGGAAAAGAGGAAGCTCTTGTCACCCATCAGCGCGAGACCAGCGTCGCTGCGCTCCTGCGCCCGCACGATGCGCGCCGCGTCTTGCAGATCTTGCGCAGCGGGCATGACGAACCGGCCCGCCGCGGGGCGCAGCAACTGCCAGAAAGAGAACGTGGCGGCGAACAGGCTGGCGGCCAGCGTCGCGCGCAGCGCACGCGGTGCGCGTTCGTCGAAAGCGAATTGCCACCACAGGTCGCGCGTGTACGGCACGTCGCGGAATGCAAACAGCATCACCCACACGGCAAGCGCGAGTACCATCGCCACCGACACCAGCCAGCCCGCTGTAAAGCGCTCGGCAAACAGCGACGAATGACGGTTGAAGCGCCGGCGCGTGGACAACAGCAGCGCGATCAGCATGCCGAGCACGCCCGCTTCCACGAAGGCAAGACCTTTGGTCAGCGACAGCGCAAGGCTCAGCACCGCCAGCAGCAAGGTCATCCACCACGCGGCATCCAGACGCCGCAGCAATCCGCGCGCGACAAACAACAGCAGCACGCCGAGCACGCTACACAGCATCTGCGAGCTTTCGAGCACCCACAGCGGCAGCACGTCGCGCAGGATCAGGATGCGATGCCAGAACGCGGGCGTCGCGCTGGAAATCACCAGCATGCCGCCGACCACGAACGTCACGAGGCTCAGAAACAGCGGCGCGAGTTTCGACGCGCCCGCCGCATGATGCAGCGGCAAACGGCTTTTCAGCGCGCGGCCTTCGAAGCCCGCGAGCAGCGCCGCCGAGACGATCAGCGGGACGCCGAAGTAAATCGCGCGATAGGCGAGCAGCGCCGCGACCATCTGATGCGTATGCACGCTGCCGTTCAGCGTGAACACCATCGCGGCTTCGAATACGCCGACACCGCCAGGCGTATGACCGATCAAGCCGAGCAGCATCGCGGCGGCATAGACAGTGATGAAGGTCACGAAGCTGACGTCCGCATGCGGCAGCAGGGCCCACAACGCGAGGCCCGCGGCCACCACGTCGAGTACGGCGAGGGCCACTTGCGCGAGCAGGTCGCGGCGCGCCGGGATATCGAACGACAGCCACTGCCAGCGCGTGCGGATTGGGCGCGTTTCGCGGCGGCAGGCGGCAGCCGCGAGTCCGAGCACGGCGAGCAGCGCAGCGCCGCTCCAGCGCAGCGTGAGCGGCGGGAGATGCAGCATCCTCGCGAGCGGGTCGGCGAGGCACACCATGCCGAGTGCCGTCATCAGCACCAGTGCGAGCGCCAGTGAAACGCTCGTGAACACGGTCATGCGGCCAATCTGCGCGGGCGTGACGTCCGACACCCCATAGACGCGCGCACGCACGGCACCGCCCGTCAAAGCGCCGAAGCCGGTCGCATTGCCGAGTGCGGAGCCCGTCGTCGCGCCGATCCACAGCGCCGCGCGCGGCACCGCGGCGCCGAGGTAGCGCAAGCCGACCGCGTCGCGGCCGACCAGCGCGATATAGCTGAGCGCGGTCGCGCCGAGCGCCGCGGCCCACTCGCCCGCCGTCAGGTGACGCAGTTGGCGCATGACCGACCGATAGTCGACCGCCTGCGAGAGGTGTTGCAAGACGACCAGCAGCAGCCCGCAAATCACGAGTGCGAGCACGGGCGAGAGGATGCTCGGCTTGCCAGGCGCCTTCGATGCACGGTCGAACATCGCGCCTGGCCGGTCCAATCTGTTGTTATATCGGTGAAATATGGTCAATGCGGGCCTTGCGTAGAGCTGTCGCGGCGACGGGTCGTCTGCCACGGCGTCGCCTTACTTCGGCGATTACAAACGGATAACGGAAAAGTGTTGAAAAGGTTGACAGTGTCAGCCAATGCAAGTCGATTCGTCGGGTTTTAATCTGGGCCGGTAAGCTGAGCTGAACACGCTTCGCGGCATGACAGAGTGCATGACGGAGCAATACGCGCCGATGAAACGGTCGATATTGCCGATTGGCTTGCCGTGCTGATGAGGACCGCTGCGCTCGACAAGGGGCAGAATTTTAAACGCTTATTGAAGATCGCGAGACGAAGATTCGACATTATCCGCGCAATCTCGAAAAGGGGCGGCATCAGGTGGTGCGCTATTAACCATCCGCACCGTACAGGTGCAATAATGCCCCCTTTACCTGCGACCATCCGCCGCAGACCGGCCGCCCCCCCTCATGACCGTCGTCCAGAAAGCCCTGATTGCGCCTCTCATCGTCGCATGCGCGATGTTCATGGAAAGCGTCGATGCGAATGTGATCGTCACCGCCCTGCCCGCTATGGCGCGCGACTTCGGGCGCGATCCGGTCACGCTGAAAATCGCGGTCACGAGCTACGTGCTGGGTCTCGGCGTTTTTATTCCGGTATGCGGCTGGCTCGCGGACCGCTTCGGCGCGCGCACGATTTTCCGCACCGCGATCGGCATCTTCGTGGCCGGCTCGCTCTTGTGCGCCGCGTCGAACTCGCTCGCCACCTTCACCCTCGCCCGCTTCGTGCAAGGCGTCGGCGGCGCGATGATGGTGCCGGTCGGGCGGATCATCATCTTCCGTGTGGTCCACAAGTCCGACTTCATCCGCGCGATGAACTATCTGAGCGTCCCCGCACTGCTCGGACCGGCAGCCGGACCGCTGCTCGGCGGCTTCATCACGACCTATCTGCACTGGCGTCTGATCTTCTTCATCAATGTGCCGATCGGCATTCTCGGTATCTATCTGACCAACCGGCATATCGCCAACACGCGCGAACCGGACCCCGGGCCGCTCGACTGGATCGGCTTTTTTCTGTCGGCGGCTGGCGCGGTGCTGCTTCTGCTCGGGTTGTCGCTGGTCGGCGGCGAACTCATGTCGAATCGGGACGCGTTCGGCATGTGCGCGAGCGGCGCGGCTCTGCTGGTGGTCTACGTCGCGTACGCCCAGCGCGTGAAATTGCCTTTGCTGGATCTGCGCTTCTTCAAGGTGCCGACCTTCCAGGCGAGCGTGCTCGGCGGCTCGCTGTTTCGCATCGGCCTCGGTGCACTGCCCTTTCTGCTGCCGCTGATGCTGCAGGAAGGACACGGCATGAGCGCGTTCGAGTCCGGCCTGATCACCTGCGCGTCCGCGTTCGGCGGCATGTTCATGCGCACGGTCGCCTCGCGCGTGCTGCATCGCTTCGGCTTCCGTTCGGTGCTGGTAGTGAACGCGGCGCTGTCAGGGATCTCGATCGCGGCGTGCGGATTGTTTTTCCCGGGCACGCCGACCTGGATCATCTGGTTCGTGGTGTTGCTCGGCGGCTTCTTCCCCGCGCTGCAATTCACGAGTCTCAACTCGCTGACTTACGCGGAAATCGCCAGCCGCGATGTGGGGCGCGCGACGAGTCTCGGCAGCGTCGTGCAGCAGATGTCGCTCGGCCTGGGCGTAACGGTGGGCGGTATCGTGCTGCAGATTTCGCGCGTGCTGCACGGACATCCGGGCATCACGTGGTCGGATTTCTGGCCGGCGTTTCTGGTGGTGGGCTTGTGCTCGTTCGCATCGATTCCCGTGACGCTGCGCATGCCGCATCGCGCCGGTGAAGAGATTTCGCGAGGCAGCCGGGGGTAAGGTCTTGCGCTCCTTCGAGCGCATGCCCATTTGCAGCGAATCGAGGTTCCCGCCTTCGCTGAATAGCCTGGAAAACGTGTCCATCATGTCGCCCAGGCGAGAAGCGTAGCGCCGAAGCCGCCGCGTGCCCGGCTCGCCGTACGCGCGCTGGTGATCACGCGTGGCGCGGCGCTCCACGCGATCCGGGCGCCGGTCGCGATCAACCGGTCGACGAGCGCGACATCTTCGCTGCATGTGAGCGGTGGAAAGCCGCCGGCTCGTCGATAGGCCTCGGCCGAAACGCCGAGATTCGCGCCGTGCACGTGGCGGTGACCGTCAGCGTCCACGTAGGTCTTGCGAAAATATTCGCGCACGCTATGCGGATGAGCGGTCCAGTCGTCGACGGCAATCGAGCCGCACACCGCGTCCGCGTCCAGCGACAACTGCGCGACCAGCCAGCCCGGCGACACGCGGCTGTCGGCATCGGTGAATGCGAGCCAGCGGGCGCCGTCGGCCAGCAAAAAGTCGGCGCCTGTCGCGCGCGCAATGCCGACATTGCGCGCCTTCAGCGTCAACGTCTCGACACCGTAAGCGCGCGCGATCGCCCTGGAAAAGTCGCTGCAGGCATCGAGCACGACGACGATCCGCACCGACTCGCCGGTCAGACCGGCGTGCCGCGATGCTTCGATCAACGCGGCAAGACAAGGCGCCAGCAATGCCTCTTCGTTATGCGCCGGAACGATCACGCCGATCATAGGAGCCCCTCGCGCTGCGCCACCGAACGCGCATCGCGGGACCATACGTCGATCAGCAGATCGGCTTCGTCGTGATGCGCGAGACGCGACAGGCTGCAGCGAGCATCGAACAACGCGTGCGCGGCATCGGCGGATTCGAGCGCCTCGGCAAACGGGCGGCGCCAGTGGCAAGCGAGCAGCGTGCCGTCCGGCGTGAGCGATGCTGCGATTCGTGCGGCCAGCGTTTCGAGGTCGGCAGCATCGAGGTAATAGGCAAATTCGCTGATGACGATCAGGTCGAACGGTCCTGCGTCGGTCGGCCATTCGTGCGGCACCGTGCGCCGGTCGACGCGCACCTGCGGCATACCGGCAACACGTTCGCGTGCAAGACGCACGGCTGTTTCGTGCAGATCGGCGGCGAGCAGCGCGTCACAGCGGGTCGCCAGCTCGGCCGTCAGTTCCCCATTCGCGCAGCCCGGCTCGAACGCGTTGCGATAGCGCGGACGCGGCAGCAGTGCAAGCGTGAGCGAACGCTTGCGGCGCTCGTACCAGCCTTCGCGCAGGTGCCACGGGTCGTCGCCGCTTTTGTAGAGTTCATCGAAGTACACCGTCGTAGCGGACATGTCAGCGGCCCTCCCTATATCGCGTCAGAGCGTCCACGGCGCACCTCCGGCAGCGGCGTTGGCGTCGAACGTTGCTTTGACGGTCAACTCGCCGAGCGCCGCAAGGTCGCCTTCGGCATGGCTTTGCCGCAAGAACACCGGCAGGTCCGCCAGCGCGCGGGCAAAGCGCGCATCGCGGCACAACGGACCGGCGCCGAGCGTGCGCGTCGCGTGATTCATCACGGCCGTTGCCGCTTCTTCGACGATGAGGCGTGCGCGCATGGCGTCACGCCGCGAGTCCGCTTTTGGGTTCGCGTCGATATGAGCGGCAGTCTCGCGCAACACCGCGGCGGCGCCCGCAAAAGCGACATCGACCGCGCCGAGGTGGGCGAGCCGATGTCCGTCGGCACGTTGCATGGACGCTTCGCGCAAGGTCCGGCCGATCTGCGCGGCGGCGCCGTACCAGCATGCGGCAATGCCAGCGCCGCCATGCCAGAAGCCCGGCCGGCGCACATAGGCGTGTGCTGCGCCCACGAGCGCGGCCGGTGTCCGATCGAAAGTGACGTCGGCGCTAGCGGTTGCCTGCATGCCGACTGCTTGCCACTTCGATGTGTCGATCGAAATCGATGGGTGATCCATCGCGACGGCTGCGAGCACGGGTTCGTCATCTATCCATGCAGTGACGAGCGCGTGACTGACTACGCCCGCGCCCGAACACCAGGCTTTCGTGCCGTTCAGATACAGTTGCGCGGCAGTATCAGTACGCGTCGCGCGTTTGCTCGCCTGCACGCGCGCATCAGGCGGCTCCGCGGCCCATACCCCCCAACGACTTCTAATGGGCGGCGTGGGGCCGCGCAGCTCGGCGAGAATCGCCAGCGCATCGGTATGCCCTTCGAACAGTTTGACGAGACCGAGATCGCACGCCGCCACCACGGCCAGGGTCCGCCAGCGCGCCAGGGTCTGCCCGTGCCCGGGCAACGGCACGAAGGGCAAACGGTCGTAGCCCTGTTCGACCAGCGCGCGCAAAACATCGCCCAGCGCGGCGGGGTCTCCCGTATCGAAACGCGTGCGGTGCAGAAAATCTTCAAGCGCCCCGGCATAACGCACAGCGTGCTGCGCGGCGAGTGCCGCCTGAGGATCGCGAGTGCGGGTTCTGCTGATCCTTTCCGGTGGCCGCGCACTCACGCTGGCCGCACGATCGCGCCTATCGAGCATCAGTACCTCCCTGAAGCGGTTCGATCCATGCGCGCGGCCTTCGATTAGCCGCGGCGCGTGCAGATCCACAGCAAGCGGCGTGCCTCAGGCATCCGACACCCAGGACACGCTTCACTATTTCAGGGGTGATGGCGCGCCTGTATGAAGAAAACGCGCCGTTTGACCTTAGTTTGGACCGCGCTATCGGCGCCGCGCTTCCGCCTGTTCCAGCAACGCTTCGAATAGCGCGAGTTCCACGGGCTTGACGAGATGGGCGTCAAAACCGGCCGCCCGCGTACGTTCGCGATCGCTTGCGTGACCGAAGCCGGTCATGGCGGCGAACAGCGTGCCGGCCAGCGCGGGCATCTCGCGCAACGCCGCCAGCGCGGCGTAACCGTCCATTTTTGGCATCGCAAGGTCGATCAATGCAAGGTGGGGCGCGAGGCGCGGCGCGACCTCGAGCGCCTGCGCGCCATCATAGGCAATGCGGACTTCGTGGCCTTTGAGTTCGAGCAGCATGGCGAGGCTGTCGGCGGAGTCGCGATTGTCGTCCACCAGCAGAATTCGCAACGGCGACACCGCCCCGCCTGCAACACCACCCTGACCGGCCTGCGCTTCGGAGGGCGCAGCGGCAAGCGGCAAACTGAACGTGAACGAACTGCCGCAGCCCTCTCCCTCGCTGCTCGCGATAATGCTGCCGCCGTGCATTTCGATCAGCGATTTGCACAACGTGAGGCCGATGCCGAGGCCGCCTTCGCCAAGGCTTTGCCCATTCTTTTCCTGCACGAACAACTCGAAGATCGCATCGAGCGAACGTACGGGAATGCCGCGGCCATGGTCGCGCACTTCCAGCACGGCCATGTGATGTTCGATACGCCCGACGATCTCGATGCGGCTGCTGGACGGCGAAAACTTCGACGCGTTATGCAACAGGTTTTGCAGCACCTGCACGAGCCGCGTTGTGTCGCCGCTGACGACAAGCGGCTCGGCCGGCATGTGCGTCGCCACACGCTGCGCCCGCGCATCGGTAAACGGCCGCACGGCTTCAATCGCGCGCGCCACCACTTCGGCCAGATCGACGCGCGCAAGGCGCAACTCGACCTTGTCCGACATGATGCGCCCGACATCGAGAAGATCGTCGACCAGACGCGTGAGGTGGGCGACCTGGCGATCGATCAGATCGCGTGAGCGCGCCATCGTAGGGCTCACCCCCGCCTCGAGCTGCATCACACCGATCGCGTTGCGCACCGGCGCAAGCGGATTGCGCAACTCGTGGGCGAGCGTGGCGAGAAACTTGCGCAGGCGATCGCCGGAACGCTCCAGCTCTTCGCGTTCACGGCGCTCGGTCAGATCGCGCGTGACCTTGGCGAAGCCGCGCAGCCGGTTCGATTCGTCATACACGGCGGTGATGTTGACGTTGGCCCAGAAGGTCGTGCCGTCCTTGCGCACGCGCCAGCCTTCGTCTTCAACACGGCCGAGCTGCCTTGCGATCGCCAGTTCGCGCGCGGGCTTGCCGGCCGCCGCTTCTTCGCGCGTGTAGAACGTCGAGAAATGCCGGCCGACGATTTCTTCGCGCGCATAGCCCTTGATGCGCGCGGCGCCTGCATTCCAGCTCACCACGAAACCGTCCGGATCGAGCATGAAAATCGCGTAGTCTTTCACGTTGTCGACCAGCAGACGGAAGCGCTCCTCACTTTGCCGCAACGCTTCCAGATACTCGCGCTGCGCAGTCAGATCGCGGGTAATCTTGGCGAAACCCGTTAGCACGCCCGCCTCGTTGCGCACCGCCGTGATGACCACGTTCGACCAGAAGGTCGTGCCGTCTTTGCGAACCCGCCAGCCTTCGTCCTCGAAGCGGCCGGTGAGCGCCGCCTGCTCCAACTCGTAAGTCGGCCAGCCGCGCGCCACGGCTTCCGCAGTGTAGAAACGCGAGAAGTGCTGGCCGATAATCTCGTGCGCCGCGTAGCCCTTCAGCTTCTGCGCGCCGACATTCCAGCTGACGATATGCCCGGTCGGGTCCAGCAGGAAGATCGCGTAGTCCTGGATCGACTGAACCAGCGAGCCGTAATCGACCTCGACGGGGGGCTTCACACGGCGCGCAGGTGATACGTTGGCGGCTTCATGCTTATCACCTGCAGGTTGGGCGTCAAGCTCGTTCATAGTAAGAAGCGTCCATGGGCCTAGGCAAAAGCATACACCGGCCCGCTGTCATGTTTCGCTTATCATGTTTCGCTTAATGTCCAGGCTTATCGCTTTCAGGCACGCTTCGGCACGTCGCCCCGGAGCGTCACCCCGCCGCCCCGACCTTTTCCGCCAGCTTCGCGTCGTAACTGGAATGGACGTGCACCCGCTTCCTCTCCGGATAGGCGTAGGCGTACGCCTTGCGCAGCGCTAACGACGCCTCGTGAAAACCGGACAGAATCAGCTTCTGCTTGTTCGGATAGTTAGCGATGTCGCCGACCGCGAAAATGCCGGGCCGCGAGCTTTCATAGTTGGACGTATCCACATCGACGCGGCCACCGTGGATCGACAGATTCCACTTCGCGATCGGCCCAAGATCAGCGACCAATCCGTACAGCACGACGAGTTGCTCGGTGTCGAGCTGCGTTTCGCCTTCGATATGCCGCAGCGCGATCGAATTCAACGTATCGCCCTCGACGTTGAGCCCCGAAATTGCGCCGACCATGAAGTCCATCTCCCCGGCCTCGACCGCCCGCCGCATCGACTCGACGCTCGAATCCGCCGCGCTGAAGCCGTTGCGACGATGCACCAGCGTCACGCGCCGCGCGACCTTGCGCAGTGCCAGCGCCCAATCGAGCGCGGAATCGCCGCCGCCCGCCACGACCACGGTCTTGTCGGCGAAATCGGCGAGGCGTTGCACGCTGTAGTGCACGTGGCGCGACTCCAGCGGCACGGCTTCGGCAAGCGCCAGTTTTTGCGGCACGAACGCTCCATTGCCGGCGGCAAGCAAAATCGCCGCCACGTCGAATAGGAGGCCACGGTCGGTGCGCACGGTCCAGCGCCCATCGTCGCGTTGCTCGACCGACTCGACCCGTTGCTCGAGATGGATCGGCACGTCGAACGGCTTGCATTGCACCATCAAACGCTCGACCAGCTCGCGCGCGGTACACGACGGAATCGCGGGAATATCGTAGATCGGCTTGTCGGGATAGAGCTCGATGCACTGCCCGCCCACCTTGTCGAGCCCATCGACAATCTGGCATGACAGGCCGATCACGCCCGCTTCGAAAGCGGCAAAGAGGCCCACCGGGCCGGCGCCGACGATCAGGACATCGGAGCGAATCGGTTGCGGAAGCTGGTTTGCAGCGGGCGTCATTCGGGATCTCGCGTGATAGGTCGATGACCCACCATACAGAATCGCCCGAAGCCCGGCAACGATGCCATTACAAGCGGTAAGGACGCTTGGGTTGCGGCCGTCCCGTCCTCCTTTATCGAAGCGCTTGCCTGCGTTTTGCAAGAGCATGTGCCTGGCGATCCTAAGTGCTGAATAGCACCATTCAGCGCCGTCCCAAACCGGAACGCCGGCTCAGAAACCGCCGCATCGCGCGGCGTCATTCACCGATCCACGAACCGCGCAAATCGCTGTCGTGCAGCAATTGCAGCAACGTGCCCGCCGGACGGCTCAGCCGTTTGGCGGCCAGCGCGATGAATTCCACTGAGGGCAGCGTCGGCAGACTGGCCGCGTTGAGCGGCGGCGCGAGGCCCCGCGCGGCCAAATACTGCGGACGAACGGTGATGCCGAGCCCCCCGCGCGCGGCGGCAATGCAACCCGCGTGACTGCTGCTCGTGCAGACTACCTGCCAGCTGAAACCGGCTTCGGCGAGCGCATCGAGCACCACGGCCCGCGTCACGCTCGGCTCGGAGACCAGAATCAGCGGCAACGGCTGGCTGAGGTCGACCAGTGTGCCGGTGCGCGCCAGCCACTCCAGCCGCCCCGTGAACAGCGGCACGCCGCGGCGGTCGCCCAGACGCCGCTTACCGACCAGCAGATCGATCGAGCCGGCGTCCAGCAACTCATACAGCTTGCCGGTCATACCGATTGTGATTTCCAGCTCGACATCGGGATGCGCGTTGCGAAACGCCGCCAGCACCGTGGGCAGCGGCCCGAGCGCAACGTCGTCGGATGAGCCGAGCCGCACGCGTCCTTTCAGACGCGGCGCGCGAAACTGCGACTCGGCCCGCGCAAGCGCCTGCAGGATCACGCTGGCGTGCGAGAGCATGGCCTCGCCGTCCGGAGTCATCGCGAGCGAATGGGTGTCGCGCACGAACAGGCGCCGTCCGACGCTCTGTTCGAGCCGGCGGATATGTTCGCTAACGCTCGACTGCGTCAGATCGAGTCGCCGCCCCGCCTCGGTGAAGCTATGGCAGGCTGCGACGGTCGCGAAGGTCTTGAGCCAGATGGGATTGAGCATGGGTCATTGTGATCCCGGTTATCGGCAAAGTCGATAACAGTCAATGCCTCTAGCGGGGTTCCCGATTGACCACGATGTCAATATGATGACGGAATCCCCCCAACGATTGCTTCGAGCACGGCCCGCCGGTCTGTCCGCCCCGCCGCCGCCGTAGCTCAATTGAAAATGAATAAGGACTCTGCCCAGACGGCGCTGCTCTGGATCGTCGCCTCAGGCTTTTTCATGCAGTCGCTCGACACGACGATCGTCAACACCGCATTGCCGTCGATTGCGCACAGCCTGCACGTCGCGCCCCTCGCGATGCAGCCGATCGTGGTCGCTTACACGCTGACGATGGCGATGCTCACCCCCGCGTCAGGCTGGCTCGCCGACCGCTTCGGCACGCGGCGCGTCTATTTCGTGGCGATTCTCGTATTCGTGCTCGGGTCGATCTGCTGCGCGAGCGCGCATACGCTCGGCCAACTGGTGATGGCGCGGGTCCTGCAAGGGTTGGGCGGTTCGATGCTGTTGCCGATCGGCCGGCTCGCCGTCCTGCGCAGCGTCTCGAGCGAGCAATACGTGTCGGCGCTCGCGTTCATTTCGATTGCCGGCCAGTTGGGCCCGATCGCCGGGCCGACGCTCGGCGGCTGGTTCGTTGAGGCCATCACGTGGCACTGGATCTTTCTGATCAATGTGCCGATCGGCGCATTGGGTCTTTACGCGGTGCAGCGTTTTTTGCCGGCGCATGGCGAAACCCAGGCGCCGCCGTTCGACTTCGCCGGTTGTGGGCTGCTGTCGCTGTGCATGATCGCGTTTTCGCTGGCCGTCGACGCGCCGGTCGCGACGCACCGCGCGGCATGGTCGGCGGGTCTCTTCGCGCTCGCCGTGCTCAGCGCGCTCGCCTACATCCCGCACGCAAGGCGCCGCAACAATCCACTCTTCAAACTCTCGCTCTTTGGCGAACCGAATTTCAGCGTCGGTCTGATCGGCAACCTGGTATGCCGCGTCGGCTCGAGCGCCGTACCGTTCCTCGTGCCGTTGCTGCTGCAATTGCAGCTCGGCTACTCACCGCTGCATTCCGGCCTGATGATGCTGCCTGCCGCACTTGCCGGCACCGTCGCCAAACGCTGGATCGCGCCACTCATACGCCGCTATGGCTATGACACGTTCCTGCTCGTCAACACGGTGATCGTGGGATCGGCGATCGTTGCGTTCGCATTGATTACGCGTGGTACGCCACTCATCGTCGGGATCGTGATTCTGGCCGTGTTCGGCGCGGCCAACTCCATGCAATTCGCGGCGATGAACAGTGTCACGCTCAAAGGCCTCTCGCATGAAGATGCCGGCAGCGGCAACAGCCTCTTTTCGATGGTGCAGATGCTGGCGATCGGGCTGGGCGTTTCGATCGGCGGCGGGCTGGTGAATCTGTTCTCGGCGCAATGGGGATCGGCGGCGCTCGGGTTCCGCCTGAGCTTCGTGTGCGTGGGCGTCATCACGCTAGTGTCGGCCTGGGTATTTCGTCATCTCGACGAAGCCCCCGTCACGCGCGACGTGCGTGGCCAGGCGACCCAGGGCGCGGGGCGCTGAATAACGTCTCTCACACCGGCAAACGGTCGCCCGACACGCGCGCGTGATGGTTATTCCACTCATGACGCAGCGTCGTCGATGCGCTCGGACAGGTTGCGTTTCCCGGTACTGGCGTATGAATTCAAACGGTATTTCGCGTTAGCATGTCATGCATTAGTGCATGACAAAGGAATATCACATGCCATTTGACGAGCGCATGCTGAACGGCATGGGCGTGCTGACGGCGATCGTCGACAGCGGCAGTTTTGCGGCGGCAGGTGTTGCACTCGACATGTCGCAATCCGGGGTCAGCCGTTCGGTTGCACGGCTTGAAGCACGCCTCGGCATCCGGCTATTCGACCGCACCACCCGCTCGGTCACACTGACTGACGAAGGCCGGCGTTTTTACGAACAGATCGTGCCGCTGCTCGGCGGACTCGAGGAAGCGGCGGCTTCCGCGGCTCAGGGCGCGACTGCCGTTCGCGGGCGTTTGCGCGTGAACATGGACCCGTTCCTTTCGCGCCTCGTGCTGGGGCCGAGGCTCGGCGGCTTCATCGACAAGCATCCCGATCTGCAACTCGAGTTGATCACGCGCGACCAGCTAGGCGACGTGGTTGCCGACGGTTTCGACCTCGCGATCCGTTTCGGCGACCCGCCGGCTTCGACGCTGATTGCACGCAAGCTGCTCGACACGCGGATTCTGACCGTCGCCGCGCCCTCGTATCTGAAGAGACATGGCCATCCGGCGAGCCCAGCCGAACTCGAAAGCGGCAAGCATGTGTGCATCAAGTTCCGTGATCCGCTAACGGGTTACCCGTTCAGCTGGGCGTTTCACCGCGGACGCAAGAAGATCGAGATTGCGCCGCAAGGCCGCTTGACCGTGAACGACGTCGGCGCCTTGCATAGTGTGTGCGCCGCGGGCCAGGGCGTCGCGCAGATTCCCGCACTCGGCGCCGAGTCGTTGCTCGCCAATGGCAAACTGGTTGAACTGTTTGCCGACTGGGGCGACACGGTTTATCCGCTGTATGCGCTCTATCCTTCGCGGCATCATCCGCCGGCCAAGGTGCGGGCATTCTCCGATTTCATCGTTTCGCTGACGGCGGGCTCGATACGCGAACCGGCGGTTTGAGTCGCGCCTAAACACCGCTAATGCCCTGCCGAAAACCATCGCGCGGCTCGGGCTCTGGACGCGCCAGCCGCGCGGCGCGGCGCGGCACAAATAGAAAAACCGGCTTGGCGCCGGTTATTTTCGTTCCGAATGTCTAAAGAGCGACGGGTTTCTTTTTGAGCATCAAGGGTCGGCGCGTTTGCATCAACGACCTCTTCGCGCCCAGCCACTTCGTGACGTGCTTGACCCATTGCTTCGGTGCGGCTGCATTGCTCTCGGCGTGCCCCGGCTCATTTGCCGTGGGTGCGGCCGTTTTTTCGCTTTCGGCAATGCGTGCGGCTTCGCGCCGCCGTTTGCTGTCGGCGATTTCTTCTAGGTTGACCTGGTCATCATCCATGCTGGAACTCCCGCGACAAAGCAAGGCGAGGCGCCGGTGGGCGCCGCGCTGCTTCGGCTGTGGAACAAGGCGGCGCACGGCAGGTCCGGTTGGACGTGCCGCGCCGCGCTGCATCAAGAAATCGTATAGCGGTTTTGCGGACCGCCGACGTACAAACCGCGAGCGAGCGTGAGGATTTGCTCGCGATGACGATCGAAGGCCGCGAGCACTGCCGGTTCGTCAGAGCCTACGCTCGGGCTCAGATTCGAAATGACCGAATTGTCGACAGTGAAGGCGATTTCGCGCGCGTTGTCATAGCCCCAGAAATTGACACAATGATGGAAGGCGTCGTAGCTGCGGCTTGGGTTCGGGAAGTTGAGGGACATTTCACGCTCCCGTGGTGTTTTCTTTCTTTACGGTGCGCTGAATGTGGGGCGCGGTCAAGGTGTTGTTTGTAAATGTGGGTACAAATTTTCCCCTTCGAAATCCTTTCAGACTGCAGATATTCTTTCTGATTTATTACAGATTATTTTTTTCCTGTAATGAACTAATTTGCTGCATGCAGCAATGTGTGCGCGAAGCGAACCGGCTGCCGCCCTTAACAGATAAGAAACGAGACGCCCGTGTTCACCCTCTCCACCACCTCCCCAGTGCCCCATCCCTTCCCTAAGGTTTCCATTTGCCTGCCGACCTGCAATCGGCCTGAGTTGATCGTGGAGTGCATCGACTCATGCCTCGCGCAGACGTACGGCAATCTGGAGATTGTGATCGGCGACGATTCAAAGGACACGCGCACCCGGCAGTTGATCGCGCGGCGCTACGCGAACGAGCCGCGCATCCGCTATGCAATGAACCAGCCGCCGCTTGGTCAGGGGCGCAATGTCGCGAGCCTGTTCGAGCGTGCACGCGGCGACAAGATCCTGCTGATTCACGACGACGACCTGCTCACCACCGACGGCATCGAAAAACTCGTGTCGCTATGGGCTCGTCATCCGCAACTCGAGGTGGCGTTCGCCGATCAGTACGAGGCCGATCACAGCGGCACAGTCGACTTCGACGCGAGCACACGCCTGAACACCGCGTTTCGCCGCACGAAGGACGCTGAAGGCCTGCAGCCTTTGCCGGGCAGGACCGGGCTGATCCAGATGTTCCCGAACAACGGCTGGATGGCCAACGCAGAGCTCGTCAAGCGGATCGGCTACCAGGATCGGTACGGCATGTGCTGCGATTTCGTGTTCGGCACCGAACTTTGTCTCGCAGCGCGCAATGTGTTCTATCTGCACGAATACGTGTCGGTGTATCGGAAGACGGCGACCTCGATCTCGCATAGCACGCGCGGCACGGCGGTAGCCGCGACCGTCAGTGCGTATGCGTTCGTCAAGGCGCTGCAACTGCCGCCGCAACTGGAACCGTCACGCAAGCTGGCGTTACGCCGGCTCGCGCCCATCGTCGTTTCGGTTCATGCGAAGAACCGGCAGGCAATGCCTGGGTTGAAGATCGCGCTCACGCATCTCTTCGCCTACAACTATGGCTTCAGCATACGGCTTTATCATCATCTGCTCATGCTCTCATGCGCGGCTCTGAGCGTGCGGCAGCGTGCAACGGTGACAGCTGTGGCCGCAGCGGCACCGGCTGTCGTCGCTGACCCGCCCGCCGCTGCTGCGACAGAACTCGTCACGGACCTCGTGACCGATCAATCCGAACGGGTCTGACGCTGTCGTAGCGGGAAGCGGCCTGCGATTCCTTCGCCGCAACGGGCTCCATGAGCGCGCGCGTCTTCTGCCAGGCATCCGCTCATTAGCAAATGCGTATTTGTCGCTTGGTCTTGCGCGTGCGGCTGATTACGATGAGTCTCGAACCGTCATCAGCCCGAGGAGATTCGTCATGTCCGACAGTGCCTGTTTCAAGCCGCGAGTGATCGAGCCGGTCGTCGTCAATCAGCCGGAAGGATTGGGGCTTGCAGTGGAGTTGTGGCTCGCGCATCCCGTCGATGGGATCGCGGGGCGCGCCGTGCAGATCCATTTGCGCAGCGACGCGAAGATGGCGCAAGCCGAGGCGCTGCGCGATCTGCTTCATGTGCTGGGAACGGAGATCGTGGTGGCTTGACCATGCGCCGTGCTTGCCGACAGGGCAAAAAAACGGCGGCCGGGTTGCCCCTAACCGCCGTTCTCGCGCAGCGCTCATGCGCGCTGCGCGAGCGTACCGCTCACGCTCAAGGCTCGTGACGCAGATACCCTTCTTTCGAAGGATCGCGCATGCGCAGCGACACGATGCCGGCGATCGCGCACAGCACAGTGACATACCAGTAGAACATCGACTCGTTGCCCACCGACTTCAGCCACAGCGCGACATATTCCGCCGAGCCGCCGAAGATCGCATTGGCCACCGCATACGACAGGCCCACGCCGAGCGCGCGCACTTCCGGCGGGAACATTTCGGCCTTGATCAGTCCGCTGATCGACGTATAGAAGCTGACGATCGCCAGCGCCACGACCACGAGGCCGAAGGCCGCGTACGGACTCGTCACGTCTTTCAAGGCGTGCAGCAGCGGTACGGTGCCAATGGTCGCGAAGAAGCCGAAAAACAGCATCGAACGACGCCGGCCGATACGGTCCGACAAAGCGCCGAACGCCGGCTGCATCACCATGTAGACGAACAGCGCCGCGGTCATCACGTTGCTGGCCGTCTTGGCGTGCATACCGGCCGTGTTGACCAGGTACTTCTGCATGTACGTGGTGAACGTGTAGAAAATCAGCGAGCCGCCGGCCGTGAAGCCGAGCACCGTCAGGAATGCGCCTTTGTGCAGCCACAGGCCGCGCAGCGTGCCGGCTTCCTTGCGTTGACGCGTTGCCGCCGTGGTGGTTTCCTCGAGCGATTTACGCAGATACAGCGCGACCAGCGCCGCCAACGCACCGATCACGAACGGCACGCGCCACCCCCATGCTTTCAGTTCTTCGGTGGAGAGGGTCTGTTGCAGGACCACCAGCACCAGCAGCGCGCACAACTGGCCGCCGATCAGCGTGACGTACTGGAACGACGCGAAGAAACCGCGGCGGCCCTTGAGCGCGACTTCACTCATATAGGTGGCGCTGGTGCCGTACTCACCGCCCACCGACAAGCCCTGGAACAGGCGCGCGACCAGCAGCAGCGCCGGCGCCAGGGCGCCGATCTGCGCATACGTGGGGAGCACCGCGATCACGAGCGAGCCACCGCACATCATGAACACCGACACCATCATCGCGGTCTTGCGGCCGTGCTTGTCGGCGAGCCGGCCGAAGAACCAGCCGCCGATCGGGCGCATCAGGAAGCCCGCGGCGAAGACGCCGGCGGTGTTGAGCAACTGCGTGGTGGTGTTGCCGCTCGGGAAGAAGGCCGGCGCGAAATACAGCGCGCAGAACGAGTACACGTAGAAGTCGAACCACTCGACTAGATTGCCCGATGAGGCGCCAACGATCGCGAAGATGCGGCGCCGGGTGTCGTGTGCGTCGTGAACGTCGTGAGCCGTGGCCACGGTTTGGTCGGATAGGTCGGTCATGCTGTTGTCTTTCCTTGTCTTTAAACGGAGGTAGCGGTCGTGGCGCCGCCTTCACAACACGCGCATCAAGGTGCCGCAATGACACCCATAGCGCGCGTGCGCGAATTTTACAGAATTGCAAGGAAAAGATGGGGGTTTGTTAGGGGACGATGCCGCGAGGCTCGTTGCGAGCTCCTCGAGGCAGGTTGAGCTCGGTCACAGGCACTGCAGGGAACGGGTTGTCATGCGAGGGAACCTGCAAGGACGCAGCAGATGATTCAGCCCCACTTATAAGTGGCGGCTGCCTGTTCGAGGTTGGTGAACTGGGAACAGTAGGCTTGTTCTTACTGCTCGTAGGGAGGAAAAGACGACATAGCGTTTTTCAGTACTTTTTCACGAATTACTGAAAAACGGATACCGGGCGACCTGCCCGACTTCGAATGACAGAAGCCCCTGTTCGTCACTGACAAACAGGGACTCCAGACAACTCAAAACCCAGCCTTCCGTATGGCAAGGCCGAGCGAACTCAAACCCTTATCGCTGGCGGCACATACTTACACTCGTACCGCTTCCTCACCGTCCCATTCTCATCGACGCTTTCCAGGTAGACGTCGAACTGCCACAAGCGCGCCATATGTTTCAGCACTTCATCGCTATCGCCGGACAAATGCCGGTTGTCGCTCATGAAATGCCGCAGCGTCAGACTCCGGTCGCCGCGCGTGTTCACCGCCCACACCTGGATATTCGGCTCCCTATGATGCATGTCGTACTGCCGCGACAACGCCTGGCGCACGTACTGATATCCGCTGTCGTCATGAATCGCGGACACTTCGAGCGCATCGCGCATGTCGTCGTCGAGCACCGAGAATAGACGCATCTCGCGGATCAGATGCGGCGACAGATACTGTGCGACGAAGCTCTCGTCCTTGAAGTTGCGCATTGCATAGTGCATTGCCTGCAGCCACGGGCTGCCCGCCAGTTCGGGGAACCACTTGCGGTCCTCCTCAGTCGGCGATTCGCAGATCCGCCGGATATCGCTCATCATCGAAAAGCCAAGCGCGTACGGGTTGATGCCGCTGTAGTAAGGCTTCGTGACCGGCGGCTGGTAGACCACATTGCTGTGCGAATGGAGAAACTCCATCATGAAGCCGTCTTCCAGCTTGCCCTGGGCGTACATCGTGTTGAGCAAGGTGTAGTGCCAGAACGTGGCCCAGCCTTCGTTCATGACCTGGGTTTGCCGTTGCGGATAGAAATACTGGCCGACCTTGCGCACGATGCGGATCACTTCCCGCTCCCACGGCTCGAGCAGCGGTGCGTTCTTCTCCGCGAAATACAGCAGGTTTTCCTGCGGCTCGGGTGGATAACGCTCCTCGATTTCCTCCGGCAACGGCGTATGCCGGGTCGGCAAGGTGCGCCACAGTTCGTTGACCTGCGATTGCAGATAAGCCTCACGTTCGCGGCGGGCCGCAAACTCCTTTTCCAGCGACAGTTTTTGCGGACGTTTGTAACGGTCCACGCCGTAATTCATCAACGCGTGGCACGAGTCGAGCAGTTCTTCCACCCGGTCGAGCCCGAAGCGCTCCTCGCACTCCGCGATGTAATTCTTCGCGTAGACGAGGTAATCGATGATCGCGTGCGCATCCGTCCACAGCTTGAACAGATAGTTGCCCTTGAAGAACGAGTTGTGACCATAGGCCGCATGCGCGATGACGAGCGCCTGCATCGTCATCGTGTTCTCTTCCATCAGGTACGCGATGCAAGGGTTCGAATTGATGACAATTTCGTACGCCAGCCCCATCTGCCCGCGACGATAGCTTTTTTCAGTGGAAAGAAAGTGTTTACCGAACGACCAGTGACGGTAGTTCACCGGCATGCCGACGGATGCGTAAGCATCCATCATCTGTTCGGCGCTAATGAGTTCGAGCTGGATCGGATACACGTCGAGTTCATATTGCTCTGCAACAAGGGCAATATGCGAGTCGTACTCTTCGATCAATTCGAAGGTCCAGTCGGACGGGCACGGCAAAGGCCGTCTATCGCCTACGTTCATACGGACTTCCCTTTGCCCCTCAGTGGGCGTTCCGGTGTGTCCCCGTGCAGCAGCGGTGTCGACTGCTCCGGCAGCGGCGGCTCCCGTATTGTCCGCCTTCGCCTCGGCATGCCCCGACTGTTGCTGCTGCGGCACGCCTTTTCCGCGCTCCGGGTGATAGCCGCGCGCTTCGTTGTGCAGGTGTTTTGTCATGAAGACGCTACCTGCTTCTCAAACAACTCCCGAAACACCGGATAAATGTCAGCCGCGGTTTCGACCTTCTTCATCGCCATGTGCGGCTGGCTCAGCGCCAACTGTGCATATTCGAGCCACAGGTTCTGCTCTTCCGGCGTGACCTGGATATACGCAAAATAGCGCACCTTCTCCAGGATGTCATCTGAAAGTATCTTGCGGCACTTGGGTGAGTCGTCGGTCCAATTGTCGCCGTCGGAAGCCTGAGCGCCGTAAATATTCCATTCAGTCGGCGAATAACGCTCGTCCATCACCTTCTGCATCAGTTCCAGCGCGCTCGACACCACCGTGCCGCCGCTTTCCGTCGAATGAAAGAACGTGTCTTCGTCGACTTCTTCGGCGCGGGTGTGGTGGCGAATGAACACCACTTCGATCTTTTCGTAGTTACGCTTGAGGAACAGATACAGCAGGATGAAAAAGCGCTTGGCGAGATCCTTGCGCTGTTCGTCCATGGAACCGGACACATCCATCAGACAGAACATCACCGCCTGGCTGGACGGCGTGGGTTGCTTCACCCGGTTCACGTAGCGCAGATCGAACGGATCGATAAACGGAATGCGCCAGATGCGCCCGCGCAAATGGTGAATTTCCTCTTCGAGCAGTTTGATTTCGTCGCGACGGTCGTCCGGATCGGCCTTCATCACTTCGAGTTGCCGTTCCATCTCGTGCAACTGATTGACGAGCGGCGCACCGAGCGCGATGCGGCGGCCGAGCGCGCTGCGCAGCGAGCGGACCACGTCGATATTGTTTGGCGTGCCTTCGGCCGCCCAGCCGGCGCGGATGCTTTTCCACGTAGGCACGGCCATCAGATGAGTTTTGACGAGACGCGGGAGTTCGAGGTCGTCGAAGAAATACTGCATGAATTCTTCGCGGCTCAGCTCGAACACGAAGTCGTCCTGCCCATCGCCCTCGTTGCTCGCCTGGTTGCCCCCGCCTCCGCCACCGCCCCCTTGCGGGCGCTGGATCTTGTCGCCGCGGATGTAGTCGGAATTGCCCGGATGCACCATTTCCCGCTTGCCGCCGGGACCATGCCGGAACGACGGTTCCGCGATGTCCTTGCGCGGAATCGTGATGCTCTGGGTGTTCTGGATGTCTTTGATGCTGCGGTCGCGCACCGCTTCCGAAACGGCGCGACGAATATAGTTCTTAACGCGGCGCAAAAAGCGCTCGCGATTTGCAATGCTCTTGTTCTTACCAGCTAACCTGCGGTCGATGATTTGATGAAGCACGCCCGGTCTCCCGTGTCGGTTGGAGTTAGCGCTTTAGCGCTTACTCCAACCCCATGCACCGCATGTCGGTCTGAGTTGGCGCTTTAGCTGTCGACCAGAGTTAGCGCTTTAGCACTTACTCTGGTTCCATGCAAAGCACTTACTCAGCCCCCCATGCAACTGCACTAATTTCCGCTGCGCGAGACGCACGTTGCAATAGGCATGTCTGCAAACACAACGCTATGTCCATACAACTTGCGCCTCGCAAGGTGCCCACGCGGTCGGACCGCGCGGGCGGCACGCAGTGCGCATCATGACGACTTGCGCACGCGCAGATACCAATCACACAGCAAGCGTACCTGCTTCGGCGTATAGCCCTTCGTCACCATCCGGTTGACGAAGTCTTCGTGCTTGCGTTGCTCTTCCGCCGAGCCCTTGGCGTTGAACGAGATCACCGGCAACAGCTCTTCCGTGTTCGAGAACATCTTCTTTTCGATCACGACGCGCAGCTTCTCATAACTGATCCACGCGGGATTCTTCCCCGCATTCGCAGCACGCGCACGCAGCACGAAGTTGACAATCTCATTGCGGAAGTCCTTCGGGTTGCTGATGCCCGCGGGCTTCTCGATCTTCTCCAGTTCGGCGTTCAGCGCCGCGCGGTCGAAACTCTCGCCGGTGTCGTGATCGCGGAACTCCTGATCCTGAATCCAGAAGTCCGCGTACGTCACATAGCGATCGAAAATATTCTGACCATACTCGGAATACGACTCCAGGTACGCGGTCTGAATCTCCTTGCCGATGAACTCGGCATAACGCGAAGCGAGCACGTCCTTGATGAACGACAGATACTTCTGCTCGGTTTCCGGCGGGAACTGCTCGCGCT
Source organism: Paraburkholderia sp. GAS348 (assembly GCF_050434205.1). Taxonomy (NCBI): domain Bacteria; kingdom Pseudomonadati; phylum Pseudomonadota; class Betaproteobacteria; order Burkholderiales; family Burkholderiaceae; genus Paraburkholderia; species Paraburkholderia sp. GAS348. The sequence goes on from NZ_JBNPVT010000006.1 coordinate 24,128, forward strand.
CGATCTGCTGTTCAAGCACATACATCAGGTGCACCGGATTCGCAGCCACTTCCGTCGAATCGAAGTTGAACACGCGCGACAGGATCTTGAACGCGAAGCGGGTCGACACGCCGGTCATCCCTTCATCCACGCCCGCGAAATCGCGATACTCCTGATACGACTTGGCCTTCGGATCGGTGTCCTTGAGATTCTCGCCGTCGTACACCTGCATCTTCGAGAACAGACTGGAGTTCTCCGGCTCCTGCAAACGCGTGAGCACCGACATCTGCGCCATCATCTTCAGCGTACCCGGCGCGCATATCGCACTGGCCAGCGACGAATTGCGCAGCAGCTTCTCGTAGATCTTGACCTCTTCGCCGTAGCGCAGGCAGTACGGCACCTTCACGACGAAGATCCGGTCGAGCAGTGCTTCGTTGTTGCGGTTGTTGCGGAACGCCTTCCATTCCGACTCGTTCGAGTGGGCGAGAATCACGCCGTCGAACGGGATCGCGCCGAAGCCTTCCGTGCCCTTGAAGTTGCCTTCCTGAGTGGCGGTAAGCAGCGGGTGCAGAACCTTGATCGGCGCCTTGAACATTTCGACGAACTCGAGCAAGCCCTGATTCGCGAGGCACAGGCCACCGGAGTAGCTGTACGCGTCCGCATCGTCTTGTGCGTACTGTTCGAGCTTACGGATGTCGACCTTGCCGACCAGTGACGAAATGTCCTGATTGTTTTCGTCACCCGGTTCGGTCTTGGCGATACCGATCTGACGAAGGATCGACGGGTAGCGGCGCACCACGCGAAACTTGCGGATGTCGCCGTTGTATTCGTGCAGGCGCTTCACCGCCCATGGGCTCAGAATATTTTTCAGGTAGCGGCGTGGAATACCATATTGCTCTTCGAGGATCGGACCGTCCTCGTCGTAATCGAACAGACCAAGTGGCGACTCGTTGACCGGCGAGCCCTTGATCGCATAGAACGGCACGCGTTCCATGAGTTGCTTAAGACGCTCCGCAATCGACGATTTACCGCCGCCGACCGGTCCCAACAGATACAGGATCTGTTTCTTTTCTTCGAGCCCCTGGGCCGAATGCCGGAAGTAGGCGACCACCTGCTCGATCACCTCTTCCATTCCGTAGAACTCACGGAATGCGGGGTATACCTTGATGACCTTGTTCGCGAAGATACGCGACATGCGCGGATCGTTGCGAGTGTCGATCTGTTCTGGTTCACCGATTGCCGTCAACATGCGTTCGCCAGCCGTAGCGTACGCGGCGGGATTGTCTTTGCAGAGCGCGAGATACTCCTCGAGCGAGAGTTCATCCTCTCGCGTTTTCTCGAAGCGGGTCGCGAAACTGCTGTAGATATCCATGCTACCTCCTCGCCGAAGTCTAGACCGATGTCGTGCGCGGCGCGCTATTCGGAAACGACATCGCTCGAATTCATCCTAAACCCTTTTAAATTTTTTTTCACGAACTACGTTGCGAAAATCGCGCCGTACCCGCCTCCCGACATTCCTCACTTGGAAACACAGATACGCTCACCTACAATCTTGCGCTCGCACACAGCGAATGCGCAGCCACTGCCGGCCCACGCTGCGGCCTCTCCAACGCCCCCTGCTCGCCGTGCTGCCCAGCACGTTCGCTATGCTCCGTTACGCGAATCGTCTCGTTCATCGAACGCTTTCACTGCTCTACCGAACAACCTGTCTGCATGCACACACTTTGTTGCATCGAACGCGGACGTTATGCGCTTTCCTGTATCCTGCGACTCTTTTCATCAACGCGCGGCATCGCCATTTGGTCTACAGCGACAGGCGCTGTGTTACATGTTCGTTCGCCATGCTGACCAGAAGCACGTGCTTGGTGCTTCGTAATGTGCGGTTACAAGCTGACCGTTACAAGCAGGCCGCGGCACGCTCAAGTCAGTTCAATCTCCACTTCTCCTAGACCGTCGATATGGCCGCGCACAATGCCCGGCTTGTCCACATTGTGCGCACCGACGTACGAACCGGTGGTGAGCGTCCATTCCGGCTCGATGGTGATACCCATCGCGGCGCAATGGTTGACGAACCACACTAGCAGTTCGCGCGGATCGCCAGCCGGATTGCCGGTGGCTTCCGGCACCAGTGAGTTGCCGTTGAAACTTAGCTCCAGTTCGGGCGATACGAAATCGAAGCCGCGTGCGAGGCCTGCATAGGCAACCGGATGGCCGGTGATCAATGCGCCATTGTTCTGTGCGTCGGCCAGTTGCGCGAGCGGCGCGACATTAGGCCACTCGGTAAAACGGCTATCGACGATCTCGATGGTTGGCAGCACGACACCGACCTTCGAGAGCACCTCGTCGCGCGCATAAGCCCGGCCGCGCGGCTCGATTGCCTCGGCGAAACGAAAGGCGATCTCCAGCTCCACCAGCACCCGGAAGAAGCCGGTATGGGCCACCCGCGTGGGCGACGGCAGCACCAGCGAAGCTGGAATCGGCGCGCCCGCGGCGGCCCCGCCCGGCGCTCTGGCGCCGATCTTCCATGCCCCCGTCGAATCGCCGAGGCCTGCGATGACAGCCTGCTGGATCGCATAAGCGGTTGCCGCGTCAGGCGGCAGACTGTCGGGTGGCGGCGCATCGATCGGGCGATGCTGCCGGCGGGCTTCGACGAGGCGGTGCGCGAGGTCGTATGGCGTCATGTCGTCCTTTATGGCTGGCGCGTTGAGCGGGGTGGACTGCCGCGCTGAGTTGCGGCGGTTAGGATAGCGGGCTCACGGTCCGCGCGCTGACTGCCTGAAGCGGCGATGTCGCCGATGCAAGCCGTAGTCGCGCCCGTCAATGTACCGGATCACGGCGCTCGCCAGGGCGCCGACAACGCTTGTGAACGCTACTTAGTCCGCAGAGTATGAAAAAAGACCGCAGTTGCATGCGCAATCGCGGTCTTTATCGTCATGCGGCCAATCCGCGCAAGCATGGTTCCGTCTAATGTTTCATCGGGAACGAATGTTGCGAGGCGGTGACCGGTCAGAAGGTTTCCCAATCCTGATCGCTGCCGGCGCTCGCCGCTGCCTTGGCAGGCGCCCTCGTCGGCGCGGCGGCAGCCACCGTTGCCGCGGGTGCGGCAGAGGTCCTGGCGGTGCCGGGCTGCGCGCCAGCGTGTGACATGGGGGATGACACCGGGTGTGACACTTTGCGTGCCTCTGCCGCGCGAACCGGCGCGGCTGCGCGCTTCGGCGCCGCGCTCACCGGCGCCTTGTAGCCGCTTTCTTCGAGCTGGAACACCGCGACCGCGGTACGCAGCTTGCCGGCCTGATCTTCAAGCGAAGACGCTGCCGCTGCAGCTTCTTCGACCAGCGCGGCATTTTGCTGCGTCACCTCGTCCATCTGGGTGACCGCGCGCGCCACCTGGCCGATGCCGCTGCTTTGCTCCTCCGAGGCCGCTGCAATCTCCCCCATGATGTCGGTCACGCGTTGCACAGCACCGATGATCTCGGTCATGGTGCGGCCCGCTTCGTCGACCAGGGCCGAGCCGGACTGCACGCGCTCCACCGAGGTGTCGATCAGCTCCTTGATCTCCTTGGCCGCCGCCGACGAACGCTGCGCGAGGCTGCGCACTTCGCCTGCCACCACCGCGAACCCGCGCCCTTCTTCGCCGGCCCGCGCCGCTTCCACGGCCGCATTCAGGGCCAGGATGTTGGTCTGGAACGCAATCCCTTCGATGATCGAGATGATGTCGGCAATCTTCGCCGAGCTCTGGTTGATGTCGCCCATCGTGCCGACCACCTGGCTGACCACGGCGCTGCCCTTGTTGGCAATCTCGGACGCGTTGGCCGCCAGCGAACTCGCCTGGCGAGCGTTGTCGGCGTTCTGCTTGACGGTGCCGGTCAGCTCTTCCATGCTCGACGCGGTTTCCTGCAGCGCCGACGCCTGCTCTTCCGTGCGCGTGGACAGGTCGATATTGCCGGCTGCGATCTGGCGCGTGGCGGTCGCAATCGATTCACTGCCGCTGCGCACCGTGCGCACCGTTTCGGTGAGACTGCGCTGCATTTTGGCGATGCCTCCAAGCAGTTGCCCCATTTCGTTACGCGAGGTGACCACGACCGGGCGGCGCAGATCGCCAGCGGAGATCGCGTCGAAATGACCGAGGGCGGCGTCGAGCGGGCGGCCAATCGCGCGGCTGAGCGTCAGGTAGGACAGCACGGCGGCGAGCACGCCGACCAGAAGCGCACCGGCGCTCACCACGCGGAACATCTCGAAGCTGCTTTGCGCGGAGTCGTAGCCTTGCTCGGCCGACGTGAACTGAAACTTGCTCAGCGTATCGTCGGACGTGGCGAGATCGTTGTACGCCACCTGCATGCGCTTGGCGCCGTCGATGATCTTGCTCTGGTCGTTCGCCGTGATGACCGCCGCAAAGCCATCCAATTCCTGATGCAGCGCGTCACGTTTGGCGATGACGTCCTGCGCGAGACGGTCTTGCTCTGCGTCGCGCGGCAGATCCATATACTTTTTCCACCACATGTCGGAGGTGGCGCGCATCGAATGCGCACGCTCGATCGTCGGCGCCGCTTCCGGCGTGCCGATCATGAACGCCGCCCGGTCGAGCGCCAGCCGCTCGCGCGCGGCATACAGTTCGGCGTTGCCGATATCGACAGTGCTCGGCATTACATTCGTGAAAGTGTCCCGGTGAGCGGCGTTCGATCGGCTCATGCCGAACAGACCAAAAACGCCAATCGCGACTAGCAACGCGGCGAGAAAAGCCATCGTGAGGCCAATCCGCGCCTTGATCGTGATGCCTTTGTTCAACATGCTCGTTCCTGTACTTAGCAAATAAGAGACTGCGTGCGCAGCGCGGGGTAGCGTGTGGCGGCTGCCTGCATGGCGCTGATTTGACTACGCGCTCTAATACCCAGGTTTACGGCATTCCGTTTGCGTACTTGAAGGTCTTATATGGTAGGAAGAAAGATGCTGTAAGCAATTGGAAATAATTACAAAGCACCGACGGACCGCGTCCGTGCGGAGAGCGGACACGAAGCCTTTCGGCGCGCGCCCGGCAACGCAACGCCCGATATCAGGCCGCCAGATCGCGCCTCGCCGCGCCGGCCCACGTCGCGGTCGATTCGCGCACGATCAGGCGCGGCGACACGACACGCCGGCGACCCAGTGCGCGCGGAGGACTGCCCGACGACGTCCCGGCGATACGTTCGATCAGCGTCTGCGCCGCCATATCGCCGAGCGCGCGGACCGACTGCCCCACGGTCGAGAGCGCCGGATAGGTGAATCGCCCCAGTTCGATATCGTCGAAACCGATGATCGAGCAATCGTGCGGCACGCTGATATTGCGCTCTGCCGCGGCGCGTAGCGCACCGATGCCCATCATGTCGTTGCCGGCAAAAATCGCCGACGGCTTCACGGTATCGAACAGCTGTCCAGCCGCGCGATGGCCGCCGGTCCCCGAAAAATCGCTTTCGACAATGGCGCCGGCCGGAATCTCGATGCCGCGCTCCGTCATGGCGCGAATGAAGCCGTGTACCCGCATGGCGCTCACCGCCGTCTTCACGGGCCCGGTGATGCAGCCGATCCGCACGTGCCCCAGCTCGAGCAGATGACGCGTCGCAATGTAGCCGCCCTTCTCGTGGTCGATCTGCACCAGATCCGCATTCACGCCTTCGATATTGCGGTCCACGACGACCAGCGGCTCCCGGGCGTCGGCGAGCGTCTGCGCCAGCACCGCGTCATCGCCCGCCGAGGCGACGATCAGTCCGTCGATCCGCTTTTCCTGCAGCACGCGCAGATAGTGACGCTGCTTGGCCGGATCGTCGTCGGAATTGCAGAAGAACAGGCAGTAGCCGTTGCGCGAGCAACCATCCTCGATCCCGCGCGCCATCTCCGCGAAATACGGGTTCGTGCTGTTCGGCACCACCAGACCGATCGTCGCCGTGGCCCGCGCCTTGAGCGAGCGGGCCACCGCCGATGGCACATAGTGAAGCTGACGGATCGCGTGTTCGACCTTTGCGCGCACGTCGGCCGACACCGGCCGTGAGTTGTTCACCACGTGCGATACCGTCGTGAACGACACGCCTGCCACGGCCGCTACATCTTTGATCGTCGCCATAACCTGTTGCTCTCCTGCCTGTTGTTCCCGCCGGCCACGCCACCTGACGACCCACCGGACATCCTCATCGAAGACAGATCAAACTCATGAATACTTATGCTTTACCGCCTTTCCCACACTTCCAGCGTCGACTGCGCTTGAGACGCCAGGGTGCTGACGAATCCGTCGCAATCCTGGTTCCGAGGCTCCCGGCGCGGCCTCGCGCGATGCACTCGCATGAGGCCGCCAACGACAGCGACGTGTCACGCCAGCCCAATGCGCGGAATGCTCAGGCGCTGTCGGCCACGCACCCTCCCGCGGCGCAGCCAGCGTCATGACGCTCACCTCTGAATTTAACGGCGGCGCAGCAGGTTTCTTGAGCGTTTATTGAATTGGCACGGTTCCGGCACCGGCTGCCCGACCCTTACCTGGTCACCAGGTCGCACGGCGTTTCCACCACACCGGACAACTGCGACTGTTTCCTGTGCTCGTTGATCGCCTTCAGCGCGGTGTCGATACCGAACACGGCCTGCTTGGCGGCGTACTGGTCGGCGGTGGCCAGGACACGGCCATCCTTGAGCATCGGCCTGATCGCGTTGATATTGTCGTAACCGACCACCAGCACCTTGCCCTGCTTGCCTGCCGCACGGATGGCCGAGACCGCGCCGATCGCCATATTGTCGTTGCCGGCGAGGAGCGCCTTCAGGTTCGGATACTCATTGAGCATGGCCGACGCCACGGCGTTGCCCTTGTCGATTTCCCACTCGCCCGATTGCACCGACACGACCTTCGCGCCGACGGTCTGCATGGCGTCCTTGAAGCCCGCGGTGCGTTGCTGCGCGTTGGTCGTGGTCGACACGCCTTCGATAATGCCGACTTCATCGCCCGCCTTCAGCTTTTTGGCCAGATAGTCGCCGACCTTCTGCGCGCCCTTGCGGTTGTCCGGGCCAACGAACGGCACGTTCAGGTCTTTCGACTTGAGCACATCCGGGTCGAGCCGGTTGTCGATGTTCACGACGATGATGCCCGCGTCGACGGCCTTCTTGACGACGGGCACCAGCGCCTTCGAGTCAGCGGGGGCTAGCACGATCGCATCGACCTTCGAGACGATCATCTGTTCGACGATCCGGATCTGGTTCGCGGTATCGGTCTCGTCCTTGATGCCGTTGGTGATCAGGTCAAACTGGGAGGCATTGTGTTTCTGGTAGTTTTTCGCACCGTTTTCCATGGTCAGGAAGAACTCGTTCGCGAGCGACTTCATCACCAGCGCGACCTTCAGCTTATGGGCGGGCACGGTTTGCGCGTAAGCGGAAGAAAACGGTAAAGCGGCGGTAGCGGTGACGAGAACTGCGGCCGCCAGCATGCGGCGGCGAATGCGATGGCTCATGCCTCTCTCCAAGGTTTGTCGGGCTCGCGGTCGAGCCGTATTTCTAGTTATTCGCAAACGTTTGCGAGACCTATTCTCAGTGTGCCCGCTAATGGGTGTCAACGATTCGCGGTGTTGCGGTGCACCGCCTGTTCGGCGGCTAACGGCGTGTCAAAGCCAGCCGGCCTTGCGGAAGCGCCAGTACAAGACCAGATCCACGGTCAGCATCACGGCCAGACAAACTGGATAGCCGAACTTGTAATGCAGCTCGGGGATGCTCTGGAAGTTCATCCCGTAGATGCCGGCGATCATGGTCGGCACCGCGAACAACGCGGCAAACGAGCCGAGCCGCTTGGTCACCTCGCTTTCGGCAAGCGAGATCATCCCCAGATTGACCTGCACCGCAGTCACAACCATTTCGCGCCGGCCGTCGATGATCTTGACGATCCGTTCGAGGTGGTCGTAGACGTCGCGAAAGTACGCCTGCATGCCTTCGCAGATGCTCGGAATCCGGCCACCCGTCAATTTGCCGATCGCTTCCTGAAGCGGCGCAATGTGATGCTGCAGAATCACCAGACGGCGTTTCAGCGAGTACAGATCTTCAATGATCGTGCGCGATGCCGCCGAATTATTGCGCTCGAAGATGCGGTCTTCGAGTGCTTCGATTTCAGTGTTCATTGCCTCGATGATCGGAAAATACCGATCGACGATGTCATCCGCCAGCGCGTACAGCACGAACGCCGAGCCCTGCTTGAGCAATTGCGGCTCGCGCTCGCAACGGGCGCGAACGTTCTGAAACCCGACGCGCGTGCCGCGGCGCACCGACAGCACATAGTTGTGCCCCACGAACACGTCGACCTCGCCGGTCAGCAGTTCGCCTTCTTCGTCCATTTCCACGGTATGCATGACGGCGAATAGCGACTCGCCGTACTCCTCGATTTTCGGACGTTGATGGCCGTTTTGCGCATCTTCGATCGCGAGTTCGTGCAGGCCGAACTCGTGTTTCATCACGGCCAGTTCGCCCGGCCCCGGGTCTTTCAGCGCGACCCAGACGAAGCACTCGGGCCGCGCCACGTAGTCGCTGATGCTGTCGATATCGATGTCAGCCAGCTTCCGGCCGTCCTGATAGGCGGCGCAATTGATCAGCATGTTGGATTACCTTGAAAACGGTACAGACCCGCCGGCTTCGCACTGTGCGTAAGCCCAGTGGCGGATCTGCACGAACGCATACACGACAGCCGCCATGTTAAGGGCTCTGCGTGAACGTCATGTATGCAATTGTTAAAGCTTGCGTGCCGCGGCGGCGGGCGCAGTGCGGCGCGCACTGGCCTTGCCCGGCGTGCATCCCGTATTCGCGGGCATTGTTGGACACGTATCGTACGGCGGCGCGCCCCTGCGCTATTGGGCAACCCTGCGCAAGGCGATGCTGTGATCTTCGCCGAAGGTGACCGACGCGCGGTTCGTATAGCGCGTATCGGCCGTGACCATAAAGCGCATCTCCACGACCGGATCGAATTGCGTCGAAACACCGATGCGATGCACACCGGGGCTCAGATAGAAAACCACATGCTCGCCGTTCATCAGGTCGGTGACCTGCTCGCCGTCGATATACACCAAGGCATCGCGGAACCGGACGATAAGGTCACGAGAACGTTCGCGCCGTACGTCCACCCCAACCAGTCCGTTGCCGGGCTGCGTGTAACCAGGCTGGACGATGCGCGCTTGCGGCACCTCCTTGAACGGGACGGGTTCGGCAGGGGTCGAGGCGCAACCCGCGAGCGACGCGATCACCAGCGCAAGCAGCGCGGCTTTGCAGTGGAAGTGCTGGCGCATCGGCATGCTGGGTCTCCCGTGTTGTTGGTGGCGTTGCTCTTGTTCTTGTTATAGGCGCATTGCGCCATCCTGGGCGAACGGCCAACCGTCCGCTCACCCTCTTGCGCGCTGCCGCGTTCTTCTTCATGATCGTTGCAAAGCGCTGCGCTGTGGGCGCCGAGCACTGCGGATTTACCCTCAGATCCGCAGCGTGGTAGTTTTGTCTGCCAGCAGGTTTGCTTCTCGGTACCGGCCAGGCGCAACGCTTCATCGCCTGCCTCGCCGGACATACGATCAAGGAGACTGCAATGTGGTATTTCACCTGGATTCTCGGCATCGGTGTCGCGTTGGGCTTCGGCATCATCAATGTGATGTGGCTGGAGGCCGGCGGCAAATTCGCGCGCGACCCGCAGCACGCCGGCGCCCCGGCCGCCGCGCCCGAGGACACGTCTTCGTGACCCGTCTGGTTTTCTTCTGCGGTCACGCAGGCACCGGCAAGACAACTCTGGCGAAAATGCTGATCGGCCCGCTCATGCAGGCGAGCGCTTCGCCTTTCTGCCTGCTCGATAAAGATACGCTGTTCGGCGGCTACAGCGCCGCCGCCATGGCCATGCTGACCGGCGACCCGAACGACCGCGACAGCCCGCTTTTCCTGCAACACCTGCGCGATCCCGAGTATCGCGGCCTCCTCGATACCGCCCGCGACAACCTCGAACTCGGCATCAGTGCGCTCGTGGTCGGGCCACTCTCGCGCGAAGTGCGCGAGCGGCGCCTTTTTGATCGCGCCTGGCTGGGTATCGGTGCGGACGTGGCGCTGCGAGTGGTGTGGATCACCACGTCGGAAGAGATCGCGCATCAGCGCATTGTCGATCGCGGCAATCCGAACGATGCCTACAAACTCGCGCATTGGGACGAGTATCGGCAGCGCCGCTTCGTGCCGAGCGGCGAGATTTGCGAAGATCTGTTGATGTTCGACAACACCGCGCCAACCCAGGCGGACTACGAAGCGTTGCTTGCACGCATAGTAGGTGAGCCGCATGCGATGCTGCCGCTGCTACCTGTGTAGCTTATCCGTGTAGCTGCCTGTGTAGCTCACCTGTGTAGTGCCAGCCGGTTTCGCACCGGCGCGCGAAACGCAAAACGCCCCGCAGTGCGGGGCGTCCTGGGCTGTTCTAAGGGGGCCTTCTGCGAGGCCTTCCTGGTTGCTCGCGGCAGTCACTGCCGCGTGGTCGCACGGCCCTCGGTTTTGAGCCTCAACGCGACAGTCTCCGCTTACACCGTCGCCATCGCATCCAGCGACTGCCCTTCGTACAGTTTGCCAAAGCGGTTCGCGAGGAAGTCGTGCAGCGACACCTGCTCCTGACGCACGAAGCCGCTTTGCGGCAGCTTCTGCTCGCGGAACAGATCGAGCACCGCGCACATCGCGCCGGCCGTGGTGATCTGGATCGCGCTCATCGGCACGCCGCACACCGTCTTCGCGAAAATCTTGCGGGTGAACACTTCCTGCACCAGTTGACCGTCGCGCATGCCGCTCACGGTGATGAACACCAGCACGACGTCTTGCGCGGTCGAAGGCACCGAACGGCGCATGATGGTCTTGAGCGTATCGCGGTCGCTCGCAAGACGCAGATCTTCCAGCAGGAACTGCATCAGCTTGCGGTGGCCCGGATAGCGCACCGACTTGTAGTCGAGCGACTCGACCCGGCCCGACAGGGTTTCGCACAGTGTACCTAGACCGCCGGACGTATTGAAAGCTTCGTATTCGGTACCATCGAGCGAGAAGTGTTCGAGGCCTTCGAGCGGCTGCACCCACTGCGTGCGGCTGTCGCGGATCGCTTCGCACGGCTGGCAGTATTCGTTGATCAGGCCGTCGACGCTCCACGTCAGGTTGTACTTCAGCGCGTTGGTCGGGAACTCCGGCAGCGCGCCGACGCGCATCTTGACGTCGCGAATTTCGGTGAAACGGTTCGCCAGCTCATGCGCGGCGATACCGATGAAGCCCGGCGCCAGACCGCACTGCGGCATGAAGGCGTGGTCGGCGTCGTCGGCGATCGCGCGGATCGCGTGGGTGGCGCGCACGTCTTCGGTCAGATCGAAGTAATGGACGCCCGCGCCCTTGGCGGCCGAGGCCACGCTCACCGCCAGGTAATACGGCAGCGCGTTGACGAGCGCGTCGAAGCCTTGAATGGCGGCGCGCAGCGCGGCGGCATCGGCGGAATCGACGCGGCGGGTCGGGATGCCCTGAGCGGCAAGCTTATCGAGCGCGTTCTGGTCGCGGTCGAACGCGACGACGTCGTAGTCGCCGGTTTCGCGCAACATGTGGGCGATGGTGTGACCGATCAAACCTGCGCCAACGATGGCTACTTTCATACGCTTCTCCTTTGTCGACCGGAGTTAGCGCTTTAGCTGTCGGCCTGAGTTAGCGCTTTAGCGCTTACTCAGGCCCCATGCAAAGCACTTACTCCGGTCCCATGCATCGCTGTCGACCGGAGTTAGCGCTTTTAGCTGTCGGCCAGAGTTAGCGCTGCAGCACTTACTCAGGCCCCATGCAAAGCACTTACTCCGGTCCCATGCACGATGGTTGCTGTTATCTGCTGTCTCCAGCTTGGGAAGTGCGCAGCGCTTAGGCGCTGCGCCCGGCGGGCTGAACCCTCGAGACACAGTTTAGGGAGAAGCAAAAACAGTTCATACGCGCAAAATGCTGCGCTATGACCATGACCTTCGACGTTATGACGATGCAGTCAGTCGATATGTCGAAAACGTATCAAAACGGCGTAAAAATTGGGCAGCAGGATCACACCATGCCGCGGTCGATCTTGCGCGCAAGAATGATCGACGTGGTGGTTCGCTCCACACCTTCCAGGCCGCCAATCTCGTCGAGCAGATCGTTGAGGCGATCGGGTGAATCGGCGCGCAGCCAGGCAACATAGTCGAACTCGCCGCTCACCGCGCATAGCAGTTGCACCTCGGGCATCTTGCCGAGACGTTTCTGCACGGCAGGCCCGTATTTCGGCGCGATGATGATGCCGACGTATGCCTGGATGCTCGAGTCGAGCACGTCCTGACCGAGTCGCACGCTATAGCCGCCGATCACATTGCTACGCTCGAGCCGGGCGATCCGTGCGATCACGGTAGTGCGCGCCACGTCCAGTTGGCGAGCGAGATTGGCGACGCTCTCACGGGCGTTGGCTTGCAGCAGCGCAACAAGGTTGCGGTCGAGGTCGTCGAGTTGGTCGAGGCGCGGAGGTCTCATCGGGGGGCAAGAAGTTGGTCAGCAGTGGAGCGGATTATCGCGCGTCTTGCACACCGGGCGGCAGGCAAAGGAACCCGAACCATGGACGGCGCAATGATGAGCGGCTAACAGTGATCGGGAAGCGGCACGCAGGAAGCTGGAAACGCAGCGGAACAAGATAAGCGACGCGAGGCGAAGCGGCACGATCACACCCCGAACCGCTCGATCACGAAATCGATGAAGCTGGTGAGCTTCGGCGTTGCACGGCGGTCGCGTGGGTAAACCAGGTGGACGGGCGCACCTTCGGGCAAATAGTCTTCCAGCACCGACACCAGTTCGCCGCTGGCAATCTCTCCCGCAAGCAGCGCCTCCGGCTGCAACACCAGCCCGAAGCCGCGCAATGCGGCAACCTTGAGCGCCTGGCCGTTGTTCGCCCGGAACCGTCCGGCGCGCAACTGGTTTTCGTCCGCGGTCTCGCCGCCTAGCCGCCACAAACCCTCGCGGCCCCAATGCAGAAAACCCAGGCATTCGTGCTGCATGAGATCGGCCGGCGTGCGCGGTGTGCCGGCCCGCGCCAGATAGGCCGGCGACGCGCAGGCGCGCATCCGGTAAGGCTTCAACGGCCGCGCGACGAAACTGGAGTCCGGCAAGTGGCCGATTCGCACCGACGCATCGAAGCCCTCTTCCACCAGGTCGATCACGCGATTCGACAGATCCAGTTCGAGGCTCACGTCCGGCCATGCGCTCAGGTAGTCGGTCATCGCAGGGGCAAAGACTTCGACACCGTACGTCAGCGGCACCGTCACCTTCAGCACGCCGCGCGGCGCGGCTGCCATTGCCTCGGCTAGAGACTCCGCCTCCTTGACATCCGCCAGAATGCGCTTGCACTGCTCGTAATAGTGCCGGCCGATTTCGGTCAGGCTCTGACGACGCGTGGTGCGCGTCAGCAGGCGCGTCGCGAGCCGCGTTTCCAGCGAGCGGATGTGCTTGCCCACCATCGCCGACGAAATGTCAAATCGCTCGGCCGCCGCCGTGAGACTGCCCGCTTCGACCACGGCGACGAAGACTTCCATGCTGACGAATTTGTCCACCCGCTATTTCCTGTTCGTTTCGGTTGTAAGCGTTTGTCGTACCGCAGCCGCATTGCGTTTCGGTTGTAAGCGTTTGTCGTACCGTAGCCGCATTGTAGAGATATCGTGATACAAATAGCGGCGACGGCGAAGCGGGCAGCCGGCCGCCGTGCGTCGCTATGCCGATGTGCGTGGGGTCGCTCGCCATGCTCGCCTTGTCCTAATTCGAACAGACATCAGGAGTTTCGATGAAAAAAGCACTCGTAATGTTGGCCACCGCAGTCGCCATGAGCGGCGCGTTCGCACAAACTTCCGCGCCGGCTTCGGCGCCGATGGGCACCCCGGCTTCCGCACCCGCCGCAAAAGCCGGCCACGAGCGCAATGTCGAAGACCGCATCGCCTACCTGCACACCCAGTTGAAGATCACGCCGGCGCAGGAATCGCAATGGAACGCGTTCGCCGATGTCATGCGCAGCAATGGCCAGACGATGGGGCAGTTGTTCCAGCAGCGCAAGGCCGATACGAACCTGTCGGCGCTTGACGACATGAAGCAATACGCGACGATCGCGCAAGCGCATGCGGACGGCATGAAGAGGCTGGTCGATGCGTTTGACCCGCTGTACAACAGCTTCTCGCCGGAACAGAAGAAGCTGGCCGACGTAACGTTCCATCAGGGTGGCCCTGAGGGTGGCCGTCACCATGGCAAGGGCGGCGGTAAGAAGGCGCCGGCAAGCGAATGATGCGGCTGTGAAGCCGTAAGCGGTCAGCTGCACGGTTGATGACGCGCGGCGCGGATTTCTGCGCTGCGCGCCCGGTTCTTTTGCTTTTGGCGGCCGTGCTCGCCGCCTTCCCCGCCAATGGCAAAAGAAACCGATCTTCAGATGCATCTGGCATGATTGCGAGTACGTGGCGTCGAGACACCGGGTCCCGGCGCGGCTATCTATCTCTCTACACCCGCTCGCTTCATGACCGAACTCAAAAATCTCGACCTGAGTCAAGATGCCAACGCTCAGCGCGTCGTCAAAAACGAAACCGTGAGCGTTGAATTCGCCGCCGCCGAAGGCGAACTGATGAGCCTGGAAGGGCCGAACCGCTATGTCCGCGGCGACGCGCTGATCACCGGTTCGACCGGCGACCGCTGGGTCGTCTCGCGCGAACGCTTCGATGCGAAATATCTGCCGGAAGACACCGCCCTCGCGCATGGCGCACCGGGCGCTTATCGCAACCGTCCGGCCGTCGTGCTGGCCAAACAGATGAACGAAGCGTTTTCGCTAGCCCGTTCAGCAGGGGGCGGCGACGTGCTGCACGGCGCCGCCGGTGACTGGATCATGCAGTACGCCCCCGGCGACTACGGCGTGGTGCAGGCCGCACGCTTCGCGAAGGTCTATCGGCTTGCCGATTGAGTCGCTGCCTGTGACTCCCAGCCAATGAGTCGTGGCCGGCTGACCGCGGTAAGCCCAGCCGCATTCGGGCCCGCCATCTAGCCAATGGCCCGCGGGTCCTGAGTCAAGCGTTTTAAGCAAACTCGTCGCCGAGATCCACCGTCACATCGCGCGGCACCGCCTCGCCGTTCGCGTACTGTTCTTCGAGCGAGCCGATGCTCGCTTCTACAAACGCCCGCAGCACCGCGAAACTCCGGCCGCGCAGCCGCGCCGGCAACGCGCGATAACGCGCCAACGCGGTCGGCGCAATCACCACGGTCATCACGATGCGGCGCGCGGTCGCGCCAAAACGCATTGCAACCCAGTGAATGGCCAGCGTCGGCGTGCCGTCTTCGCCGGCACGCTGGATGAACTGTGTCTGCTCGGGAAACAGATCGCTGATGACGCGAGCCAATTCCTCGAACTCGGGATTCGCGCAGTCGTATTGGTAAGCTTCTTCCATGAGGTGTGCCGAAAGGATGTGCCTGAACGGTGTACCGAAGAGGTACACCGAAAGTTAGAGAATCACGGATGGCCTGAGTAACACGCGGCTCACAGGCGGCTCACAAGCGGCTCATGCGGCAACCGCCGGGCGACGGAACGTTCTGAACAGCAAGCCCGCGACAATCACCGCCCCCAGCGCATACACGCCGTCCACTGCGGCGAGCGGCACGAGTTGCGCCTGGAACAGCGCAGCCGGCACGTCGACCAGCGCATGCAACACAATCGCGAGCGGCAGGATGCCGCGCCAGCCCGCCCGCACGCCACGCCACATCAATACCGACAAGCCGATCTGGAACACCAGTGCGGCCACCCGTTCGAGCGCGAAAATGCCGGCCGTCTGCGGCGTCAGGCTTGCGAGGATCAAGTGGATGCGCATTACCGAGTCGGTCGGCAGATTGCTCAGGTAGCCGTCCAGTTCGCCGCGGTTCTCGAAGACGGCAAACAGGATCCATTGAATCTGCACCAGCACGCCGACCAGCCAGGCCTCAGCGCCGCCGTGACCGAGGCCATAGGTGAGCGCCGTGCCGTCACCCGTGCTCGCAGCGGACGCGGACTTCGCTGCCGCGCGCTTGAGCAGCAGGCGCATTCCGATGAAACGCCCCACTTCCTCGCAGATACCCGCGGCCAGCGCGCCGTACACCACGAAGGCCAGCGGATTGGCCAGGAGGGTGGCGGTCGCTTCGTTCCGGTGCAGCACGTAGTCATTCAGCGCGCGCTCGATCACCATCGCGAACAGCGCGAACACGGCGATGCCGGTAATGGCGTCGCGGGGGTTGAGCGCGAGCGGCCGGCGCAGACGGCGGTAAATCAGGAACGGTAAAGCGGCGACCAGCAGCGTCGCGACGGCGAGGCTCGAGAGGGTAAGCGGTGCAACAACCATGAGTTTCCTTGCGATGACCGGCGCGCACCCGCTGCGCGCCGCAGCCCGAATGATCGCAGATCAGCGCGAAGTTGACGCACGGATGATCAATTCGCCTGGCAGGAGGCAGTCGCGCGCGGTGGTTTGCACCCCTTCGATGCGCTCATGGAGGAACTCGACCGCACGGTAGCCGATCTCGTAGGTCGGCTGGCGGATCGTAGTGACGCCGGTCAATTCGGCCCATTCGGGATCGTCGATCGACAGCAGCGCGACGCGCGCCTGCCAATCCACGCCATAGCGCGCTTTCAGATGGAGGGCGAGGCACAGCGCGACCGGCGCGTTGGCCGCGAACAAGGCGATGCGGCTGGGTTTGCCGATGGCGCGAACTGCGGCTGTAACGGTGGCGTTATCTGTGGCGTTATCTGTGGCGCTGCGTGCGGCGTTATCTGCCGCGCTGGACACGGCCCCGCCCGGACCGCCAACCGCATCAATTGCGCGATCCAGTTCAGCGAGGGCACGTTCGACCGCCGCCGGCTCCGCGAGGTTCAGCACCAGCGTATGCCCCCGCGCGCCACGCTTGTCGCCGTTTCCCTTGCCGCCCGTCCTGCTGCCTTCGCCCTTACCGCCAGGTCCGCCCTCACGTCCCTTACCGCCCTCGCCGCTCATCACCTCGCGAAACGCCGCCTCGCGCAGTTGCCGCGAGCTGATTTGCTCGAAGGGCTGCACGACAAACCAGATATCGTCGAAACCGTTGTCGAGCAGATGCCGCGTGCCAAGCTCAGCGGCCGCCCGGTTGTCCAGCCCAACCATGTCGGCGACCAGCCCTTCCACCGAACGGTCGACCAGCACCGCCGGAATTCCCCCGCCGCCCACCGGCCGCAGTGTTTCCTCGCGCACGCCGAGCGCGTTGACGATCACGCCTTCCACGCGATACGTGGTGAGCAGTTGCAGATAGCGCCGCTCCATTTCGACTTCGTTGGCCGCGTGGCAGATCAGCGGCATCAACCCGAGCGCGTGGCAAGCGGCTTCCACGCCTTGCAGCACTTCGACGGAATATGGGTTCGTCAGGTCGGCGAGCAGCATGCCGATCAGGCGATTGCGGCCACGCTTGAGGCCGCGCGCCATCTGGTTCGGCTGATAGTCGAGACGCTCGATGGCCGCCTCGATGCGCGCGCGCAATTCCGGCGACAGCACGCTCATCTCGCCATTCAGGTAGCGCGAGATGCTGGTCTTGCCCGTGCCGGCTTCGCGCGCGACGTCGGTGATCGTCGCGCGGCGTGCGGCGGCAGGCGGCGTCGTGCTCATTTCTTCAACACTTCGCGATTGACGATGTTGATCGCGAGCGTACCCTCGAGCGCGGCTACAAGGTTTTCCGCCGCATTGCGCGCCATCGCATGGCGCGTCTCGTGCGTCGCCGAACCGATATGCGGCAGCGCGACCACATTCGCCATTTTCAGCAGCGGCGAATCGGCCGGCAGCGGTTCGGTCTCGAACACGTCCAGACCCGCGCCGTGAATCGTGCCGTTTTGCAGTGCTTCGATCAGCGCCTGTTCATCGACCGTGGCGCCGCGCGATGCGTTGATCAGGATCGCGCTCTGCTTCATCGACTTGAGTTCGGCCGCGCCGATCATGTGCTTCGTCTCGGGCGTGAGCGGCACCTGCAGACAGACGAAGTCGGAGATGGCCAGCAGCTCCGCCAATTCGACGCGGCGCGCACCGTAAACCTGTTCTGCCTGCGCGTTCGCACTGCGGTTCGTATACAGCACCTTCATGTTGAAGCCCAGCGCCGCGCGCCGCGCGACCGCGCCGCCGATCCGTCCCAGTCCGACGATGCCAAGCGTCTTGCCCTGCACGTCGACCCCAAAATGCGCGGGTCCGATGCTGTGCTTCCACTCGCCCGCCTTCACCCACTCCGCGAGTTCGACCACTCGCCGCGCCGAAGTGAGGATTAGCGAGAACACCGTATCCGCCGTGGATTCGGTCAGCACGTCCGGCGTGTGCGCGAGCACAATGCCGCGGCGCGTGAGATCGGCGACATCGAACTGGTCGAAGCCCACCGAGATGGTCGACAGCGCCTTCAGCCGGCTCGCGCCTTCGAGCATCGCTGGCGTGATTTTCACGCTCGAACCGATACCGCCGTCCGCGTCTTTCAGCGCGGCAACAAACGCGTCGTGCTGCGCGGGGTCGACCTGCACGACTTCTGCACGCTGTTGCAGATACGCGAGCACGTCCTCGGGCAATGACTTCCAGGCGACGATCTTCTTCATCAACTTATTTTCCTTGCAACGGTGTAGCGAGCTTGGCGCCCTTGCTCAGCGGCTCTGCTTGTGGCTGCGGCTTGACGATCAGCGTCAGAATCACCGCGGCGACGAGGGCCACGCTCATGAACGCATAGGATGCCGCGGGCGAACCGGTCGCGCCATTCAGATAGCCGACCACGTACGAGCCGACGAACGATCCGAGCGCCCCCATGCTGTTGATCAGCGCCATCGCGCCGCCCGCAACGTTCTTCGGCAGCAGTTCCGGCACGATCGCGAAGAACGGCCCATACGGCGCATACATCGCACCGCCGGCGATCACCAGCAGCGCATACGAAATCCAGAAGTGCGTGGAGCCGATCGCGTACGACGCGGCGAACGCGATCGCGCCGACCAGCAGGAACGGCCACACGAACACTTTGCGGCGGTTGAGTTTATCCGATGCCCACGAAGCCGCCAGCATGGCGATCGTTGCGGCCAGATACGGCAGCGCCGAGAGCCAGCCGGTTTCGACCATGCCGAGCGTCGAACCATTCTTCAGGATCGACGGCAGCCACAGCACGAAACCATACACGCCGATGCTCCAGCAAAAATACTGCGCGCACAACTTGATGACCGCAGGCGTGCGGAACGCTTCGCTGTAGTTGCGCACCGGCTTGATCGCGGCCTGTTCGGCGCGCAAGGTTTCGGCGAGCTGGTCCTTTTGCTGCTGGGTGAGCCACGAGACCTGCTGCGGCTTGTCCTGCACGATGAACCACCAGCACACGGCCCAGAGAATCGCGGGTGCGCCTTCGGCGATGAACATGTGACGCCAGCCGAACGAATGCACCAGATAGCCGGATACCACCGACATCCACAGCACCGTCACGGGATTGCCGAGAATCAGGAAGGTGTTGGCCCGCGAGCGCTCGCTCTTCGTGAACCAGTTGCTGATAAAAATCAGCATCGCCGGCATCACCGCGGCTTCGACGACGCCGAGCACGAAGCGGATCACCATCAGCGAGGGAATATTGCTGACCATGCCGGTCAGCGCCGCGCAACCGCCCCACAGGATCAGGCTCCAGAACACGAGCTTTTTCACGCTGCGGCGTTCCGCGTAAATCGCGCCAGGAATCTGGAAGAAGAAATAGCCGAGAAAGAACAATGCGCCGATCAACGACGACAGCCCCTTGCTGATGCCGAGATCCTGATTGATGCCGGCAGCCGATGCGAAACCGAAGTTCGCACGGTCGAGATAAGCGAGGCTGTACGTGATGAATACGATCGGCATGATCGTCCACCAGCGGCGAATGGCAAGCGATGAGGTCATGTGAGTCTCCTTTGTCGACCAGAGTTAGCGCTTTAGCTGTCGACCAGAGTTAGCGCTTTAACGCTTACTCTGGTCCCATGCAAAGCTCTTACTCTGGTCCCATGCAGTTGCGGTCGACCAGAGTTGGTGCAAAGTACTTACTCTGGTCTCATGCAAGATAGTTGCTAACGGCTTCCCGAAGCAAAGATGGGCGGTCATGGGGCGCTGTTCGAGCGCTCTTGCTGTTATCGAACTAGCTAATGCTGAATGGCTGAATGCTTTGAATGCTTTGAATGCTTTGAATGCTTTGAATGCTTTGAATGCGTTGAATGCGGCCCCCTGAGCGTGGTTCGCCCGCGCTCAAGCCGCGGTTGCATCGTGCGGCACATCGGCGAGCTCGAGCGCGTCGAGTTCGGCGCGGCTCGGCAGGCCTTCCGAATCGCCGATTACCTGGATCGCCAGTGCGCCGATGCGGTTGCCGCGCGCAACCGCTTGCGGCAGTGTCCTGCCTTCGAGCAGCGCGCTGACCACGCCGACGGCGAAGCCATCGCCCGCGCCGACCGTGTCCACCACCTTCACGACCGGCCGGCCGGCGATCACGGCGGCATCGTCGGCGGTGCGGAAGTACGCGCCTTCTGCGCCGAGTTTGACAATCACGCCGCGCGCGCCGTGGTCGAGATAAAACTTTGCAATGTCGTCCGGCTGCGTATAACCAGTCAGAATCTCGCCTTCGCCGATGCCGGGCAGCACCCAGTCGGCCAGTGCGGCGAGCGCATTCAGCCCTTCGACCATCGCGGCGCGCGAGGGCCACAGCGTCGGGCGCAGATTCGGGTCGAACGAAATGGTCTTGCCGGCGGCACGCATTTCACGCGCCAGATGGAACGCGAGTTCGCGCGAGCTGGCTGAGATCGCCGGGGCCACGCCTGTCAGATGCAAGTGACGCGCGGGCAGCACGTAATCGGCCGCGTAGTCGGCCAACGACAGGTGGCTCGCCGCCGACCCTTTGCGGAAATACTCGATAGCCGGATCGCTGCCGTCGTCATTCTTCGACTTCAACTGGAAACCGGTCGGGTAGCGCTCGTCGGTGGTAACGCAGCGCTGGTCGATGCCTTCTTTCGCCAGCGTGTCGCGCACGTACTGGCCGAACGAATCGTTGCCGACCCGGCTCATCCAACCCACCTTGAAACCCAATCGCGACAGACCGATCGCCACGTTCAGATCGGCACCCGCGACGCGCTTGGTGAATTGCCCGACACCGGCGAGCGCGCCGGTGTCGGCGGCCACGAACATGGCCATCGCTTCGCCGTAGGTGATGACGTCGAGTGCTGCGGTTGTGTTGCTCATGCTTCGCTCCTGCGTACTTTTTTAAGGCGTACGCGCCGTTTACGCGGCGGCCAGCCAAGCGACGTAATGCGCCGCGTCCGCGTCGATCCGGCTCGCATCGAACGGAAATTCGATGCCGCGCGGCACGTGGCGCGGCAGCTTGTCGAGCACCGCGGCGAACTGCGTGTCGTCGGCGGCCGGCGCGGCGGGAAAGCGTCGTGCGCCGTCGCCCACCGCCGTCTTGCAATGGATGTATTCGACGTGTGCAGCCAACGGCCCAGCGGCATCGAGCGGCGCGACATCGCACCATGCCCAGTTGCCGATGTCGAAAGTCATGCCGAGAACGTCGGCGTGGCCTTCGCGCTTCAACGCATCGAACAGGCCAGTGAATTGCGCAAGCGAGCCGCCTTCGGCCAATTGGCCGTTTTCGACGACGAGCCGCACGTTCGCGCCGCGCAGATGGTCGGCAATCGCCGCGCCATCGGCCTCGGAAGCGAATCCGCCGAGTTGCAGCTTCACGAAGCGCGCGCCGAACGCCGTCGCTTCGTCGAGCGCGAGACGCAGCGCATCGGCGTCGACGTGTCCGTCGGACGTATACAACGAAGCGGGGGTCGAATACACCGACCACAAGCCCAGTTCTGCGATCGATTTGCCAAGCGCGCTCAAAGCCTGCGGCGCCGCATCGGCTTCGTCCACGAACAGTTCGCGGCGCACTTCGAACGCCGCCGCACCGGCCCGTTTGCTCGCGCCGGCCCACTTCAGATGGCCGCCCTTGCGGACCGCGTCCATCCCGAAAGCACTTGCGACGATCACCACGTCCACTGCGTCAGTCATGTGGAATTTACTCAAATCTGTCTCAGGATCGGCATTTGGAACCGGTTCCAAACACGTTTCGAAAAAAAGCGCCGAGGCGCTTGCGATGCCCGAATAGTGCGCCGAGCGCGGCGTCATGCACCATAGTGGAAATCCCCAGGAAACCTCGATCAGGTTCCATCCACAAGGCACAGCGCGAGGAACTGCTCAACCACCCGCGACGGCGCACTCGCGTGAGGCACCAGAATCGACAGCCGCCGCGTCAGCGCCTCAGGGCCAAGCGAGCACCGGCACAGCGCGCCGTCCTCATGCCGCATCGACATCGCCGAGACGAAACCGATGCCCATGCCCGCCCGCACCGCCTCCTTGACGCCTTCGACCCCGGCAATCTCCAGCGCCACGCGCATCGGCACGCCCGCCCGGGCAAAGGCCCGCTCGACGATCTGCCGCACGCCCGACCCGGCTTCGCGCAACACCAGTGGATGCGGGCCGAAGGCTGTCAGCTCCACGCGCTCGCCGTTGATGCCCTGCCCGTTCTCCCTGCCCGCACCGACCGCCTGCGCCAGCGGATGCGTGCGCGGCATGATCGCGACGATCTCGTCCTCGCGCCACGCATGCACCGCGGTGTCCGGCGGCAGATCCGCGCCGACCGGGCCTTCGATCATCGCGATATCCACCGAGCCTAGCGCGCCGACGATTTCCGTGGTGTTGCCATCGGCGGTATGCAGTGTCACCTCGGGATAGCGGCGATGAAAGTCGGCAATCAGGTACGGCAGCAGATAGCTCGCCGGCGTGGTGCTTGCGCCGATGCGCAAGGTGCCCTGCTCGAGGCCGCGCAACGCGTCGCGATACGCATGCGCCTGCCGCCACGTATCGCGAAGCCGGGTGGCATAGCTGGCGAGCTGCTCGCCGGCGGGCGTGAGCCGCACGCCGCGCCCGTCGCGCAGGTACAGCGACTCGCCGAACTCGTCCTGCAACTGCCGCAATTGTCCGGACACGGCCGGCTGCGATAAATGCAGCGCCACAGCCGCCCGGCTGATGTTGCGATGTTCGGCAACGGCGGCAAACGTTATAAGTTGGTCCGGGGTCATGGCGGTCAAAGTATCCGTACAACCGATACTTTACATTCTAAATCACGATTTTTCATATCGATATATCTAATTTAGGATTCGGGCTATCGAATTCAGACAGCTATAGGAAGGCACTACGCCATGTCCACCGCTCATCTCACCGCTTCTGCCGCACCCGCCGGGTCTTCATCCACCCGCGGCCAGCTCAACGGCATTCTCTTCGTTGCACTGTTTGCCGCTGCCGTGACCCGCATCGCGGCGATCCCGGCCATCGCCGGCCTGGGTTTGAGCCCGCTGATCGTCGGCATCGTGGCGGGCGCCATTTATGGCAACGCGCTGCGCGACGGCATGCCGGAAAGCTGGGCAGCCGGCGTCAACTTCTCGGCGCGCAAGCTTTTGCGCATCGCCGTGGCGTTTTTCGGGTTGCGCGTCAGCCTGCAGGAAATCGCTCAGGTCGGGTTGCCCGGTCTCGCCGAATCGGTGCTGATTGTCGTCAGCACGCTGGTGATCGGCACGTGGGCCGGGATGAAGATCATGAAGCTCGATCGCGACACGGCGCTCCTCACTGCCGCAGGCAGCGCGATCTGCGGTGCGGCTGCCGTGCTCGCATTCGAGTCGACGCTGCAATCGAAGCCGCACAAGAGCGCCATGGCAGTGGGCAGCGTGGTGCTGTTCGGCACGCTCTCGATGTTCCTCTACCCGGTGCTGTTCAAGGCGGGCTGGCTGCATCTCGACACGGTTGGCGCGGGCCTGTTCTTCGGCGGCACGATTCATGAAGTGGCGCAGGTGGTCGGCGCGGCCAGCAACGTGAGCCCGGAAGCGACCCACATCGCGACCATCGTCAAGATGACCCGCGTGATGCTGCTGGTGCCGGTGCTGCTGGTCGTCGGCATCTGGGTGAACCGCTCGGCACGCAGCGCTGCCGCTACGTCTGAAGACGGCAAGCAACACGCTCCGCGCAAGCTGGCGATTCCCTGGTTCGCGCTCGGCTTCCTTGCCTTCGTCGTGATCAACTCGCTGCACGTCCTGCCGGAAAGCGCGACCAGCACGCTGAACATGCTCGACACCTTCGCGCTCACCATGGCCATGACCGCGCTCGGTATCGAAACCCGCATTGCGCAGATCCGTCAGGCCGGCCCCCGCGCATTGACCACCGGCTTCATCCTGTATGTGTGGTTGATCGCCGGCGGACTGGGTATCACGTGGACCGTCCAGCATCTGTTCGGCTAAACCGCCCTCGCCTCCTGACCAACCCCGCCGCGTGCGGGGTTTTGTGCGTTCAGGAGAACCATCCGGTACGCACGCGCGGCATACTGGCTGCTGACGTTGTCCGTTCAGGCAACCCCGTTCACGCCAACCCGTTCATGGAACCAGAATGAGGACCGATCGATGAGCCTGGAACTTTACTATTGGGACGGCCTGCAAGGCCGCGGCGAATTCGTGCGGCTGGCCCTGGAAGAAGCCGGCGCGGACTACGTGGAAGTAGCGCGCGGCGAGCCGGCGGACGGCTTGGGTACGAAGGCGATGATGGCGGTGATGAAGAGCAGGGACGAGCCCTATCCACCGTTCGCGCCGCCGTTTCTGAAGGACGGCGATCTGGTGATCGCGCAGACCGCCAACATCCTGTTCTATCTCGGCCCGAAGCTCAATCTCGCGCCATCGGTTGAAAATCTGCGCTACGTCGCCAACGGGCTGCAACTGACGATCGCCGATATGGTGACCGAAGCGCACGACACGCATCACCCGCTCGCCAGTGCGCTGTATTACGAAGACCAGAAAGACGCCGCCAAAGTGCGCGCGCACGAGTTCATCGACAACCGGATTCCGAAGTTCATGAAGTACTTCGAGCGCGTGCTGAAACAGAATCCGGCCGGCGACACCTTCATGGTGGGCGACGCGCTCACTTACGTCGACTTGTCGATGTTCCAGCTGATCGACGGTCTGCTGTATGCGTTTCCGCGCGCGCTCAAGCGCTTCGGCGAACACTATCCGCGCCTCGCGGCGTTGCACGACGCGGTGATGGAGCGGCCGAACATCGCCGCTTATCTTCAGTCCGACCGGCGTATCGCGCATAACGAGGCCTGCATCTTCCGGCACTATCCGGAACTCGATAAGGCGGCGACTTGAGCCACGCCGGCCGCCTTCGCGAACCCTGCGCATCGCGCCCGCTTCCGCCAGCGGGCGCGATGCTGTTACCGTACGCGCATTCCATCCACCCATCACGCCCTCTCCTGCCGACGTGCTTTCATTCCTGCTGAAGCTGCGCACCCGCGCCCAAACGCTGTTCCGTCTGTCCGACGCCCATACGATGCTGGTCTGGTCGGTGGTGGTCGGCGTCGCGGGCGCGTTCGCGACGATTGCCTTTCGCGAAGGCATTGCGTTGTTGCAACTGGCGGTTGTCGGCAAATCCGGCAGTTTCGTCGAAATGGCGCGCGGCTTGCCGTGGACGGTGCGTGTGTGGCTGCCCGCCGCGGGCGGCCTGATCGCCGGCTTCTTTCTGCTGATCGCGCAGCGTCACGTCGACAAGTGCAATCACATCGACTACATGGAAGCCGTCGCCATCGGCGACGGCGTGGTGCCCGTCAAGCTGAGCTTCTGGCGCAGCGTGTCGTCGCTATTCACGATTTCGAGCGGCGGCTCGATCGGCCGCGAAGGGCCGATGGTGCAACTGGCGGCGCTGGCCGCGTCGCTGATCGGCCGCTGGGTGCATTTCGACCCGCCGCGTCTGCGCCTGCTCGTAGCCTGCGGCGCGGCGGCCGGGATTACCTCTGCATACAGTGCGCCGATTGCGGGCGCGTTTTTCGTCACGGAAATCGTGCTCGGCTCGATCGTGATGGAAAGCTTTGGCCCCGTGGTGGTCTCGGCGGTGGTCGCCAACATCACGATGCGCGAGTTCACCCGCTACAAACCGCCGTACGAAATGCCCGTGTTTCCGCCGGTGGCAGGTGCCGAAGTCCTGTTGTTCGTTGGGCTTGGGTTGCTGTGCGGTGCGGCCGCGCCACAGTTTCTGCGGCTGATGGACTTCTCGAAAGCGAACTTTCGCAAGCTGCCCGTGCCGCTACCTATCCGGCTGGCGCTGGGCGGTCTGATCGTGGGCATTCTTTCCGTGTGGACGCCCGAGGTGTGGGGCAACGGCTACAGCGTGGTCAATTCCATTTTGCATTCGCCGTGGACGTGGACCGCGCTCGTCCTCGTGCTGGTGTTCAAGATCGTCGCGACGTCGGCGACGGTGGGGTCAGGCGCGATCGGCGGGGTGTTCACGCCGACGCTCTTCGTCGGGGCGGGGGTGGGCTCGCTGTTCGGCCTCGGCATGCACGCGTTGTGGCCGCACGGCACCTCGGCGCCGTTCGCTTATGCGATGGTCGGCATGGGCGCGTTTCTGGCCGGTGCCACCCAGGCGCCGCTAATGGCGATCCTGATGATCTTCGAAATGACGCTCAGCTATCAGGTGGTGCTGCCGCTGATGCTGTCGTGCGTGGTCGCCTATTTCGTATCGCGCGCAATCGGCAAGACGTCGATGTACGAAATCACGCTGCGCCGCAATCAGGAGGAACAGGAGCGCACCCGTCTGCGCGCGACGCAGATGCGCGAGCTGATCCGTCCCGCCGAAACCGT
This sequence comes from Paraburkholderia sp. GAS348, assembly GCF_050434205.1. Lineage (NCBI taxonomy): Bacteria > Pseudomonadati > Pseudomonadota > Betaproteobacteria > Burkholderiales > Burkholderiaceae > Paraburkholderia > Paraburkholderia sp. GAS348. Next base: position 50,811 of record NZ_JBNPVT010000006.1, read on the forward strand.
CGTGCCGCCGAACGCAACCGTGCAGGACATGACGCGCGTGTTCCTCGAATATCCGGTGAAGTATCTGTACGTCGCCAACGAGTCCGGCGCGTTTCTCGGTGTGGTCGCGCTCAAGGACATCACCTCCGATCTGCTCGACAAGCGCGACACCGCCGCGAAAACCGCCGCGGATTATCTGCAGCCGCATTTCGATGTGCTCACGCCGGACATGCCGCTTGGCGTTGCGTTGCAGCACTTCATGGCGTTTCAGGGCGAGCGCCTGCCGGTAGTCGAAAGCGCGGCGGATCCGAAGCTTGCGGGCGTCGTCTACAAGACGTCGCTGCTCGATGCGTATTTCCGCATGAATCCGACGCGCTAGGCTGGGCTTCGGGCTTCGGGCTTCGGGCTTCGGGCTTCGGGCTTCGGGCTTCGGGCTTCGGGTATTCGGGTATTCGGGTATTCGGGTATTCGGGTATTCGGGTATTCGGGTATTCGGGTATTCGGGTATTCGGGTATTCGGGTATTCGGGTATTCGGTCAAGTGTTCTGGGTGAACGATTTTGAAGTTGGCGCATTTTAGTAGGAATCCAACTCCAACACTGCCCGATGAAATGCACCCATCAAACTGAGCGAAGCAGAGAGGCATGCCATCGGCATCACTTCGTCACCTGGGCGAATCAAACCATCGACAACGAAGTTTGAAACATGCTCAGCGCATACGTACGAAATTTCAAACCAAATTCATCTGAACATTGAAGCTGGGATTTAGTAGAGTATGCAAAGGGTATTGGTGTCGTCTGCCAATACCCTTCCCAGCCCTCCCTCTTGGCAGGGGAGGAACGATCCTGAGTGCTTTGTTATAAGGATTGCGTATGCGAAGAATTCTAGTGGCAGGTTTCGGGCCATTCGGTGGCGAACGCCCAACCTTCATTTTAGATTAATCCACCAGATGGGTATTTTCATGAAAAGCATAAAAAATACGAAACGATATATCTGCGGCCTGGCCACCTCGATCATCAGCATATGCATGGTTCCATTTCCTGCTTATGCGGACAATTATCAAACCAGCGTCAATTGCACTTATAGCCATACCCTGGGTGATGACGCCATTTTGATGTTCGGAATGCCGGGTCACGCAATGTGGCATGATTTTTTTGGCAATACCGGAACAGATGCGTCATCAACTTATACCAGCCTGCAAAAATCGCCAACCACCACCTGTACCGATCTGGCTGATTCATCGGCTTACTGGGCACCTTCACTGAGATTACCCGATGATACGGTAGTGCGCCCCGCATATCAGAAAACATATTATCAAACTGTAAACAGCACTGAAAACCCGTTAACCCAATTTCCACCAGGCTTGCAGCTTCTGGCCGGAGATCATAAAGGCACTTCGCCGAACCCTTATATTAATTTCCTGTGCAATGATGGCAAAGGTTATAGCCATAACGCAGAGCGAACTTGTTTACCGCCTTCGACCAGTGAACCAATACAACTCGACATTGCCGTTCAGTTTCCCAACTGCTGGGATGGTAAGACTATCGCTGCAAAACCGTCAGGCGTGACTCATAAACCCAATGCAGTTTATGCTGATGCCAGCGGAGCCTGTCCGGCTGATTATCCCAAACACATTCCCACGGTTAACATGAATGTCGCCTACTTATTCCCCGGCGTAGCTTCTCTGGATCTTGGTAAAGTTCAATTATCATTGGATCCCATCATGAACGGCGACCAGCGTATCGATCAATGGGGAAGTATTTATACAGCGCATGGTGATTTCATCAATGGCTGGACACCAGATGCGGCGAAGTTTATGACCGAACGCTGCATGAACAATAACTACGATTGCACAAGCTATATGCCTTATAGCTATGTCAACCCCATTGCCGATACCTATGTAAGCAACAAAGATGATAGCGACCGGAATTTTGGAGGAAGTGGTCAATTATTAGTCCAGGGAGATACCTCTAACGCCAGTGAGAGCGGCAATCCCGAAAAAATAACTTTATTAAAATATAAAATTCCACCCCTGCCAACGTCTTATTCCGAAGAAGAAAGCGCTATGTTTAAATATAAAGTTCATCTCTACGGCGGAAGAAGTACGTCAAGTGGAGCGCAGACGATTTATATTTACCCAACGTCAACGGAATGGGATGAAAACAGTGTAACGTGGAACAATCATCCTGATTGTAATTATAAATCCTATGCGAGCCTGTACCTGGATGAAAAAAATCAGTATCGCGACATCGACGTAACCAATCTGGTTAAACAGGCTCAACAGGCAGGGCAGCAGCAAATTGCATTTTGCATCAGTGGCGACACCAAAAAGAACGGAGATTCCTACACATTTTACTCAAAAGAGACGAATTACTCGCCACAGCTGATTATCGTTGGCGTGCAGCCTCAATAACCTGATTTTTTAATCCATGCAATCGAGCCAGAAGTGCCAGCGGCAACGCTGGTGCTTCTGGAATATTAAAGACTTGTTTGATTTTAAGTATTTCAGAAAAACGATTTCGAAGTCGGTGCGTTTGAGTGAGGAATCCAACTCAAACACTGCCCGATGAAATCCGTCATCAAGCTGCGTGAAGCAGAGCAGCATGCCATTCGCGTCACTTCGTCACCGGGACGAAGGAAACCATCGACGACGAAGTACGCAACCTGCCCGGCGCATACGGCACAAAATTTCAAATCAAATTCACCTGACCACTCATTCGGATTCGGGCCTTCGGCCACTGTGCCGCTTGACCGCTGAACCGTTCATCGAGCCCGCGCTGGACGGTGCGGCGCCGCCTTCCCAGCCCGTGCAAAGCACAGCAGATTCTCTACAATGGGGAAACCGCTGCCGCGCTTGCGAGCAGCGCGCGTTACGCCAAGACGGGCGCACCGAGATGCCCGCCCTTCGATCGGAGCGAAGATGAGCGAACCGTCCCTCGATGCCGTACGCCGCGACCAGGCGGGCTGGATTTTTCTGCATATCGAAGGCGAACCGTACGATCGCGGCGAACAGCATGGCCAGTTGCTCGCCACTGAAATCCAGAACGCGATCCGCACCGCCCGCTATCTTGCGAAATGGGACACCGGCGAAGACTTCGATACCTTCGTCGATGCCGCCGTATCCCAGTTCGCCAACAAACTCGACACTGAATTCACCGACGAAATCCAGGGCATCGCCGACGGCGCGAAGCTGCCGTTCGCCGAAGTGCTGGCCTGGAACGGTTACATGGATCTGCTGCAAAGCTGGTGGCCGAGCCACGCAGCGGCCCAGCAGCCGCAGCTCGGCCTGAAACCGTGGCGCGGGCGCCGCGGCCATCACTGCAGCGCGTTCATCGCCACCGGCAGTGCCACCCGCGACGGCCGCATCGTCATGGCGCACAACTCGTGGGACCGCTACGCCGCGGGCGATGCGTTCAACGTCGTGTTCGACATCGTGCCGGATCGCGGCAACCGCATCCTGATGCAGGGCTTGCCGGGCTGCATTTCCAGCCTCACCGATTTCTGGGTCACCGAAGCCGGCCTGATGGTCACTGAAACCACCATCTCCAACTTTGCCGGCTACAACGCCGCGGGTGCGCCGGAGTTCTATCGCTCGCGGCGCGCGTCGCAGTACGCCAACAACATCGGCGAATGGTGCGAGATGTTCGCGGTCGCCAACAACGGCGGCTACGCGAACAGCTGGCTGCTCGGCGACACCAAGACCGGCGAGATCGCGCGCTACGAACTCGGGCTGCATTATTCCGGTTTCGAGAGTACGAAAAACGGCTTCTACAGCGGTTACAACACCGCGACCGATCTGAAGATACGCAACCAGGAATGCATCGGCGAAGGCGAAGACTATACGGACGTGCGCAAGAACGGCGCGCGCCGCTTGCGCTTCATGCAGCTCGAAGAAATGCATCACGGCAAGATCGACGTCGAACTCGCCAAAGAGATGATCGCCGACCATCACGACGTCTATCTCGACCGCAACGACAACCCATGCTCGCGCACGATCTGCGGGCATCTGGAACTGGACGACGCGCGCTTCGGCGGTTCCGATCAAGGGCCGTTCAATCCCTGGGGCGCCAACGACGGCAAAGTGGTCGACAGTGACATGGCGCGCACCATGGCGTTCACCGCGCGCTGGGGACACCCGTGCGGCCGGCCGTTCGACGCCCAGGCGTTCATGAAGCGCCATCCGCAGTGGAACTGGCTCAACGGCTATATGCGCGACCGGCCGTCGTGGCCGTGGACGCGGTTCGAGGTGCTGCGCTAGACGAGGTGTTTATTGCAACGCAACATAAATGGTGCACGAGCGTTCGCGACTGCGTTGCCTTTTTCCTGCCATCATGTGAAATCTACAATGAGGTTTTGTCTTTTTTACGCGCGCGCCGCAGCGGTTTGACATCTAAGATGGTAGATGCACGCCGCGCGCATATGGCAACGCCGCGTGTAGGTTGCGCCCTCCTTTCGACGCGGGGACGGTGCAGCGCTTGCTCACCTGTTAGCGCCGCATGAGCTGAGGAGGTCGGGTGATGAAAACCTCGACACTGTTGACCATGGTGACGCTGTCAGCCTCGTGTTTTGCCGCGCCGGTTCATACCGCAACGGACAGCACTACCGCCAATAGCCTTGCCGAACGCGCCAACGCCGCACCCGTCGCCCCTGCGGCGCCGGACGTCGCTGCCACGGACGACAATCGTCCGCAACAATGGCAATACATTGCGCTGCCCAAGTCGCGGCATCTGGAGCGAAGCTTCACGGGCCAGAACGAACACCTGCAAACCTGAAAACAGCCCTTGGGGAGCGCTGGCATGACCGCATCGGCTATTCCTGGCGAATCGATTGATCTGCAGATCGCCGACGTTCTGCGCGAAGTCAGTTTCCCGACTTATAAAGATGCGCTAGTCGACGCGGCGCGCGAAGCCGGCGCGAGCAACGAAGTATTGTCGATGCTCGACGGCTTGCCGGAGCAGGATTACGCCGACGTGACGTCGGTCACGCGCCTGATCGGCGGCAATTACGGGCCGGGTCTGGGCGCATGAGCGGAAAGCGGGTCTTTACGCTGGGCTCGCTCTCTGAGGTCCGTGCTTCCTGCACGTAATAAGCTGGGCTCGCTCTCTCAGGTCCGTGCATCCTGCACGTAATAAATATCCCATTCGCTTTCGGCGGTTTTAACGACACCATCGCGTCGGCAAAAGCGATTCGAAGGCGCGCTTGAAGCGCGAGGCGCCTGCGTGCCGCACGCCCGTCAAAGCGGCGACGCCACCACGCTTCGCGCGCGCGAAGTCCGGGGCTTCAGCCGCGTCACGTCACCCGGCAATGCAGACACCGGCAGATCATCGGGATACGCCGGCGAGCCGGCGACGGCACGCCGCGGCATCGTGGCGCGCGGATCGCGCGCGTGCTCATCGGTCTGCTGGAAATGCGCAACCAGGTGGTCGATAAAGGTGCGCACTTTCGCCGGCAAATGAAGGCGGCTTGGATAAGCAATCGTGATTTCGATTCGCGGCAGACGGTAGTCGCCGAGCAACGGCACAAGGCGCCCGGACGCCAGATCCCGCCCGATCAGATAGCTCGGCAAAATCGCCACGCCCATACCCAGCAGGGCGAACTGCCGCAACATCTCGGTGTTGTTCGCCGCAATCGCGTTGGTGGGCCTTACCCGCACTTCGCCGTCCGGTCCGGTGAATACCTTCTCGTCGCCACCCTGCTCAGCAGGCCGGCTCAGACACGGATGCGCCAGCAAATCTTCGGGGCGGACCGGGGTGCCGTGCTGCGCAAGATAAGCGGGTGTCGCGCAGACTGTCATATAACCGGTGGTCAGACGCCGCGTGACGATGCTCGCGCTGCGCATCTGCCGCGCGACCATGATCCCCACATCGAACCCCTCTTCCACCAGATCGACGTGGCGGTCCGCCAGCGTGACGTCGGGCATCACATCCGGATAGCGCGCCGCGTACGACTGCACCACCGGCGCGAGGCTATGCAGGCCGAACACCACTGGCGCGACGATACGCAACGTTCCAACCGGTTCGTGATTGCGCGCCACCACCATCTGCTCGACGCCTTCAAGGTCGTCGAGAATGTGGCGCACGCGTTCCAGATAGGTTGTGCCGGATTCGGTGAGAGAAAGACGGCGCGTGGTGCGATTGAGCAGCCGCGTGCCGAGACGCGCTTCCAGATCCGCGACGTGACGCGTGACGACGGCAGTGGAAAGATCCAGCGCGCCAGCCGCGCCGACGAAACTGCCAAGGTCGGCCACCTTGACGAATACGCGCATCGACTGCAATTGATTCATGGGACGACTCCTGCCTCGGTAAAGCCGGGCCGGCGCAACGCTGCCGCCTGTGTCGACCCGCACGACAAGGCGCGCGCGGATTTGCCCAACGATTCGATTGTATCGACCCGATCATGTCCCAACCCTGACCTGAACATGACAATCCGGACAGGTTCCTGAGGCGCTCGCGACACTATTGCGAGGCTTATTGCGGATATTTAACTAGGTATAAACCCTTATACGCTGGTAACATAGCGCCCGAAAGGAAATTAATCGCCATGCCACATCGTTTTCAGCTTTTCGAAAAAATCGCATTTTCACTGGTTTGCTGGTCCGCCGCGGCCTGTTCGGCCTTCATCGCTTACGAGCGGTGCCCGGACATCAAGGTCGTCCTGCACGTCGGTGAGGAAGCCCTGCGCGCCAGTGGGCAGTATTCTTTCGTCTGCGCCACGCCGGTTGCAGACACCTGCGCGCAGTTGCCGGCGAGCTGATTCGCCGGCATTCGCCACACTATCTGATCGATTACGCGTCGCGCCCAAACACCACGCGCGCGAAAAATCCCGCCAGCACCGTTTCAGCCATCTCGGCCGGCACGTTCTGCGGGTCGACCGTGTAGAAGAACTGCACGCCGTCGCACAAACCCATCAAGCCCATCGCCAACGTCTCCGCCGGCAGCAGCAGCGGCGTGCCGACCCGCGTCGAAAATTCGCGGATGTACGCGCTCAACTGTTCGAGCTTCTCGTGCATGAACGCGTTAAAGCGTATCCGGAAGCGGCCGTCACGCACGGCAAGCAGCTTTGCCTCGACCCACAGCAGGAAGCACTTGTTCTCGCGATGCAAGCTGCTGTAATAGCGCAGCACGCGCTCTTCCATCTCTTCGCGCGACGCCGCGTTTTCGAAGATGGCCCGCAACCCCGCCTGCATGGTCTCGTGGTCGCGACGCAGTAGCTCGAGGAACAACTCGTTCTTGCTGCGGAAGTTCGAATAGAACGCGCCGCGTGTATAACCCGCCGCCCCGGCGATGTCTTCGACACTCGCGGCGACAAAGCCTTTCTTCATAAAAATCGCTTGCCCAGCGTCAAGCAGACGCTGGCGCGTCTGGTCCTTGCTCTGCTCGCGTGTAAGTCGTTGCCGTTTCATGGGCGCAAGTCTAGCACCGAAAAGAATTCCAATTCACGCCGACATTCAAATACATGTGTGTATTAGAATGCAGCCATTCATCCGAAGTCGGATGCGTATGCCAATTGCATGTTTCGGCCCACGCGTCCTCGCTGGCGGGCCGCTGCGGCTTGCCGTGTTCGTTCGCTGTCTCCAGTTGGGGTAATTGTGAAGCGTCCCGGTCCTCCCGCATCGTCTGCGATGCGCCAGCAGTTTCATCGGCATGCCCGTTCCGCACGCTTGCGCCGCGCAGCATTCGCCCTCGCCTTCGCCAGCATCGTCACGCTCGCCGCGTGCTCGAAGCAAGAAGCGGCTGCGCCCGCGCCGCGTCCGGTGGTCGCCGTCGCCGTGCATACGGACGGCAGCGCGACGGTTGCGGCAGCGTTGCCTGGCGAAGTGCAGGCGCGCTATTCCACGCCGCTATCGTTTCGCGTCGGCGGAAAAATCATCGAACGGCGTGTACGTTTGGGCGACGTAGTAAAGTACGGGCAGATCGTCGCCCGGCTCGATCCGGCAGATGCGCAGAAGAATGCCGCCAGCGCGCAGGCTCAACTGGAAGCCGCGCAACACAGTCTCGTGTATGCGAAGCAGCAACTCGAGCGCGACCAGGCCCAGGCGAAAGAAAACCTGATCGCGCCCGCACAGCTCGAACAGACCACCAATGCGTACGCGTCAGCCGCCGCGCAGCGCGACCAGGCCGCGCAACAGGCGGCGTTGTCGAAAGACCAGTTGCAGTACACCACGCTCATTGCCGATCACGCCGGTGTGATCACCGCCGAGCAGGCCGACACCGGCCAGAATGTGTCGGCAGGCCAGGCCGTCTACAACCTCGCATGGAGCGGCGATATCGACGTGGTCTGCGACGTGCCGGAAAGCGCGCTAGCCGCGCTCTCGATCGGGCAGACCGCGAAGGTCTCGTTGGCCGCGCTGCCGGGCCGCAGCTTTACCGCGCGCGTGCGCGAACTGTCGCCCGCCGCCGATCCGCAAAGCCGCACGTACCGCGCCAAGCTCACGCTCGACAATCCCGGCCCGGATGTGCGCCTCGGCATGACCGCCGACATCGCGCTCTCCGCACCTTCGCCCTCGGACTCGGCTGCGAACTCGTCTGCGAACTCGGCTGCAAACCCAGCTGCCAACTCCGCTGCCAACCCCACTGCGAGCCAGAGCAGTTCCTTCACGGTGCCTGCCACCGCCCTGTTCCACGACGGCACGCAGCCGGCCGTGTGGGTCGTGCGTCCCGCGGATAACGCGCCGGGCGTCGGCACGCCGGGCGTCGGCACGCTGGAACTGCGCCGCGTGACGGTCACCCGCTACAACGAGCGCACGATCGTGATCGGCCTGGGGCTCAAGGACGGTGACCGCGTCGTACTGCAAGGCGTGCATACCGTGACCGCCGGCGAAAAAGTCCACGTGATCCCGCCGCTGCATCCCGAGGACTTCGCTTCATGAGCACCACGCATGAAGAAGGACGCTTCAACCTGTCCGCATGGGCGCTGCGCCATCAGGCGTTAGTGGTTTTCCTGATCGCGCTCGCGACCGCGTTCGGCATCCTTGCCTATACCCGTCTCGCCCAATCGGAAGACCCGCCCTTCACATTCCGCGTCATGGTGATCCGCACCTTCTGGCCCGGCGCGACCGCGCGCCAGGTGCAGGAACAGCTCACCGACCGCATCGGGCGGAAATTGCAGGAAACACCCACCATCGATTTCGTGCGCAGTTACTCGCGCCCCGGCGAATCGCTGATGTTCTTCTCGATGAAAGACTCGGCGCCGGTCAAGGACGTGCCCGAAACCTGGTATCAGGTGCGCAAGAAGGTCGGCGATATCGCGGCGACCCTGCCGCCAGGCATTCAAGGCCCGTTCTTCAACGACGAATTCGGCGACGTCTACACCAACATCTACACGCTTGAAGGCGACGGCTTTTCCGCCGCGCAACTGCACGACTATGCGGACCAGTTGCGCACGGTGCTGCTGCGCGTGCCGGGCGTCGGCAAGGTCGATTATTTCGGCGATCCGGATCAGCACATCTACATCGAGATCGCCAACACGCAACTCACACGCCTCGGCATCTCGCCGCAGCAACTCGGTCAGGCGATCAATTCTCAGAACAGCATCTCGCCAGCGGGCACGCTGACCACCACCGACGACCGCGTGTTCGTGCGTCCCACTGGCCAGTTCAAGGACGTCAACGCGCTCGCCGACACGCTGATCCGCATCAACAACCGCTCGTTCCGTCTCGGCGACATCGCGACCATCAAGCGCGGTTACGACGATCCTGTCGCCACGCAAATGCGCTCGGGCGGCAAGGCGGTGCTCGGCATCGGCGTCACGATGCAACCGGGCGGCGATGTGATTCGTCTGGGCAAAGCGCTGGATCAGGAGACGCTCAAGCTGCGGGCCACCCTGCCCGCCGGCTTGCACCTGGTCGAAGTGTCGAGCATGCCGAACGCAGTTGCGCATTCTGTCGACGATTTTCTCGAGGCCGTTGCCGAAGCGATTGCGATCGTGCTGGTGGTCAGCCTGCTGTCGTTGGGCGTGCGCACCGGCATGGTGGTCGTGATCTCGATACCCGTCGTGCTCGCCGTCACGGCGCTGTGCATGTACCTGTTCGACATCGGCTTGCACAAGGTGTCGCTGGGCACATTGGTGCTGGCCTTGGGGCTGCTGGTCGACGACGCGATCATCGCGGTCGAAATGATGTCAGTGAAGTTGGAGCAAGGCTGGACCCGCACGCGTGCTGCCGCCTTTGCATACACCAGCACCGCTTTTCCGATGCTGACCGGGACGCTCGTGACCGTCTCCGGCTTCCTGCCGATTGCCTTGGCGAAGTCGAGCACCGGCGAATACACGCGCTCGATCTTCGAAGTGTCGGCAATCGCGCTGATTGCGTCGTGGCTCGCGGCGGTGGTGCTGATTCCACTGCTCGGCTATCACATGCTGCCCGAGCGCAAACGTCAGGAACACGAAGCAGACGATCACGAACATGACATCTACGACACGCGCTTCTATAAGCGGCTGCGTGGCTGGATCGGTTGGTGCATCGAGCGGCGTTTCGTCGTGCTGGCGATCACTATCGTGCTGTTCGTCGCGGCGATGGCAGGCTTCACGCTAGTGCCGCAGCAGTTCTTCCCGAGCTCGGACCGTCCCGAGTTGCTGGTGGACGTGCGCCTGCCCGAAGGCGCGTCATTCGAAGCGACGTTACGGCAAGCACAGCGGCTGGAGAAAGCGCTGGTGGGCCGGCCGGAAATCGATCATACGGTGGACTTCGTCGGCACCGGTGCGCCGCGTTTCTATCTGCCGCTCGATCAGCAATTGCCGCAGCCGAATTTCGCGCAATTCGTGATCACGGCGAAATCGGTAAAGGATCGTGAGAAGCTCGCACAGTGGCTCGAAGCGGAATTGCGCAATAACTTTCCGGCGATCCGCACACGCCTGTCGCGCCTCGAGAATGGGCCGCCGGTCGGCTATCCCGTGCAGTTCCGGGTAAGCGGCGACGATATCGCCACCGTGCGCTCGATCGCCGAGCGCGTCGCCGCGACCATGCGCGCCGAGCGCGGCACCCGCAACGTCCAGTTCGACTGGGACGAGCCTGCCGAGCGCTCGGTGCGCTTCGAAGTCGATCAGAAGAAAGCACGCGAACTCGGCGTGAGCTCAGAAGACATTTCGAGCTTCCTCGCTATGACGCTTTCCGGCTACACCGTCACGCAGTATCGCGAGCGCGACAAGTTGATCAGCGTCGATCTGCGCGCGCCCAAAGCGGAACGCGTCGACCCCGCGAAGCTCATCACACTGGCGATGCCGACGCCGAACGGCCCGGTGCCGCTTGGCACGCTCGGTCGTCTGCGCAACGACCTCGAATACGGCGTGATCTGGGAACGCGACCGGCAACCCACCATCACCGTGCAGTCCGACGTGGCCCCGGGCGCGCAAGGGATCGACGTCACGCATGCCGTCGATAAAGCGCTGAGCCAGATTCGCGGCACGCTGCCGGTCGGCTACCGGCTCGAAATCGGCGGGTCGGTCGAGGAAAGCGGCAAGGGGCAAACGTCGATCAACGCGCAGATTCCGATCATGGTCATCGCCGTGCTGACGCTCCTGATGGTCCAGTTGCAGAGTTTCGCGCGGGTGCTGATGGTGGTGCTGACCGCGCCGCTCGGCTTGATCGGCGTGGTCCTCACGCTGCTGCTGTTCGGCCAGCCGTTCGGCTTCGTCGCGATGCTCGGGGTGATCGCGATGTTCGGCATCATCATGCGCAACTCGGTGATTCTGGTCGATCAGATCGAGCAGGACATTGCCGCGGGACATAAGCGCTTCGACGCGATCGTCGGCGCGACGGTGCGGCGCTTCCGGCCGATCACGCTGACCGCGGCCGCCGCCGTGCTTGCGCTGATTCCGCTGTTGCGCTCGAACTTCTTCGGTCCGATGGCGACCGCGCTGATGGGCGGCATCACGAGCGCAACCATCCTTACGCTGTTCTATCTGCCGGCCCTGTACGCGATGTCGTTCAGAGTGCGCGACGACGAGCGCGAGCCGCCGGCGCCGTCCGGCACGGCGCACTCGGGGAACTGAGATCATGACTACCCTTCCATTCCCTCGGCACCTGCGCCTCGCGCTTCTCAGCGGCGCCGTGCTGGCGCTGGCTGCCTGTTCGTTCGGCCCGAACGGCGAGCCGCCCGCCATGCCGCAACCGGCTCACTACGGCGCCGAAGCGCAGCCGACGCAAACCGTGCCCGCACAAGGCATCACCCAGCAATTCGTGGTCGGTGCGAAGCCGGTGCCCGAATGGTGGAAGCTTTATCAATCGGAGGCGCTGAACGCACTGGTCGACGAAGGCTTGCGCAACAGCCCGACGCTTGCCTCGACCGAAAAGAGCCTGGCTGCAGCGCGCGAGCAACTGCGCGCGCAGATCGGCAGTTCGCTGCTGCCGACCATCGACGCAGGCGGCCAGGCCACCCGCAATCGTGCGCTGGCGATTCCCGAGGCCGGTCCGAATACGTTCCTGTACAACGTCTTCGTCGGTCAGTTACAGGCGCACTATACGTTCGACCTGTTCGGCGCCTCGCGCCTCGCCGATGCGGCGCTCGCTGCCCGCGTGAATGTGCAGGCGTATCAGTTCGATGCCGCGCGTCGCGCGCTGGCGGCCAACATCGTGACGGCGGCGATCACGAGCGCGGCATTGCGTGCGCAGATCGACACGACCGAGCGGCTCGTGACAATTGCCAACGATCAGGCGCGCGACACGCAACGGCGCTACGCCTTGGGCGCGGTCTCGCACGCCGATCAGTTGAGCGCGCAACAGAGCGCGGCGAGCCTGTCGGCAAGTTTGCCGGGTTTGAAGCAGCAATGGCTGACGACGCGTCATGCTCTGGCGGTGCTGCTTGGCCGCACGCCGGATGCGGCACCGGGCGACCTCGATCTTGCGCAACTGCATGTGCCTGAACAGGTACCGGTGGTGGTGCCATCCGAGCTGCTGCGCACCCGGCCCGACATTCAGGCCGCGGACGCCGCCCTGAAGGCCGCGGCGGCCGATGTCGGCGTCGCGACGGCGCAGATGTTCCCGAGCCTCTCGCTGAGTGCGTCAATGGGACAAGGCGGCTTTAGCTGGCCGGTGGCGCTGTCCGGCGCCGGGGCGATCTGGAGTATTGGCGCGTCATTGTCGCAACCGCTGTTTCATGGCGGCGCCCTGTTCGCTCAGCGGCGTGCGGCGGTGGACACCTATGACGCTGCGGTTTCGCAATACAAACAGACCGTGCTGGCCGCATTCCAGAACGTCGCCGATACGCTCGCAGCACTGCAGCACGACGCGCAGGCGCTTGACGCGGCGAGCATTGCCGCGCGCTCGGCGCAGGGAATTTTTGACGAAACGTCGGGACGCTACCGGCTGGGCGCGTTACCGATCGCGTCGACACGGTCGAGCGAGCAGCAGTTCCGCAACGCGCAGCTTGATGAGATCCGCTATACGAGCGCGCGACTGACGGACACGGCAGCCTTGTTCCAGGCGATGGGGAATCCGCCGTTGGCGTCGGAGCCATCCGCCGTTCAAGTCGACTGATCGCAGCGATCCGGCACCCCTCCTATGCCGCCGGAATCGTCAACACCTGCCCTGAATAGATCAAGGATGGGTTCTTCAGGATTGCCCGATTGGCCTCGCAAATCAACGGCCGCTTTCCGCAGCCCCGTAGTACTTGTCGGCGATGCTCGACAGCGTGTCGCCGGACGCCACTGTGTGGGACTGCCGCAGCTAGACAACAACAGTTTCGACCGAATCAAGCGGCGACACCGACAGTGAATACGTCGGCTTGGACAGCGACAACACCTCCTGCTTTGTCAGCACCCTGCTCCACATGGCGACGTCGTTGTAACACATCGTGCCCGGCACACCTTGACCTCTCGAGTAGTAGTCGCCGCGCGCATCTTCGTTAAAACCAATGGTTGAGTAGACGCCGCGGATCTTTTCCACGTCGAAGCCAGCGAGATCCAACTTCGCAATCCGCAAACTCTTGACGGGATCGTAAACATATGCGGTAGCCATGCGTGCGATGGTATCGACAGTCATCACCACATAGACCCATCGATTAGTCGTGAATGTGATCTCCAGGTCCGCCCGCTGGCTACCATCAGCGACGTTGAACCTGAACACGCCATCGCGATGGTGCGAGATCACAAATCCGGGATTCACGCCCGCGGCCCAATCCTTGTTGCCGAGCACAGGCGAATCTTTCGGTGCCCCGTTCGACTTGAACCAGAAGCCAATCGAGAATTGCGCGTGGGTGCTAACGTCATCGGCGAGCTTCATGCCATTCAGCGCACCTTCGTCTATATTCTGCGGCGTGACCTGCATAGCGTGGCCGCGGAAACTGTCGGCAACTTGCGTCCGGGCCGCTTTCGAAGCGCTATCGAAAGGCCGAATGGATACATCCGGCACAATCGCGTCGGCCAGCCCATCATCGAATGAGAAAAAGTGAATCAGCCCGCTGGCAACGTCTGTGTCAGGCCGCAGGTAGGTGAGTTTTACACGCATCGGAATCACAGTGACACCGCGGTTCGTGGTCAACGCGTACTCGACCACATAGTTGCCGCTTCCCACTCCACCAAACCCGCTATCAACATACGAAGTCGCGTCGCCGGACAAAGTTGCGATCTCCTTGTTGTCGCGATACAGGAAGTAAGCCTCCGGTCGATTTTCAGGCGCTGTCCACGACAAGGTCAGACTCGCCTGGTCTGCGCTCAGTACGCCTGTGAATGCGTGCGGCATCTCGTCGACAGCCGCCGTAGCCTCCTCGACTCCAGACTCGATGGGTTCCGGTCCGACGCTTTGTGTAGCGAGGGCAGGCGACACATCACCCGGAGATGCCGGCTCCTGCCCGCTCGGGAGTCCCGACATAAATAACAATTTCACCTGCTCCTGCGTGAGCACCCTGTTCCACATTGCAACGTTGTTAAAAGTCGCCGTACCGAACGCGCGTTGGCGACGCGAATAGTAGTTGCCAAGCGCGTCTTCATTAAACGCGATGGTCGAGTGAGTCCCCGCAATTCCTTTCATGTCCATGCCGTTCAGCTTCAGTGTCGCTGACCGCAAGCCGCCGGATGGATCGCCCACATAGGCGGTTGCCGTCGACGCGACAGTATCGACGGTGAGCGCTACGTAGACCCAGGTGTCGCCCGTGAATGGAATAAACACATCGGCCCGCTGCGTGCCATCACCGACATTGAACTTCAGTTGGTTATCCTTTTGCTGGTCAATCACGAAACCCGGATTCGTACCGACGCTCCAATCCTTGTTGCACAGCACAGGTGCGTGGTGTCTTTTCGCACCGTCAGACTTGAACCAGAAGCCGATTGTGAATTGCGGCTGCGTGCTGACGTCGTCGATCAGCCTCATTCCGTTCAGCGCACCAGCGGCGCTATCCAACGAGGACACCCGCATCGCCGTACCGCTGAAATTGTCGGCCACCAATGCCTCGCCGGTACTCGATGCACCGTCGAACGGCTGCACGGTTACGCCCGGCGCGATCGTGTCCGCAAGGCCACCATCGAATGGGAAGAAGTGAATCAGCCCGGTCTCGAGCGATGTATCGGGCAACCCGCTCTGCACTACATCTTCGATCGCAATTTCTGGGGGATCAAACTGAACAACGGACGATGGCGAGTGAGTCGGCATCACATCAGCTCCTCTGAAGGGGCCGTCTTGACGATACCAGTCGGGTTCCTGGAGCAAATAGGCGCCATCGACGAAAGTCCGAGCCTCAACAGGGTACGCGGGGCTGAAATCCAGTGCATCTTCATACGACTCAAAGTCCTTGTATTTCACTGTTGCGGTCGTATTCGAAAACGCTTCCTGATAATCCTTGACCCAGCGCTGCTCAAGCTTTATCAGAGGAACGCCAATATTCTGCATAGGCCCGATATCCGGTAGCTCTGCGCCAGGCGTATCCAGAATAATTTTAAACTTGCGAAAGTTCAGCATAAACGCAAAGTGGACGCTACTAGACCACGACTTCTCGCCATTTTCCCAATAATTCATGGCCCTTACACCGAGGGAAAAGCCACCTTCCTGAACAAGGTCTTTCAGGCCTCTCACCTTTTCTGCCATTTCCGGCGCCAATCCTTCTGTATTAAATTCCCTCACGATCCCGCTATTTTCACGACCATCAAAAAGATGCCAAAATCTTCTTACTGCATTACGGGAATTTTCATAGGGAGAGCGAATATAGGATAAAATTTCATTATCTTGCGAAAAAACAGTCTCAAGAAACGATTTCTTTTCCTCCACGTCAGGTCCGCGAGGAATTGAAGACTCATCAATAAGCCTTACCTCTTCAAACTTTCTTTTTTCCAAACTATCATCAAAGTATTTAATAACATACTCAGAATTTGCCAGTGTTATATATTTTGGCTGTCCACCCCCCGCCTTTACCGACATGTCTTCAGAGTAACTTGTTACTTTAACCTTGCCTTTGTCCTTAACAAGCAGAGCGTACGCGACACCCACCCTCGGATCACCCAGCGATAACGCCCCATTGTAATCAAATTGATTTACATTATTCCTCACTTCCGTTGGCCGTGCACTTTCTCCATTAGGAGTCGACTTTCCAAAATAATTTATGGTACTTCTATCGTAAGTTGAGAATATTTTTACTAACGCATCGTTACCCGATACAGACATCCCATTTCCGTCAATCAGTCTATTTTCCTTGATCTCAAAATCCGATATCACTTTCCCATTGAACGCAAGATGTGCCTTATAGATGCTTGCCGCCCCCTCCCGACTCGTCAACCAGCCAGAGTCTCCCGACTTCTGACCAGCGTGGAAAGCATACAACGTGTTATCACGCACGGCATAAATCATTGAACAACCGCTCAATTCGCCAGCCGATATAATTATTGGCTTACCTTCTTTCAGCTGATCAAGCGGAATGGCGATTCCAATCGTACTGGACTGACCATTTGAAACATCAATTACTATCACATTATCGTCCAGCACATTCTCCCCTCCCCATGACCCAATGACAGGACCATTTTTTGATGCGGAACTTATCTGATCTCCCGTTGAAATATCCACAACACCATGCAATCGGCCATTCTCCTCCGTAATTTCTGACATGGAAAATACTTGCGGAGGGAGGCCTGTAGTATCAATCAACGCATCGCTTCTCACAAAATGAAAACTAACACCGGGATCACTGGTTGATTTTCCTGATAAAATCCCTCTACCAATTAACGGTCGCACGAGACCATGCCGAATTTCCCCCTTGTCTGTCTGCACCAACGGAAAAGGGTTTTCCGTACCATGCCCAGGGAAAATCCAGGTCAACGAATCATCCGGCCTCACCTTCCAGTCGTTGTAATTATTTAAAAACTTTCCGTACAGATCGGGATACTTTTTAAGGTAATAAACCTGCATCAGGAAGCACGAAATGTTATCGGCACCCGGAATTTTATCCTTGCCTATTAGACCTGGCTTCAGAATATCTGAAACGTCAAGCGAGCTACCGGAGATTTTCACATATCCCTCGACAGTCTCTTCAAAACCGTGTACACGGCGACTTTGCCGGAGCATCATTGCAGACATGAAATTCACCAGCTCGTCTTTACTCCTGAAATTCTCATTGCCGGCGTCAACAATAGCATCCACGTAAGCCGTCATCGCTGGCTTAGGCTCGGCGCTTGAGGTAAATTCACTCTCAAGAACATTAGTGATATCTTCACGAGAGTATCCACCACGGTAATTTACATCTTTTCGGACTTCAAGAGTCTCAATAAATTTCCGCTGACGCTTGAGTGAATACATTAAATCATTTTTTAATGGCTCATCGTGCCTCCCCAGAAAAATATCCATCAAATTATCGATTTCTTCATTATTTTTTTTGTTGCTGATGGCGACTTCATAATTATCAATTATATCCAGAGATTTATCACGCGCCTGAGCCAACAGATTTCTGACTGGTGCCACCTGGTTTTCGGAAAGACGGGGTAATTTAGCTACTCCTTCAAACTGATCCCGCGCATCCCCCCCTTTACCGGGGACGTCATTATGCGTTACCCATCGACCGTCTTCGTTCAGTTTAACGGGAACCGCGTAGCTAAACTTTCCCGGATGTCCGGGATCTATAACACGCCAGGTGCGCGCATACTCATCCCAACGAACCTCATAGATGGCCGACCTATCCTTAATGTAGTAGTCACTGGAGTCTGTGTCAGTTGACGTGCCAGTTGAAGAACCTGCACGCGGATTTCGGTAAACACCCTTGTTCGGGGAATCCTCGCCCTTAATCATTCCATCAAGGGAAATGCCCGCTCTCTGCCAGCTTTCATTAATTTCTCCCGTGGCTCCGACATTTTTTCGAGACGCCACGGGTATCTCTTTCGGGTTCGCCGGATCTCCTGGAGCCCATGTCGTGACCTTGCCTAAAAAAAATCCCCGATTAAGCGCCCTCGTAGGTTTTATCAGGCATTTATAAAATCCGCCGATGGCCGTTCTTAGAGGAACAGGCTCGATCAAATCATATAATCCTGACAAGGTGATTTTGACAGCCTTGACACCTGTCCTCACTCCAGTAATCGGCATTTGCGCCAGAACCGCTCCAACCAGATTCCACCCGGCCAGTCCAGCCTTTTTATTTTTCAGGTACAGTTCGAAAATATTTACCAGAAGGCCGTGCCCCCCTTGGCCGAGCATCAAATTAATCTTCGGCTTTCCCTTCGAAAACATGATCATAGAAATCACGATAACGTCAAACAATATTTCTTGCAAATCCGGCTCGTACGCCTTGTCAGTTTTCCAGTTGTAGAATTGACGGTAAAGTGGCACGTAATCGAGCGAAAGTTTCTGCCAGAAATTTGGATAATATAGATAATTCTTCAATCCACGCGCCATCTCATTCATGCATTCCTGAACAAAAACTTGCATCTCGCCAAGCAGAAGGCCATTAGACTTGGAATATTTTCCGGGATTGTCCGCGTTAAGTAGCAACGGCTCCGAACCTGCGTATGCTGAGCGCCCCCCCAAGAAAGGAACAATGAAATATTTCTTCAAGTCCCTCCATTCCTGAGCGTTGAAATTCTTGTCTCCTGATCCGACCCTCGGGAGAGGTCGCTTTCCGTTACCCCGAGGTCTTTCTCTGGAGGGGTGTTTTATCAGAAATCTCAAGTATTTGTTTTCTGACATTTTCTTTTTTGAAACGCGTTTTGCTTTAAGAGAATCGAGAAGACACGAAACTACTAGCCAATCCCCATTGTATAGTTCCACAAATGCCACGCCACCGACTATCTCGGCATTTCCATGATTGACTACCAGATTGAAGCGGTAAAAATTTATAAATTCCGTGTACAACTCCAGCATGCTCAGTCCGGACGAAACAAGCAGGCCTATCGACAACAAATCGGATTCATATCGACTAAATTTTTCCACATAGTCGGAAAATTGATTAGTGAATTCAAGCTGCGTGACAAACTGATTGCTATCCTTCAGTTCCCCGATCGAAAAAAAACCTTCAGGTTTATCCGCCATACGAGCCAACGGGGATTGGGAAATTTTATATGAAGTAAATTCGCTGACAATAAGATCTGGAGAAACCTTAACGCAGTCGAGCACGCCACCTGGCCTTTTCATGATCCCATAAATGGTAGCGGCCGTGAGGAGTAGAAACCCTTGGGCCTCATCGTCAGAAGCAGGTATTTTATGGTATTCGTCCAGCAATGATTCCCGGGTGTCACTTTTCGACAATGAACCTTTGCTTTTTTTGTAAAATTTCGCGGCTGCTATCTGAGCAGAAATGATGTCACGATAATCACCGCGAACCGTGATTTTACGGATTTCCGCGATGGGCAGTTCATTCAGTAAGTAAAAATACTCCTGGGACAGCTGCGAAGACGTGTACAAATATTTTTTCACAACATCCAGTTTTTCCAATGCCGTCACTTCGTCCACAGTATAGCGGTCTCGCACAAGCCGCTTGATAGCCAACTGCTCATTGGCAGTGTTGATCAAAGTGTAGTAATGCGCAACCCTGCTTTTTTTCGCACAAGATAAAACATCTCCAGAAACAGCACCTCTGCGGAGAGTCTGATTTATTACTTGACGAGCTTTCTCGATCCCCTCCCGATACCGAGTGAGCCGCCCCTCCTCAAAATCCACGCTCCAGTTATAAACGGATAGCTCGTTTTTTAGGCGAGCAATTTCATCGTGATTATGCTTTATTTTATTGTTATTCGCATTTAATCTGGTCGATCCAGAAATAAATTCTTTCGACTTATCCCTTATTCTATTTTTCACAATATTAATATTGTGAGCGCGAAGGTGTTTAATGAAAGTATAGCCCTTGCTATTATTGGACAACGCATCGAGCTGCCCCCTAAGATTCTTCAGATTACTTTTTGCATTGCTTATTGATGTTTCCGTCGCATCATTTTCGCCGGTCAACCTTTCCGTATCAGCTACGAGCTCGTCGATTTTCGATTGCAACCGGTTACGATGAATCGTGAATCTGTTATCTTCATCTGTTGTTGTCAGAGCTTCTATAAATACCGCATCATCAATTGCTCCCAACGATAACGACCGGTCATACTCCTGAAGCAAAGGAACGTCAATTTCCAGATTATAATATTCCCACAGGGACTTCATCCCGGACGCGTCATTTCTGCCAGAAAGTCGAAGATGCGCCCGCCGGATCTCCATTTCGCCGCGCGCCAACATTACTTCGGCGATCATCGTCGAGTTTTCTTTTTGAGATTCCTGCGCGAACCACGCGGCACACTGCTTTCCCACTTTATCAACCAATTCTGAATATTTTATTTCTTCTTTTCCACTCAAAACTGCCCTCACGATTTCTTTCAACTGGATTTTTACTTCGTTTGAATAGAAGTCGTAGCTGAACAGATTTTCTATAATATGACTATTATCAAGCCGGCTCGCATCAGGAGTGGAAACCTCGCTGCTCGGGGCGGTATATCTGGCCCACGTTGCGCCGTCAAATTTAAGAGAAACAGATTCTCCATTTTTCTGATTGAACAGCTCTGCACGGGTTCGGTCAGCGAGAAATTCAAATTTCCACCAACCATTGTTCACCTTCAAAAACAGGTTTCTATTTTTGGCTTCATAAATACCGTCTGAAATGCGCACTCCCCCACCCGTCACAATCGCACTGCTATGCCCCCAATGCGCCGTGACCCAAGCGCTTAGATCTTCTGAAACTACGGCCGGCTTCGGTATGTCTACATCCGGAATGGGGCCGAGTTTTAATTTAGCCCTGTCGGCGCGGGTGAACCCCCACACAAAATTCGGCATTTCCCGGTAAAGCAAAAATTTTCTTTTTGATATTTCATTTTTCAGCTCACCAAAAACAAGACTCTTAGGGACGAATTTCCAATAATTTCCGCCAACAAGCATATAAGTTTGACCATTTTTTGCTTTAAAAATCTCCTTACCGACCTTAACCATGACGTCGTCTGAGCCCGGTTTAAAAGATTCTGATTCCGGCCAGTTCCTCGATATCCACGAGTTCAACTCGCTGGTTGCAGCCGGAACGACCACGCCCTGAGCTTCAGCGTTCGCTGATCTACGGGATCGATTAGACGGCTCGTCCTCATTCACCTGATCCGAGCTGTATAAAACGAAATCGATCAGATCCGAACTCATGCCACCTTCAACGGGGACGGCTAACTCGTCTGTCCTCAGAAATTCATCGTCTTCCTCAGTCACGGTGATAATGAAATCGTCCACCATTTCATCTATCACCATGCCGGATGGCCAAGGCTGGCCGGTGGCCTCGGTTGACGCTGCAAACGGCTGAGTCATCCCAAGCTTCACGGCCGATTCTGAAATACCCTCCGTCGCGTTTTCGCCCTGCTGGCGGGTGCCGTCCGTCTGCCGCTGCACCGCGGTGCTCTGAAGATACGTGGGTTCCGTCGGTGAATCAGACTCCGCTACGGCCGTCACATCTACACCCGTCCCGGAAGAAGCCTCTCTCGACCTATCCATCGACGTCGAACTACTCAACCCATCGCTCGCGTCATGCATCGCAGTGCTGCCGGCCGCACTAACCGTCGTCGCGTCGACGCCTTCCGACGTCGCGGAGGTCGCATTCTCTGGATAAGCGACGTTTTGCGGCGCGTCCCCGCCGCTATCAGATTGCTCCAGCCAGCTCACGAGCCGATATAGCCCGTACCCGGCCGCCGCCGCTGCCCCGACGACGCCCCCCGCCAGCGGACTCTTCCTCACGAGCGATTGAACTCGGGACGTCGTCGCGACCGCAGCGATTTCCTGGTCAGCCAGCAATGCCGAACGCTCGACGACATCCGCCGCGCCCGCGCCCATGTTCACAACGGTATGACTGGCGGCGACCGCTCCCGCCACGATTAGCGGCTTCGAGACAGCCGCGTCTGCGGCCCCCGACCTGGCCGGTGCAGGCGTGCCCGTATCGCCATTGCTCGCTCCGCCCGCAGCCTTCGATGCTCGAGATCTGATCTCAGCGAGTTGCTCCTGCCTCTCGACTATCGCAAGCCGCTTCTGGATTCGCGCATGCCGCCTCTGCCATTGCTTTTCCGCCGCACTCTTCTGCACCCGGTAGTCATGCGGATCATAGCCAAGCGCATTGGGGTCAACAACGGCATTAGGCTCAGTCGTGCTCGGCACGGGCACTGTATCGACCAGCGTTTGCAAAACCGCATAACCTTGCGTCGCGCGCTTGAGCAGCCCGAACATGCCCACCAGTTTCTTGCCCAGCTCGGTTTCCGGAAACGCGATTTTCGTGCGCTTGAAATAGAGGTACTGCGTGATCAGCGCAACTATACCCACGCACATGTATATCGTTTCACGCTGGTCCTTGTCATCGGCGTCGAGCGACTGGATGTCGTCCCATCCGAGTACGCTGTCGATATACCGTTTGGTTTGCTCGGCAATGGCAAGCAAACACATTGGCGGAGAAAGGAGCTGGTACGGAAGCATCAGCAACGTCTGCATCAATCCGTCGAGCACGTCGCGCCGGATCAGTGCTGTCACGAGACGATATGCACTCACAGCGTATGAGGCGTAGAAACTGAGTACGGGCGAGAAGGCGGAGAGCTGTTGAAACAGGATTCTCGTCAACGCGGATTGGCCTATCCAGTCCGTCGCCTGATTGCCCAGATGAAAAAGCGTGCGGGACAGTTCTGTCGAAGCAGCCCTGTTCCGCGTGGACGCACTCGCCATCTGCGAGACGGGCTCCGGCAACCATTCGGCGTGTTCCGGCGCGTCGAAAAACACCTCTTCCGCTTCGTCCGCGCCTGTCAGGGATCCCGTTATTTCGTTGAACCGCTCCGGGTTCTGAATAACATATTCCCTGATTGCGCGGCGGAAATAGCGCGCAGCCTCAAGCCTCGTGAGCGGCTCGCGCCCATTGAAGATGCGATGTGCCGCAGCCTCGTGCCGGTGGTCCTGCAACGCCTCCCAGACGGCGTAGAAGAAACAGTTACCATCGTCGCGGACCGGCACTTCCGTGCCGTTCACCACCGCGCTGTAGTGCGCGTCTCTCAAGCCATTGTTTCTCAACCTGACACGGATTGCATCACCACCATCGCCGCCGAATCGCTGCGTAGGGATACCGTTCGCTTCGACCTCCAGGGCTAGTCCCGACCCTGCCCAGCCAGGAATTTGCGTGATCAGATACGGCACCGCATCGAACTCATCGAAATTCCACGCGCCGTCCTGACCGATGAGATCGGCTACCCTGATCGCCCGGTTACCAGTACGTGTCCGCTTCCTGGCTCTCTTCCTTGTCCTTTTTTTTGTTCCGGCATTTTGTCGACCGTCTACACGTTCGTCTTCCGTATAGCTGCGCATAACCGACCTCGGGTCTGGAATGGTGTTTCGGACAGCAACGTGCGTTGATCGGTCGTGGCAGACGAATCACGTGATGGACAAGCAGACGTGTCTGGACATCGCCACGCGGAATGGGCGCGGTCGAGGCATTGACTCAAATTGAGCGGGATTGACATGCACGATCGCGACAGCCGCACTTCGCCACCATGCTACGGTCGGAAGTAGCCGCACGACATGCGGCATAGGGCCACCGCGACTATCCGATATCGCGCTGCCTGCTGCGGCACAAGGGTTGGACGATAACGCCGCATGCTGCGCGGCGCGATGTCTTACCCGCGGTTTCTGTTTCTAGTAAACCCCAGCCTCCCCCACAGGCCGATTCTTGAACCGCTTATGCACCCAATAATATTGATCAGGAATCCGTCGCACTTGCGTCTCGAGAAACTCAGTAATCCGTCGTGCGTCGACAGTCACATCATCCGAAGGAAAATCGCTTAGTGCGTCAAAAATAGTCAGCTTATAGCCGCGGTAATCCGGCAAGACCTCAGTCACAAACGGCACCACGCGCGCATTCCCCGCGCGCGCCATCCGCGACACGGACGTCAGCGTGCAAGCCGGCACGCCGAAAAACGGCACAAACACCGAATCCCGCAGCCCAAAGTCCATATCGGCAGCCAGCATGACCGGCTTGCCCTCGCGCAGGACGCGCAATGCGCGCCGCACGCTATCGCTGCGCGGAATCATCTCCGTGCCGAAGCGCCCGCGCTGCCGCCTGGCCATCGCGTCGAGCAAGAGGTTCGACATCGGCGTGTACAGCGACGCAACCGGGTGCCGCGTCGAATACATCATGCAGCCCGCCTCGATACCGACAAAATGGAAGCCGACAAAAATCGTCGGCTGGCCTTGCATGTCACCGAGGTCGATTGCACTCTCCACTTCGACGAGGCGCGCCAGCGACTGCGCATTGCCGAACCATTGCGGGCCGCGCTCGACATAACTGCGGATCACATGACAGAAATGCGCGCGCGCGAGACGTTCGCGCGCCTCGTCGCTCATGTCGGGGAAACACAGTTTCAGATTGGTATGCACGACGCGCCGGCGCGCACCAGGAATCCGGTACAGCAACGCACCGATGCCGGTGCCGATGCGCGCGACGACGCCATAGGGCAGGAAAGCAAACGCGCGCAGCAAACCTGTCATCAGACAGATGAGTATTCGACTTTTCAAGAGGCAACGGCCCGGTGGATGCTGGATGACAAACACACCGGCCGCGGCAACCTGACAGTTACCCACGAGCGAAGTGGCATGCGCGCGCGTCAAACAGGTCTCACGCGGTGCGACTTTTGAAAATGAACGCCTCGCTCGCGGCGAGACGCAGCAGTGCTGGGGGCCGAACCCGCTTAGGAATCGAGCGCCCTCGGGCGTCTGTATGTGACCCGATATAAAAGCACCGCAGGCGTGATTACAACACACTGCGGAGGGCGGGCACAAAATCTGCCCGGAGGGCTCGCCCGAGTTGCGCCAGAAAATCTACGGGACATCAAGGCTTGTTCGTCTCGAACAGATCCATGATCTGCTTCTTTTCATTCGACGAGACGCTCGGCGGCGGCACCGCCGGAGGCGTCATACCCGCCGGCCCCACGCCACCGACCGCGTCGCTCACACCAGCGGTCGGATTCGCCGAATCGAGACCGATACTGGCCACGAAACCATTGCCCGGCGTCATGTCCGTGTAGAACAATTCGCCGTCGACCGAGGTCACGCCGTCGGGCTGCGCCGGCTCGCCTTCCGGCACGCCGCGCAGCGCGCGCTGCATGTACTCGACCCAGATCGGCAACGCGAGCTGTGCACCGAACTCGCGGCTGCCGAGGCTCTTCGGCTGGTCGTAACCCATCCACGCCACCGCCACCAGCGATTGCTGATAACCGGCGAACCAGCCGTCCTTTGCGTCGTTGGTGGTACCCGTCTTGCCCTGCAAATCCGAACGATGCAGCACGTTGGTGCCCGCGCCCGTGCCGGCCGTGGCCACCGAATGCAGCAGGCTGTTCATGACGTAGGCGTTACGCGGTTCGAGCGTGCGCGGCGCATCGCGGCCGGCGGTCAGCGGCTGCGCTTTCGAGAGCGGCTCGCCGCGCGCATCCGTCACCTCGCTGATCAGATACGGATTGATGCGGTAGCCGCCGTTCGCGAACACCGAGTATGCGCCCGCCGATTGCAACGGCGTGACGAGGCCCGCACCGAGCGCCATCGGCAGATACGGCGGGGTCTTGTCGGCGTCGAAACCAAAACGCTGCGTAACAAAATCCTGCGCGTACCGGGTGCCGATGAACGACAGGATGCGGATCGACACCAGGTTCTTCGACTTCTCCAGCGCGAGACGCATCGGCATCGGACCGTCCGGCTGGTCGTCGTCCTTCGGCTCCCATGCGTCGCCGCCCGGCGTGCTCGGCGGGAAGTACAGCGGCGCGTCATTGATGATCGTGGCCGGTCCGAGCCCCTTGTCGAGCGCCGCCGAATAGATGAACGGCTTGAAGCTCGAGCCCGGCTGGCGCCACGCCTGCGTGATGTGGTTGAACTTGTTCTTGTTGAAGTCGAAGCCGCCCACCAATGCGCGAATCGCGCCGTCCTGCGGCGTGAGCGAAACCAGCGCGCCTTCCACTTGCGGAAGCTGGGTGATCTGCCAGTTGCCGTTGTCGTCGGCGACGAGGCGCACGATCGAGCCCGGCTTGATCTTCGCGGCAGCCGCCGCGCGTGCGGAGAGCGCGCCCGCTGCAAAACGCAGGCCGTCACCGCTGATCGTCACTTCGGTGCCGTCGACCAGTTGCGCTTTCACCTGTTTCGGATTCGCGTCCGTCACCACGGCGGCGATGAGTTCGCCGTTGTCGGGGTGATCGGTAAGTGCGTCGTCGATGGTCTGATCGCGGTCGTCGCCCGGTGCGGGCAGTTGCACGAAGCCTTCCGGTCCGCGGTAGCCGTGGCGCCGTTCGTAATCCATCACGCCCTTGCGCACCGCGCGATAGGCGGCGTCCTGATCGGCGGAATCGATCGTGGTGGTGACGTTCAGGCCGCGCGTATAGATTTCGTCCTTGTACTGCGCGTACATCATCTGGCGAACCATTTCGGCGATGTACTCGGCATGCACGTTGTATTCGTTGCCGGGATTCTTCGTGTGAATCTCTTCCTTGACGGCCTGGTCGTACTGATCCTGGCTGATGTATTTCAGCTCGAGCATGCGCTTCAGAATGTATTCCTGACGGATCTTCGCGCGCTTCGGATTGACCACCGGGTTATATGCGGACGGCGCCTTCGGCAAACCCGCCAGCATCGCGGCTTCAGCCAGCGTGATGTCTTTCAGATCCTTGCCGAAATACACGCGCGCGGCCGCGGCAAACCCGTACGAGCGCTCGCCCAGATAAATCTGGTTCATGTAGACCTCGAGGATCTGATCCTTGGTCAGCGCGCGCTCGATCTTGTACGCCAGCATCATTTCGTAAATCTTGCGCGTATAGGTCTTCTCGCTCGAGAGGAAGAAGTTGCGCGCGACCTGCATCGTGATCGTGCTCGCGCCCTGAGAGGCGCCCCCATGCGTCAGGTCGGAAACACCCGCACGCAAAATGCCGACGAAATCGACGCCGCCGTGCTCGTAGAAGCGATAGTCCTCGATCGCGAGCACCGCCTTCTTCATTTGATCCGGAATGTCCTGGAAGCGCACGATGCTGCGCCGCTCTTCGCCGAACTCGCCGATCAGCACGTGATCCGCGGTGTACACCCGCAACGGCACTTTCGGGCGATAGTCGGTCAGTGCATCGAGCGACGGCAGTTGCGGCCCCATCACCACGAGCGCGTAACCGACGATCAGCGCACCCACCACGGCGATAGTCGCCAGCAGACTGACAAACCAGAGGGTGATGCTCGCACCGATCGAACGGCGGCCGGCCTCAGCGTCGCGCGAAGCAGCGTTGCGTCCTGGAGTTCGGTGGTGGGAATCCCGGTCGTCGCCAGCCGGAGAATTGGAAGAATGCGGTCGTTTGATGATTGGCATGACTGGAATAGTGGGCGTGTCACTGAACGCATGAGGCGCAAAACACCGCGCGGCCCTACGCCCCCCGGGCGGCCGCACGGCACGCCTGAGGCATCGTCCGGCGCAACGTAACAGCGCATTTTAAAGAAATCAAGCGTCGTCCAAGATAGTTTTTTTGTAAGAATTCCCTTCGCGCGGCGTCTCGACAGTAGATCGCGGCAGTCAGACCAGCGCCCGGCGCCGCCGGCCAGGGTTATCAACAGAAAATGTTGAAAGGCCTGTGGACAAGCCTGCCGCAAACGCTACAACTCATTGATGTCACGGGATTTTCATGTTGCGCCCGTTCCGCATCGGTGCAACTCGTCATATGATGGACTCGTCGCGCGAGTCGTCACCGGCGCGCGCGGCGGCGAACGCCAAATACACGCCTTGACCCGCCAATGCCAACAAACAAGTGTGCGAGCCGACCATGAACAAGCCCAGCGAACGCATCGTCGTATTTGTCACGACCGCGCAAAAACGCGCGATCGCCGCCACCGCCGAAAACCTGGGCATTAGCGTCAGCGAATTGATGCGGCGCGCGGTGTTGAGCTTCGGCGCCACCAGCGAGCAGGTAAAGGCTGCCAGTATCGTTGACCGGTTGCGTGCGCCGCGCGCGCCGGACGCGCTCGACGCGGCGCTGCAGCGTGTCGCGCGCGGCACCCGCCATGCACGGGCAGCGCTCCCGCCGGCCTTGCAAACCCACGGTGACAGCGAATCCGCTGCACCAGCGGAAAGCGCGGCCGCCTCGCATGCGGATGAATTGTTGGGCACACCCGCGGGCGCAAGCCCAGCACCATTGCTGCCGGCCGGTGTATTGGCCGCCCTGACCGCCACCGCAGAGGAAATAGAAGCCGCTGCGGCAGCCGAAGCCGTGGCGCGTGTCGCCGCTGCCAAAGCGGCGTCCATTGCCGACTCCGCGCAGAAACCGGACGGCGTGGACGCGCCGTTGCGCAACGTGCTCAAGCGCCCGCGCCTCGACGCCACGCGGGACGATGACGATCCGCAAAGCGATCCAAGCACGGAAGGCGGCCGCTTCGCCTGAATTCGTCGCCTGAATTGAAAGTTGCCCGGGCGAGCAGACCCGCCTCGCGCGAATCGACGCGGTAGTGCCAAAACGCACGCACGCCGCTCACACGCTACGCCTCGTCCCATCCGCGACATCCGCCATGCGGACACTCACCGTGCGGATGTGTGCCGCACGGACACCCGCCATGCGCAAAGTTTGGCGATTGCGTCATCGCGCCCTTTAAGTCGGTTTTAAGAGAACACGTGGTGTAATATCCGGGCGGCTGAATGAGCCACCACATGTTTTAACCGCTGAGGCTGTTTGCAATCCGGTTTCAAAACGGAAATTTAAAGCGCCACTATTGCAATTGACAAGTGTGCCCCGAACTCCGGTCCGAACGTTGCGCCGCTTCACGCGCAGCAGCGTAAACTAGCGTTCAAAGGCAGTTAAAGCGCGTGGGACTATTCAGCGCCGATTTCATTCATTGGAGGTTTTCATGTCGCTTTTTGACAGCATTTCGCGCACGCTTAAAGGTCTCCTGAACGACGCAGCCGATTCCGTGCAAGACCCGTCGCGCGATTCGCGCCAGATCGTGCGTGAACTCGACGAGAGCATCGCTAAAGCCGAGAACTCGCTGATCGAGATTCAGGCGCAAGTCGCCACGCAGCAAAGCAAGCGCGATGTTGCCGCCGACAAGGCGAAGAAATACGAAGACGGCGCGAAACGCGCGCTGCAATCCGGCGACGAAGCGCTCGCGCGCGAAGCCCTCGGCGCACAAGCCACAGCCGAAGCCGAGCGCGATGCATTGGCGAAGGAACTGACCACGCTCGAGCCGTCGGTTGCGCAGTTGAAAAGCCAGATCGACGACATGCGTGCCCGTCGCAACGACCTGAACGCGCGCTCGAACATTCTGCAAGCCAAGCAGCAGATCGCTCAGGCCAAAGATGTTGCAGCCACCGCGTTGGGCGGTATCGGCGGCAAGAATCTGTCCGAAGATTTCCAGAGGCTGGAAGATAAGGTTGCGTTGTCGAATGCCCGTTCCGACGCGCGCCTGAATTCGGCCGACGTGAAGAGCGGCAAGGCACTCGACGACAAGCTCGCGGATCTGAACCGCGGCCCGTCCGTTGAGGATCGTCTCGAAGCGTTGAAGAAGCAGATCAACACGCAGGCTCAGTAATTGCACCGGCAGTGCATACCGGCTGCCATGACTGGCGCAGCCGGAATGCCGGCCACCGGAATGCCGGCCACCGGAATGCCGGCCACCGGAATGCCGACTACCGGAGCGCCGGCCACCGGAACGCCGGCCGCCGGAATCGACTGAAGGAGACGGGTGCATCGCACCCGGTCCGTAAATGAAAAAATTTCTCGCAAGCGCGTTCGCCTCACTGCTGTTCGTATCGGCCGCGGCGTTCGCTGTGCCGACGGCGCAGCAGATCGAATCCGCCATGTCGCAAGGCAACTGGCAGCAGGCCGATGCCGGTTTGAGCGAAGTGCTGCAGGCGCATCCGAACAATGCGCACGCGCACTATCTGTACAGCCAGGTGCTCGATCGCGAAGGCCGTTATGCCGACGCCCTCGCCCAGGTGCAACAGGCCAAGACGCTCGACCCGCAAATCCGCTTCACCGACCCGAGCCGTTTCGCGCAAACCGAAGCACGTATCCGCAAGGACGCGGAACGTGCCGGCGGCAACACCACAAGCCGCGCGGCCAACCCGTTCGTGCAGCAGAATTCGCCGGCAATGCAGCAGCAGTCGGCAATGGTGCCGCAAACGCCGCAACGGCATGGTCCTGGCATCGGCATGTGGGTCGGCATCATTCTCCTGTTTGGCGTGATCGCGCTGGTGTTGCGCTGGACACTGCGCCGCGCCCGCTCGCAAGACGATTCGCGTGCCGACGACGATCGTCGCGTGCAGCTCAAGCGCGCGACCGAGATGCTCAACGCCGTGCGCTCATTGAAGCTCGATGTAAAGCTCTCCACCGCGCAAGGTCATGAAGCACTGGAGAAAGAAGTCGAATCGACCGAAGACCAGTTGCGCGGTCTCGTCGAAACGCTGTCGAACAGCAAGAATCCGGTGCCGCCGTATCAGCTCGACGAACTGGAGCAGCGCATCGGCAGCCTGCGCGCCCGCGCCGAGGGACGGCCCAATCCGTATGCCACGCCGGCCGCCGGCACGCAGCAGTCGCCGTATGCGCAGGAGGCCGAGCGTTTCGGCAACCCGCCGCAAGCGCCCTATCCGCAGCAGGGACCGTATCAGCAGCAGCCGCAGGTCATCGTGCAACAAGGTGGCGGCGGTTTCGGCGGCGGCATGGGCGGTCTGCTGACCGGCGTGCTGCTTGGCGAGGCGCTGAATTCCGGGCGTGAGCGCGTCGTGGAGCACGACGTGATTGTCGATGACGAAACGCGTCGCCGCGGCGGCGACGGCGGCAATGGCGGCGGCCTCGACTTCGGCCAGGGCTCGAACGATTGGAGCGACAACAACGGCGGTGGCGTCGACATGGGGAGTAACGACGATTCCGGCGGCTGGAGCGATACCTGAGAAACACAGCGCTGGCTGAGATGCAGTCGATCAAACGCTGACCCATCAAGCTGCAATGAAAACAGGCTCCTGCGCGGAGCCTGTTTTTTTACCGCGATTCCCCTTCCCTTTGCCTTTGCCTTTAGGCCCTCGCTGACGCGGACGCCCTCACCGGCTCATGTTGCGCAAGCAGCACCGACCCCGCGAACAGCCGGACGATGAAACGCTCCGCATACGCGACCAGTGCCTCCCGGCGCACGGCATCCGCGTCGATATACTCCGCCGACAGATGAAACAGTTGCAGCACAATCTGCGTGCAGACTTCGTCGACGGTTGCGCGGGCAAGCGTCGGCATCAGCTCCAGTTGCACGACGTCGTCCGCCATTTCCGCCGACACCTCGTGGAGGTTCGCCCGCACCGCTTCACGCAGCGCCCGCGAGGTGCCGTGATACTCGGCCAGCGCGCTCAGAAACGCCTCGCGATTCTCCAATGCAAACGCAAAGAACGCCACACACGCGCGACGCGGCACGCTCTGCGGCTCGTCGTGCGCGGCCAGCCAGCGCTCGCGCCGCAGCATCGGCCGCAAGCGGCGGCTCACCGATTCGACCGCCTCGCGCGCCAGGTCGTCGAGCGTGTCGAAATGACGGTAGAACGTGTTGGGATTCAGCCCCGCCTCGCGCGCCAGTTCGCGCAAGCCCAGGCTTGCAAAGCTGCGCCCGCCCGCGGTCAGACGCAACGCGGCTTCGATCAGTTTGCGCTTGCCGGGCGGGAGGTCCTGCCCGGCAACAGCGCCATGGCCGGCGGTGGACGCCGCTTCAGGTACGGGGTTCATGAGCTTTCAGCCTGAGCGCGGCTCGCGCGTTTAACAGTCGTACTCTAAACGATCTTGACGCGAAGTGTACAGTTGTCTACCCTGCGCGTTATGCTGGTGTAGACATATGTAGACACCCGGATTTTGCCCCCGGAGACCAACTGTGACGCCCGCCTCATCTGCCCAACCCGCGGCGCCACACATCGCCATTGTCGGCAGCGGGTTTGCGGGCATCGGCATGGCGATCCGCCTTCTGCAGATTCGAACTAAAGGGAGACAACAACCATGGCAAGCATCGAATCCGCAACGCGCTCATCAACAGCGGTACTGCCGCCCCGCTCGCTCGCCGCGCGCCTCGGCATGACCAGCGTGCCGCGCGCCGAATTGCAGCGGCGCTACACACAAAGCGGTTCGAAGTTCGTCAAGATCATGGGCGCCGACGTGCACTACGTCGATGAAGGCAGCGGCAACACGATCGTGATGATTCACGGTTTCGCGTCTTCGTTGCATACGTGGAATCGCGTCGCCGACGAACTCAAGCGCGAGCATCGCGTGATTCGCCTCGATCTGCCGCCGTTCGGCGTGACCGGACCGCTGCGCTCGAGCGCCGGCGAACTCGAAACGATGAACCTGCCAACCTACCGGCGTTTCATCGACACGTTCATGCAGGCACTCGGCATCGCGCGCGCGACGCTGATCGGCAACTCGCATGCTGCGGTGCTGCGCTAACGGCAGAGGCGGTGCGCGTCTCCGGCTGATTTATGCAGACCCAACGCGCGATGCCGTGTGGCGCCTGCAAGCCAACGGCTATCGCCCCTCGCCGCCGAGTACCGCGGCATTGAACGCCAATGAGAGAGCGCCCACCAGGATGAGGCTCGATGCCCAGACTGCATCCAGATTGAACCAGCTCCGCGACACGAACTTCAACCCCAGGTAGCGGTAGACCAACCAGGCGAAGACTCCGCCGACCACGATCATCGCGGTGGCATGGACGCCGGAGACAAGCAGCGCCATGCCCAGATTCGCGTCGATCAGGGTCCGCGCGGCCTGATGCCCTCGTTCCATGTCGTAGGACCGGCAAAGGCCGAGGTAGATCGGTACCAGCATCAATCCTGCGCCGTGCGCGATGGCAACGGCGAAGGACCAAAGCGCGAGCCGCGACGGTGGGATCCGCGCGAGTACCCGCGGATGGCGCCGCCAGATCAGAAGGAAGGCACCAAAGCCGATGACCAGCACACTCGCGCCGATCTGGATCTCGCGCTGCCAGGCGAGCAGGATCGCCAGCATGGCGAAGGGCACCATCACCACGAACATGGCCAACACGTGTCCCGCCGCGAGATATAAGAGTGCGGAGAACAGCGCCCGTGCACGCCGGTCCATCAGCCCGCTCGAAACGGCAAGCGGCCAGCCCATTGCCGGGTTGAGCCCGTGATAGAGACCGCTCGCCACGACGGCTAACCAAAGGCCGGTCTGCGGCCAGCCGCCCCCAATCAAATCCCCACCGACGGGTAGCAGAACGAATCGGTCGAGCAGTCACCGCCTTCGAGCCGGATCTGGTGAGCCCGGTATCCATCGGGAAAGGCGACCCAGTAGTCGTCGGCCAGCGCAAGGCCGCCGCCAGGTTCAGCCCGGCCCATGACCTGAGCCGCGGGCACACCGTCCGGGTAGAACTGGTTGTCCCACGTCGAGTAGAGCGAGTTGGTCCAGTAGACCCGCTTCCCATCGCGGCTGATCTCGACCATCTGCGGACCACCCGCAAAGGCATTACCGTTCGGATGCGGCGTGCGCCGCACGATCCCGCCGATGTGGACCGATCCCGTGAGCTTCGGTTTGCGGGGTTCCGTTACGTCGTACTGGCGCATCTCGCCGGTTCCCCAACAGGCGACGTACAGGAATTTGTCGTCGATGGAGAGATCGATATCGGTGACGAGCGGCGGCACCGCGCCGAATCCCTGAAGCAACGGCGGAAGCAGTTCCGTGGCTGCGGGCTCGGGCGGAATGGTCGCGGTCTTCTCGATGTGGAACGTTCCGCCCTCCCGCCACCAGGTCCAGATCGACCCTTCAAGGTTCGTCGTGTCGACCACCACGCCGATGAAGCCGTACTCCCGGCCGGGATCGTGCGCAGGCCGCACTTCGAGCGCCATCTGGTGGTTCGCGCCGAGGTCGATCGTCTGCACGTTGCGCCTCGCCCGCAGATCCCAGAAGTGGATGCGGTGCCCGTACCTGTTCGACAGAAGATCTTCCGGGACGATCCCGTTCTCGAATTGCGGCGGCAACGCCCACTCGCTCGACACCATGTAGTCGCGCGGCAGGTTCCACCAGAAATCGTAATGTTTCTCCTGCAACCCGCGGTCGATCTCCCAGCGGCCGAGGACATCGAAAGTCTGGCAGTCCATGATGAAGATGCCCGGGGGGCCGTCTGTGCCATCCCTACCGCCGCCACCGAGCGTGCTGACATAGATGCCTTCAGGCCCGCAATGGACCGTGTGCGGACGCGAGTAGCCGGTTTTGCGGAAGATTTCCTCTGGTTCGATGATTTTGTGGATTCGCGCCTGGGTCGGATGGGGCTTGGTATCCACGATGTAGATGCGCGAGGAGCGCATCCCCGGAATGATCAGATAGCGCCGTTCGAGGAACGCGTGACCGGTCAGTGGCGACAGTGACGATGAGCAGGCATTCCATCCGAAGTGGTGAAATTCGTCCCCCTTGTTGGACACCGGCACCGTGTGAACCACCTGGCTGTAGGTCGGCGATCCGGGCTTCACGTCGATGACGGCGAGCGCGTCGGGCTGCGAGAAATCGGGGCTGAGTAACAGCGTGTAGGCGAAGTCTTCCGCTGGCGCATCCATTGCGAGCTTCGGCGATGCGTGGAACGTAGGATCTGGGCGCATTCCCATGACGGGACTCTCCTTGGCTATGGGGTTCGGAGCGCAGGACGTCCAAATATTCATTAACCTTATCGGGCGCTGTTTTCAGATTAGGAATTCTCGTCAGTTTGTCAACGTTGCAAGTGAGGGGGGTGCCGCTTACGGCGCGCCAGGAGACCGAAGGGGTGCAAGTCAAGCAAGACTAATCTGTCTGCGGAAACCGCGCACGCGACTGATTGGGTATAAGGTTTGATGGTTTTTCTTGCGGCAAAAAACCTACACCGCCATCACAGCCCTCTTCCTCTCGGCCCGCTGCATAAAATAGTTAGCCAAAACAACCCCAACGGTCACAACGCCAATAAACAAAGTAGCCAACGCATTCATCTCCGGATTCAATCCAAGCCGAACACGGGAGAAAACAACCAGCGGCAACGTCGTCGACCCAGGCCCCGACAGAAACGCCGACAAAACCAGATCGTCGATAGACAAGGTAAACGACAACAACCACCCAGAAACCAGAGCCTGCGAAATCAACGGCAACGTAATAAAGAAAAACACCTTAAGCGGCGTCGCCCCAAGATCAAGCGCAGCTTCCTCCAGAGAAGGATTCAACTCCTTCACACGCGACTGGACGATGATGGCCACATATGAAATACACAACATCACGTGCCCGATCCAGATCGTGAAAATGCCACGCCCGGCAGGCCATCCCAACCATTTGGCCATTTCGATGAACAGCAGCAGCAGTGAGATCCCCTGAATCACCTCGGGAATCACCAGCGGCGCATTGATCATCCCGGTGTAGAGCGTAAAACCACGAAACCGCCCCATGCGGGCCAGAACAAACCCAGCCCACGTACCGATGATCACCGAAGCAAACGCCGTCAGCAACGCCACCCGCAACGACAACCACGCAGCCGCGATCAACTCGTCGTCCTGCAACAATGCCGCATACCAGCGCGTAGAAAACCGCGTCCACACCGTGACCAGTTGCGATTCGTTGAACGAATACACAATCAGACTCACGATCGGAATGTAGAGAAACAGAAACCCGATCCCCAACGCAATGAACTGAAAAATCCGGTTCGGCTTCATCAGCGCCTTTCCTCCATCGCCTTCGCCTGCGCGTACTGGAAAAACGCCATCGGCACCAATAACAACAACACCATTGCGCACGTCACGGCAGACGCCATCGGCCAATCGGCATTGTCGAAGAACTCATTCCACATCACGCGCCCAATCATCAGCGTGTTCGCGCCACCCAGCAATTCCGGAATCACATACTCGCCTACCGCTGGAATGAACACCAGCAAACAACCGGCAAGGATGCCGTTCTTCGACAGCGGCAAGGTGATCTGCCAGAACGCTCGCCACGGCTTCGCGCCGAGATCGTAGGCGGCTTCCAGCAGCGTCATGTCCATCTTCACCAGATGTGCATACAGCGGCATGACGAGGAATGGCAGGTACGAATACACCATGCCGATATAAACCGCGGTGTTCGTGTGATACAGCTCGATCGGCGTGTGGATCAGCCCGACCGACATCAGAAAATTGTTCAGCAAGCCATTATTCTTCAGGATGCCGATCCATGCATACACGCGAATCAGAAACGACGTCCAGAACGGCAGCATCACCGCCATCATCAGCAGATTGCGGCTTGCCGGATTCGATCGCGCAATGTAGTACGCCATCGGATAACCGATCAGCAAACACAGCAACGTGGAGATCGCCGCGACCACCACAGAATTCACATAGGTCGCGAAATACAGGCTGTCAGTCAGCAGAAACGCATAGTGCGACAGGTCTAGCGCGACGTGAATCACACCATCCGCATACGCGGTGAGTTCCGTATAGGGCGGGATGCCGAGCTGCAAATCGGCAAAGCTGATCTTCACGACCAGCAGGAACGGCACAAGGAAAAACAGCAGCAGCCAGATGAATGGCCCAGCCACCACCGCGGTGCGGCCGGTCAGATTGAAACGGCGCACCGGCCACGACGCCAGAGAACTGATCGCGCGCTTCATGACGTCAGCACCACGCCGGCCGATGCGCTCCAGCGCACATACACCTCGTCGCCCCAGGTGGGCGGGTCGATCTCTGTCAAGGCAAGGCTCGTCACGTTGGCGATCACCGTTTTGCCGGCGTCGAGCTTGACGTGATACAGCGAATAGCCCCCCATGTACGCGACATTCGTCACGACGCCCTTGCCCCAGTTGTACGCGCCTTCGGGCGGCTTGCGCGTGAGCGCGATGCGCTCGGGCCGCACGGAGATCGTCACCGGCATGCCGAGCGGCCCGGTGATGCCGTGGCTCACGTAGAGGCGGACTGGCAGGTCGGGGGTTTCGATGAACACGTGATCGGGTTCGTCTTCGACGACGTTGCCATCGAACAGATTGGTCGACCCAATGAACTCGGCCGAAAAACGGCAATTCGGATATTCGTAGACTTCATGCGGCGTGCCGAGCTGGATGATCTCGCCTTCGCTCATCACGGCAAGACGGTCCGCCATCGTCATCGCCTCTTCCTGGTCGTGCGTCACCATCATGCAGGTCACGCCGACCCTGTCGAGAATATTGACCAGTTCGATCTGCGTGCGCTGACGGATCTGTTTGTCGAGCGCGGACATCGGCTCGTCGAGCAACAACAGCTTCGGCCGCTTGACGAGCGAGCGCGCGAGCGCCACGCGCTGCTGCTGGCCGCCGGAGAGCTGATGCGGCTTGCGCTTCGCAAAGCGGCCCATCTGCACGAGATCGAGCGCGCTCTGCACACGGTCTTTCAGTTCGGATTTCGGCACGCCTTCCTGCTTCAGGCCGAAGGCGACGTTGGCCTCGACCGTCATGTGCGGAAACAGTGCGTACGACTGGAACATCATGTTGACCGGCCGGCGATAAGGCGGCAATTGCGCAAGGTCTTCGCCGTCGATCAGGATCTTGCCCGACGTGATCGATTCGAGGCCGGCCAGCATGCGCAACAAGGTCGATTTGCCACAGCCGGAACTGCCGAGCAGCGCGAATAGCTCGCCCTTTTTCACCGACAGGTTGACCCCTTTGACCGCTGCGGTCTCGCCGAACTTCTTCACGATGTCGACGATCTGGACGAAATTCTCTGCTGCATCGCCTGCTTCGGCGTTCAGGCCCGGGGACGGCACGGCGGCCCCTGCCAGCGCGCCCGACTGGTCACTACTCATCACAATGCTTTACTCCGGCGTTTGACGAACAAAGCCCCCGGTGGACACCGAGGGCTTCATGATGATACTTACCCGTTCACTCTGGCCGCGGATCAGCGGCCGGACTTGAACTCAGTCCACAGCCGCGTTTGCAGCCGCTGGATTTCCGGCGGCAGCGGCTTCAACAGGAACAGCGTCTTGATGACTTCAGGCGACGGGTACACGGCCGGGTCGTTCGCCACGTCCTTGTCCACGTACTTGCGCGCTTCGAGGTTCGTGCTCGGGTAGTAGACGGCATTGGTGATCGCGGCGTGGACCTGCGGCGTTTCGATGTAGTTGATCCACTCGAGCGCGGCTTCCTTGTTCTTCGCGTCCTTCGGAATCGCCATCACGTCGAACCACACCGGGGCGCCGCCCTTCGGAATGTAGTATTCGATCTTGTAGGCCTTCTTCGCCTCGATCGCGCGATGCTTGGCGATCACGACGTCGCCCGACCAGCCGTACGCGAAGCACACGTCGCCGCCGACCAGGTCATTGATGTAACCCGACGAGTTGAACTGCGTGATGTACGGACGGATCTTCTTCATCATTGCGAGCGCGGCGCGGTAGTCGGCCGGATTCGTGCTCATCGGATCCTTGCCGATGTAGTGCAGCGCGGCGGCGAACATCTGGTCTGGGGCATCGAGCACGGACACGCCGCATGCTTTCAGCTTCGAAATGTTTTCCGGCTTGAAGAGGACGTCCCAGCTGTCGAGCGGCACGTTCTTGCCGAGGATCTGCTGCGCTTTGGTGACGTTGTAGCCGAGGCCGGTCGTGCCGTATGCCCAGGGTACCGTGAACTTGTTGCCCGGATCGGCGCCGGCCACGAGGGCCATCAGCGACGGGTCGAGGTATTTGAGGTTCGGCAGCTTCGATTTGTCGAGCGGCGCGAAGATGCCGGCGGCAATCTGCTTGCCGGCGTAATTGCTGGTCGGCACGACGATGTCATAGCCCGAATTGCCGGTGAGAAGCTTGGCTTGCAGCGTGTCGTCGCTGTCGTAGTTGTCGTATTTGACCTGGACGCCAGTCTGCTTGGTGAAGTTCGGAATGGTGTCCTTGGCAATGTAATCGGACCAGTTATACACGTTCAGCTGCGTATCTTTCGCAGCGGCCGTCAACCACGGTGTTGCACACAAGACGAGCGCCGCCACCTGCACCACTACCCGTTTTTTCATTCCGTTCTCCAATCCTGACCGGCCCGAACCGGACGTCTTCGCCCACGCCGCGTCACACTGCACGCGGCTCCCCTGAAAAACTCGAAAACTACCATTAATTATTGCGCGCACCAAAAAAAATGCTGAGCTGTCGCGCAAACGGTACAGCGTAAGCCGCGCCGCCACAAAATCGGCGCAATTTTAGCGGGTTATTGGCGTGTGTCTACCTGAAAAAACACCAGTGACAACCTCGGTGTTATCTCGTTGTCAAGTTACGGCGGCCTCGCCGAAGCCGGTTCGCTGCGGGCCCGTCGCGTGCGGGTGAGTGCAGTCTCAATGAAGCGGTTTTGTAAGCATTCTCGAAGCGGGGCGAACGCGGCAGTGGATGCTGCCGACCGTGCATGCATCTGAGCCACGGCGAGTGCGACGCCGAGGCGCGATCGCCGCATCGGCTAACATAGCGGAACTCCGCTTCTCCGCCCCAAGGTTTCCGATGGCTTCGAATCTCCACGCTCTCCCCGACAGCCCGTGTATCGGCGTTTGTTCCACGCTTTTCGACGAAATCTGCAAAGGCTGCGGCCGCACCGCCACCGAAGTGTCCAACTGGGTGTTCCTGAGCGACGAGGAAAAGCGCGCCGTATGGATACGTATCGAACAGGACGGCACGGCCATGCGTTTCAAGAACGACAAGCTGTAGTCTCCTCGCGCCGCGGCCGGCCGCATCGGCCCTCCTGTCGGCAAACTCGTCTCTCGATTGGGATTGAGATTGCAATAAAAAACGCCGGAAATTCCGGCGTTTTTGCGTGGCGCGAGCGGCTTCTCAAGCGCGGCAATCAGAACCGCATACCGACACCCAGACCAACCACCACCGGATCGATACTTAGCCGGCCGAGCGACTGACCGCCGAGTGTTGCGTCGGTATGCATCCAGATCTTCTTGATGTCCGCGTTGACGAACAGCGATTTGGTCACCTGCACATCCACGCCGGCCTGCAATGCGGGGCCAAAGCTGTGGTTGGTGATCGAGATCGGCTGACCACCTGCGTTCAGGCCGTTGTTATAGAACAACGTGTAGTTCAGACCCGCACCGACGTACGGACGGATACGCCCCGCGTGGTTGAAGTGATATTGCAGCAGCAGCGTGGGCGGTAACACGTTCACGCCACCGAGATTGCCGAGGTTCGACGTCAACTGATGGCGCGACGTGCCGAGAATCAGCTCGACGCCGAGATAATCGCGGATCATGTAGGTCAGATCCAGCTCCGGCACGATGGCATTGTTGACGCCCACGTTGAGCGCCGACAGCGACTGGTTGGTCTCCACGTTCGGCATGATGCTGATTGCGCGCAGACGCACCAGTATGTCGCCGGCATGGATGCCGTTCAACTGGTCGCCGCCGGCAGCTTGCGCCTGCGGAGCCAGCGCAGCCGCGCCTAGCAGGCACGACGCGACGGCGGCGGTCTTGATTCTGTTCCTGATCGAGAGCTTCATGTGCTTCCCCGAGTGTTTGTTGGCGTGCGGGGATTGTCGAAGGTCTCGCCAGGCTTCACGTTGACCCGTATCAACCCAGCGAGAACGCCCATCGCCCTGCGGCAGCGGGTCGCGTCGCACCGGTCAGCAGGAGTTCGATCAGATCGCGATGATGATGACGCAGGTCGGTACTCGCGATGGTGCCGAGTGCGCCCTCGCGGGCAACGCTGCCCGCCAGCCGGTGAGCTGAGATGCCGACGCCCATACCGCCTTGCACGATCGGAAGCAGCTTTTGAGTCCGGCTGCTCGATGCTGGTCACTTCACGGTGAGATTTATGGTTCTTCCGTCGAGACGCTCGCGGGTCTGCGGATCCGTGGATCTGCTGCACGTATAGATAAACTGGAACCGGTGCACAAGTCGCGCACGATGAAAAAAGCCCGCTTCGAAGAAGCGGGCTTTGCCTGAAGCTACACCGTGCAACGAGGAGCGCTTACTGCACGCCCTGGCTCAACAGGAAGTCTTCGTAGTTGCCGCCGAAGTCGTTCAGCGTGCCATCGGTCTTCACTTCGATGATCCGGTTTGCGAGGCCGCTCACGAACTCACGGTCGTGCGACACAAAAATCAGGGTGCCTTCGTACTTATCGAGCGCGATTTGCAGCGATTCGATCGATTCCATGTCCATGTGGTTGGTCGGCTCGTCCATCAGCATCACGTTGTGGCGGCCCAGCATCAGCTTGCCCCAGATCATGCGGCCCTTCTCGCCACCGGAGAGTACCTTGACCGACTTGCGGATGTCGTCGGCATTGAACAGCAGACGGCCGAGCGTGCCGCGCACCATCTGCTCGTCGTCGCCTTCCTGGCGGTAGCCGTCGATCCAGTCCATCAGCGTGACGTCGTCCGGGAATTCCTCGTACGTATCCTGCGGCATGTAACCGACGTTCGCATTTTCAGCCCACTTCACCGCGCCATGATCCAGCGTGATTCTGCCGAGCAGCGAGCGCAGCAGCGTGGTCTTACCCGCGCCGTTCTCGCCGATGATCGCGATCCGCTCGCCCGGCTGCACGCTAATACTGAAATCGTTGAAGATCGAGCGGTCGTACTTCTTCGAGATCTTGTCAGCCACCACGGCGATGTTGTGCAGCTTCTTCTCGTACTCGAAGCGGATGAACGGATTCTGCCGCGACGACGGCTTGAATTCCTCGATCTTGATCTTGTCGATCATCTTCAGACGGCTGGTAGCCTGACGCGCCTTCGACTTGTTCGCCGAGAAG
This sequence comes from Paraburkholderia sp. GAS348, assembly GCF_050434205.1. Classification (NCBI taxonomy): domain Bacteria; kingdom Pseudomonadati; phylum Pseudomonadota; class Betaproteobacteria; order Burkholderiales; family Burkholderiaceae; genus Paraburkholderia; species Paraburkholderia sp. GAS348. The sequence goes on from NZ_JBNPVT010000006.1 coordinate 92,868, forward strand.
CGGCGCACGAAGTCCTGCAGATCGGCGACGCGCTCCTTCGCCTTGGCGTTGGCATTCTGCTGACGCTCGCGCGCCTGCGTGCTGGCCAGCATGTAGTCGTCGTAATTGCCGGGATAGACCTTCAGCGTGCCGAAGTCCATGTCGGCCATATGCGTGCAGACCTGGTTCAGAAAGTGACGATCGTGCGAGATGATGATCATCGTCGAGTTGTACTGGTTGAGCACGTCTTCCAGCCAACGGATCGAGTTGATGTCCAGGTTGTTGGTCGGTTCGTCCAGCAGCAGCACGTCCGGCTTCGAGAACAGCGCCTGCGCGAGCAGCACGCGCAGTTTCCAGCCCGGCGCGACGTTGCTCATCGGGCCGTTGTGGTCTTCGATCGCGATGCCGATGCCGAGCAGCAGCTCGCCCGCGCGCGCTTCGGCGGTGTAGCCGTCGTACTCGGCGAACTTCGCTTCGAGTTCGGCGGCGTGCATGTAGTCGTCGTCGGTGGCGTCCGGGTTCGCGTAGATCGCGTCGCGCTCGGTCATGGCGGCCCACATTTCCGTGTGGCCCATCATCACGACGTCGAGCACACGCACGTCTTCGTAGGCGAATTGATCCTGGCGCAGCTTGCCGAGGCGGATGTTCGGTTCGAGCATCACGTTGCCGGAGCTCGGTTCCAGATCGCTGCCCAGGATCTTCATGAAGGTGGACTTGCCGCAGCCGTTCGCACCGATCAGGCCATACCGGTTCCCTTCCCCGAATTTGACCGAGATGTTCTCGAAGAGGGGCTTTGGCCCGAATTGCATGGTGATATTGGCGGTAGACAGCACGGCGCGTCCTTTAATGTGATATCGGCGAACAACCCAATATTTTAGCAGGTTATCGAGGCTTCAACCCGCGCGTACGCCGTGCTCGCGCGTTTCGACGCCCTGTTCGCGTCGCGTTCGCGCCTCCCGCGTGCCTTCTAGCCGCCGCGCGCCGTCTGCAAAACGTCGATGAAAGCCGACAGATCGGCCTCCCCAAGCCCCATCGCCGCGCCGAGTCGCAACAGTTGCTGGACCGTCGACGAAACCGGCATCGGCGTGCCGGTCTCGTACGCCGTCGCGGCGACCGTGTCGATGTCTTTCTGGAACGTGCGGAATGCGCCAATCGGCGCGAGGCCGCTTTGCGTCATGCGCGGCACGAAAATCTGCAGCAACACCGAATCGGCCCAGCCGCCGGCAAGGCCTTCCGTCAGTTTGGAGGCGTCGATACCGCTGCGCTGCGCAAGGCTCACCGCCTCGGCGATCGCCGCCAGGGTTGCGGTGACGATGGTCTGATTGCAGAGCTTAGTGGTTTGCCCCGCGCCGACCTCGCCCATGCGCGTGACACGAGCTGAATACGCGCCGAGGAGTGGCGTGACTGCCTCGACGTCCGCCGCGGCGCCGCCCGCCATGATCGCCAGCGTGCCCGCCGTCGCGCCCGCTACGCCGCCTGATACGGGCGCGTCAATCCAGCCGACGTTTGCTGTGCCTGTGCCTGTGCCTGTGCCTGTGCCTGTGCCTGTGCCTGTGCCTGTGCCTGTGCCTGTGCCTGTGCCTGTGCCTGTGCCTGTGCCTGTGCTTGTGCCTGTGCTTGTGCTTGTGCCCGCAGATTCTCGCTCTCGTCCACCCTCACCCGTTGCAGCAATCGGGCCTTCCGCCGCAACTGCAGCCACCGCCGCCGCGCGCTGCGCGAACGCGCGTGTCGCGGCCGGCGGAATGCTCGAGTGATCGACAATCCAGCGCACGCGTCTCGGCGCAGCGGCATCCACGCTCAGCAGCCCCTCTGCACCGAACACAGTTTCCTCAACCGCCGCCGCATCCGCGACGCACAGCAGCACCGCCTCGCACCGCGAGGCCAGCTCGCGTGGCGTATCGACCACCTTGGCGCCGTCGGCCAGCAGCGCTTCCGCCTTGGCCCGCGTGCGATTCCAGACATGCACGGTATGCCCCGCACGCAGCAGATGCCGGATCATCGGCGCGCCCATCAGACCGGGACCGCAAAAACCAATTTCCACTTTCGAGCCTCGTCAGGTTTCAAGTTGAGTCGCGCGGACATCATAACGGCCTCGCCTCGCCGCGGCATATCGGGCACGCGATGTGCGGGATGACTCGCTCACGTGCGAGACGTAGGGGACGTCAACGGCGATCCATTGCCTATACTTTTTTTGCACACCAACGAAGGTCAAAGGAGGAAGTTCATGTCAGAACACGTCTACAAACAAATCGAACTGACCGGCTCATCGACCAAATCGATCGACGACGCAATCAGCACGGCGATTACAAAAGCGTCGAAGACGCTGCACAATTTGCACTGGTTCGAAGTGACGGAAACGCGGGGCCAGATCGAAAACGACAAGGTCGCCTACTGGCAGGTGACTATCAAGGTCGGCCTGCGCATCGACTAACGCTTTGCCTGAAACATCGTCAACACATAATCTGAAGCAAAAAAAAAAGCTGCGTCCGTGGTGGACGCAGCGCCTTAAAGCAGCGGTTGCTGAGACCGCAGCCTGGTCGATCGCGACCCGGTCACTCGCGACCCGGTCACTCGCGACCCGGTCATTTGTGAACCGGTCATTTGCGATCCGACCAACAGCTGCTAAATCCGCTCGCGATAACCGCAAAAGCCGGCTTACTTCGGCAGCGAGCCGTCCACGCCTTCCACGTACCAGTTCAGGCGTTGCAGTTCCGAATCGGCGAGCGTCTTGCCTGCCGGCACCTTCACCGCGCCGGACTGATCCTTGATCGGGCCGGTAAACACGTCCCACTTGCCGCCGGCCAGTTCATCGCGCTTCGCCGCGACCTGCTTCTGCGCATCAGCCGGAATCGCCGACGTGTTCAGGTCTTCAAGATTGACGGCCTTCTGCGGAATGCCCCACCACACCGGGTCGTTCTTCCACTTGCCATCCAGCACCTGCTGAATAGCCGCGTTGTAATACACGCCCCAGTGCGCGACCACCGAACCGAGGTGCGCCTCAGGACCGAACTTCTTCATGTCCGAATCCCAGCCAAACGCATGCACGTGCTTTTCCGATGCGGTCGCGAGTGTCGCGCTCGAATCGGTGTTTTGCAGCAGCACGTCGGCGCCCTGGCCGATCAGCGTTTCGGCAGCCTGCTTTTCCTTGCCCGGATCGAACCAGCTGTTGATCCAGATGACCTTGGTGTGAATCTTCGGATTCACCGAACGCGCGCCGAGCGTGTACGCGTTGATGTTGCGGATCACTTCAGGAATCGGCACCGATGCGACGAAGCCGAGCGTGTTGGTCTTCGTCACATAGCCCGCGGCGACGCCGGCCAGGTACGCTCCCTGGTACATGCGCACGTCATAGGTGCCGAAGTTCGGCGCCTTCTTGTAGCCGGTTGCGTGCAGGAACACCGTATCAGGGAAGTCCTTCGCGACCTTCAGCTCGAAGTCCTGATAGCCGAAGCTCGAACCGATGATGATCTTGTTGCCCTTGTTCGCCAGATCGCGGAACACACGTTCCGAGTCGGCCGATTCCGGCACGTTCTCGATGCGGGTGATCTTGATCTTGTTGCCGAACTTCGCTTCGACTTCCTTCGAACCCTGATCGTGCGCGAAGGTCCAGCCGGCATCGCCAGGATTGCCGAGGTAGACGAACGCGACGCCTGGCGCATCGGCCGCCTGCGCGGTTTGGGCGAGCGGTGCCGCAAGCGACAGCGCGGCCGCGCCCCAAGCGAAAGCGGTCAGCAGATTTCTTCTCTTCATGTTTTCTCCTGTCGTGTTTATCAATTGATTTGAAACGTGTGGCCGGTCATATGAAACGGCAAGCGTGTCAGCCCGCCGAGAAAAACGGCTTGCCCAGCGACGCGGGTGCGTTCAGACGAATCGTATTCGGGTTGCGCGAAATCAGTACGAGCACGACGACGGTCGCGACGTATGGCAGCATCGCGAGAAACTGCGTCGGCACCGGCACGCCGATGGCCTGCGCGTAGAACTGCAGGCCGGTAACGGCGCCGAACAGCAGCGCGCCAATCAGCAAACGCCCAGGACGCCAGGTCGCGAACACCACCAGCGCAAGCGCGATCCAGCCGCGGCCCGACGTGAGCTGCTCCTGCCACAGGTGCAGGTTGACGATCGAGTAATAACCGCCTGCGAGCCCCGCCATGCCGCCGCCGAAGGCCACCGCGCCGTAACGCACGCCCACCACCGGAAAGCCGACCGAATGCGCCACTTGCGGCGATTCGCCGACCGAGCGCAGCACGAGGCCCGCACGCGTGCGGTACAGGAACCACCAGATCACCGCGAACATCAGGAACGCGAGGTAATCGAGCGGCGTGAGGCTGAAGAGCGCGGGCCCGAGCACTGGAATCTTCGAGAGACCTGGAATGGTCCACGTGTCGATCGTGGCGCGCACCGCCGCCGACGTATACGGCTTGCCGACATAGGCCGACAAGCCAATGCCGAAGATTGTCAGCGACAGGCCGGTGGCGACCTGGTTGGCGAGCATGGTCAGCGTGAGGAACGCGAACAGCAGCGACATCGCGAGACCCGCGCCGATCGCGGCGACCACGCCGAGCCACGGGTTGCCGGTAATGGCGGTGACCGCGTAGCCGCTCACGGCGCCCATCAGCATCATGCCTTCTACGCCGAGGTTGAGAACGCCCGACTTCTCGGCGACGAGTTCGCCTGCGCCCGCGAACATCAGTGGGATTGCGGCGGTGACGGCGCTCGAGGTGAGCGCGCTGGCTTGTTGAATATCCATGGAGATCCGGCGGGAAAATCAGTGGGCTTGCGCGGCGACGGAACGCCGGCGCACGCGATAGTTCACGAACAGGTCGGCACCCAGCAGGCAGAACAGCAGCAGCCCCTGGAACACGCCGGAGAGCGCCTGCGGCAATTGCATCGAGGTCTGCACCGCTTCGCCGCCGAGGTACAGCAGCGCCATCAGGAAGCTCGCAAGCACGATGCCGACCGGATGCAGCCGCCCCACGAACACGACGATGATCGCGGTGAAGCCGTAGCCCGGCGACCACGTTGCCTGTAACTGGCCGATCGGACCGGCGATCTCGCCCATCCCGGCGAGGCCCGCCAGACCGCCGCTGATCAGAAGCGACGTCCAGATGGTTTTCTTGTCGGAGAAACCGGCGTAGCGCGCGGCGAGCGGCGCGAGACCGCCGACGTTCATCCGGTAGCCCGCGAAGCTCTTGCGCATGAACAGCCACACGCACGGAATCGCGATCAGCGTGATGAACACCGACGCGTTCAGCCGCGTGCCGCGCAGCCATTTCCAGTGCCAGTCGCCGGAAAAGGTCGGGTACAGCGCATCGCCGCTGAACATCTCCGAGAGCGGGAAGTTCATGCCCTGCGGATCGCGCCACGGGCCGCTCACCAGATAGATCAGCAACTGCGTGGCCACATACGTGAGCATCAGGCTCACGAGAATCTCGTTGGTGTTGAAGCGGCTTTTCAAGAGCGCGGGAATCGCGGCCCACGCCATGCCGCCGAGCACGCCGGCGATCATCATGGTCGGCAGAATCCACCAGCCGGTGGCCTGATCGAAATAGATCGCGACGCCGCTGGCGGCGATGCCGCCGAGCAGCATCTGCCCTTCAGCGCCGATGTTCCAGACGTTGGCGCGATAGCCGATCGCGAGACCGAGGCCGATCAGGCACAGCGGCGACGCTTTCAGCAGCAGTTCGGACCAGCCGTTCACGCTGGACAGCGGTTCGATGAAAAACGCGTGCATGGCTTCGAGCGGATCACGGCCGACCAGGCTGAAGATCAGGAAGCCGATCACGAGCGTGAGCAACGCGGCGATCAGCGGCACGGCAAGCTGCATCGTGCGCGAGGGCGTTGTGCGTGCTTCGAGTCGATATGGAAGAATCATGGGAGCGGGTGCTTATGTCTGGTTCTGGTGTTTAACGTCGATCGGTTGGCCGAGCGCGCATCGATCTGATCAGGCATGCGCCGGCTGTTCCGCCGACGGCGCCGTGCCCTCGCGGTCGCCGAACAGGCCCGCCATCCAGCGGCCGATTTCCTCGGCGTTGGTCGCCCCCGTGGCACGCACCGGCGAGAGTCTGCCACCTGCCAGCACCGCGATGCGATCGCAGATGTCGAACAACTCCTCCAGCTCTTCGGAAATCACCAGAATCGCCACGCCGCGGGCGGACAGGTCGAGCAACTGCTGGCGAATAAACGCTGACGCGCCGACGTCGACACCCCAGGTCGGCTGTGCGACCACCAGCACCTTAGGCGCCTGCAAGATCTCGCGGCCCATGATGTATTTCTGCAGATTGCCGCCAGAGAGACTTTGCGCCAACGCTTCCGAGCCGCCGCAACGGACGTCGAAGGCTTCGATACAGCGCTTCGCGAAGGCGCGCATCGCGCCCGCCTTGATCCAGCCTGAGTTCACCATCTGCTGACGATGCGCCGTGAGCAGCGCGTTTTCCGACAGTGTCATTGCCGGCACTGCGCCTCGGCCGAGACGCTCTTCCGGCACAAAACCGAAACCGAGCGCGCGCCGGCCGCCTGCGCCGAGGCGCCCTGCGGCCTTGCCGCAAATCGTGACCGCATCGGCGCGCACGCCGCGCTTTTCACCCGACAGTGCCGAGAGCAATTCAGCCTGCCCATTGCCCGACACACCCGCAATGCCGAAGATCTCGCCGGCATGCACGCCGAACGACACGTTATTGAGCGAGGTGCCGAAGGGGTCGTCGCTTTCCACCGACAACTGCTTCACGTCGAGCAGCACGGCGCCCGGCGTGTGTTCACGGCGCGTGTAATCCGGCAGCGAATGGCCGACCATCAACTGCGCGAGCGACGCATGCGTCTCTTCTTTTGGCGTCACGTGACCGGTCACACGGCCGCCGCGCATCACCGTGGCGGTATCGCACAGCTCCTGGATTTCGTCGAGCTTGTGGCTGATGTAGAGGATGCTGCAACCTTCTGCCGCGAGACGCCGGAGCGTCTCGAATAGCTTGCGGACCGCTTGCGGCGTGAGCACCGAAGTCGGTTCGTCCATGATCAGGAGACGCGGGTTCTGCAGCAGGCAACGCACGATTTCGACGCGTTGCCGCTCGCCCACCGTCAGGCTGTGGACGTGACGTTGCGGGTCGATGTCGAGGCCATAGTCGGCGGAGACTTCGCGGATACGCCTCGAAAGCGTCTTCAGATCGAACGGTTCGTCGAGCGCAAGCGCAATGTTTTCGCCGACCGTGAGCGTCTCGAACAGCGAAAAATGCTGGAACACCATGCCGATGCCGAGCTTGCGCGCCGCCGCCGGGCTCGCGATCTCGACCGGCTGGCCTTCCCAGCGGATCTCGCCAGCGTCGGGCCGCACCGCGCCGTAGATGATTTTCATCAGCGTGCTTTTGCCGGCACCGTTTTCGCCGAGCACAGCGTGGATTTCACCCGGCGCGACGATCAATGTGACGTCGTCGTTGGCACGCACGGCCGGATATTGTTTGGTGATGCCCTGAAGCATCAACCTGGGCGCCGCCTGTTCCGGCCTGTTTGCCGGCTGCGCGGCGGCGCCGTCGCTATAAGAAGAGTCGCTCATGTGATTCCGTAGTACGTCAGAGACTGCCGGTCACAGCGCGTCCGCCCGCCTGGTCAGCAAGCGATCCGTCACCACAACCGGATGACAATACCTAAATCGACCCGCTCAGTCGAGCCGTCAAAATTCCCCGCAAACCCCCGCCGCAGCGTGCTCTGCGGGTATCCCACTCTTGACGTGGTTTTGTGTTCATATTAAAAGCCATATACACCCACGCCCGCTCGATCAGCCAGAACATATATTTCGGAGACGTCATGAGTCAGCAACGCGAGGCGATCGATACGTACCTACTACGCGTCTTGCACACCCTGTTGATGGAACGCAGCGTCACGCGCGCGGCCGTCAAACTGAATCAATCGCAACCCGCCATCAGCGCGGCGCTGCGCCGTTTGCGCGACATCACTGGCGACCCGCTGCTGGTGCGCGGCAAATCCGGCATGGTGCCGACCGAGTACGGCCTGCGCCTGCTCGAACCGGTGCAAAACGCGCTGCGCGAGATCGAACGCATCAAGTTCCAGCAGCACAACTTCGATCCGGCCACGTCGATCCGTTGCTACCGGATCGGCTGCCCGGACTACCTGAACGTGCTGTTCGTGCCGACGGTGGTGGAGCGCTTTCGTCAGGCCGCGCCGAATGCGACGCTTGAATTTCACTCGCTCGGGCCGGCGTTCGACTACGAACTCGCGCTCGAGGACGGCAAGCTCGACATCGTGGTCGGCAACTGGCCGGAGCCGCCGGAGCAATTGCACCTGTCTAATCTGTTCGTCGATCAGATCGTCTGCCTGATGAGCAATGTGCATCCGTTCGCCAAACGCGGCGGGTTGACGCTCGACCAGTACCTGAATGCGCCGCATCTTGCGCCTACTCCTTACTCGGTGGGCCAACGGGGTGCGATCGACGTGCATCTCGCGCGCGAGCGGTTAAAGCGTCACGTGGTCGTCACGTTGCCGTACTTCAATCTGGCGCCTTACGTGCTGATCAAATCCGATCTGATCTTCACGACGACGCGCCTGTTTGCCGACTACTACGCCAAGTTCCTGCCGCTGACCGTGGTGCCCGCACCGCTCGATTTCCCGCCGATGCAGTACTACCAGCTGTGGCACGAGCGCGTGCATTATTCCGACGAAGTACGCTGGCTGCGCAGTCTGGTTGCCGAGGCGACCAAGACGCTGATCGATAAGCCCTGATCTTTGCTCTGCGTTCTATCGGCATCCAGTCTGCGTGGAGGCCGATAGACCTGCCTCTTCTATTTCGCTCTCACTCCATCATTACGCTTACGCTGCCGCTTCGTAAAGCGTCTTTGCCAACCGGTTGTGCTGCTCGATGACCGGCCCGAGTTCCAGCGTCGTCAACTGGCCATTCTTCACCACCACCTTGCCGCCGATCACGCTATAGCTCACCTGCGACGGCGCGCAGAACACCAGTGCCGCGACCGGATCGTGCAACGCGCCCGCAAACAGCGGCTGACGCAGATCGAAGGACACGAAATCCGCTGCCATGCCGGGCGCCAGCGCGCCGATGTCGTCGCGATTCAGCACCTTCGCGCCGCCTAGCGTCGCAATCTCCAAGGCTTCACGCGCGGTCATCGCGTCCGGCCCAAAGCCGACCCGCTGCAGCAGCAGCGCCTGGCGCACTTCCGCGACCATTTGCGCGCCGTCGTTCGAGGCCGAACCGTCGACGCCCAGGCCCACCGGCACACCGGCCGCGCGCATCCGCTTGACCGGCGCAATCCCCGACGCCAGCCGCATGTTCGAACACGGGCAATGCGCCACGCCGGTGCCCGTGCGGGCGAACAGTTCAATGCCCGCGTCGTCGAGTTGCACACAGTGCGCATGCCATACATCGTGACCGACCCAGCCGAGGTCTTCCGCATACTCGGCCGGCGTCATGCCGAACTTCTCGCGGCTGTACGCGATGTCGTTGACGTTCTCCGCCAGGTGCGTGTGCAGCGACACCCCGTAATGCCGCGCCATCACCGCCGATTCGCGCATCAGATCGCGGCTCACCGAGAACGGAGAGCACGGCGCCACCACCACGCGCAACATCGCGTAACGCCCTTCGTCGTGGTACGTCTCGATCAGACGCTGCGTGTCCTTCAGGATGTCCGCTTCACGCTCGACCACCGAATCCGGCGGCAAACCGCCGTCCTTCTGCCCCACGCTCATGCTGCCGCGCGCTGCGTGAAAACGCATGCCGATCCGCTCTGCCGCGACGATGCTGTCGTCGAGGCGGCTGCCGTTCGGGTAGATATACAGATGGTCGCTCGAAGTCGTGCAACCGGACAGCAACAGTTCGGCCATCGCCGTCAAGGTCGAGACTTCGATCATCTCCGGTGTGAGGTTCGCCCACACCTTGTAGAGGTTGGTCAGCCAGCCGAACAGCTCCGCGTTCTGCGCAGCCGGAATCGCGCGCGTCAGGCTCTGATACATATGGTGGTGCGTATTCACCAGCCCTGGAATCACCAGGTGGCCGCGCATGTTCAGCACTTCGTCGGCCGTTTGCGGCAATTCCGCTGTCGGCCCGACCGCGACGATGCGGTTGTCCTCGATATATATGCCGCCGTCGCGCAGTTCGCGCCGGGCGCCGTCCATCGTGACCAGCACGTCCGCATGCTTCACCAGCATCGTTTTCTTAGGCTTGTTTGGCCTGATAGCCGCCTGCTCCATCGTCATTCGCTTCTCCGCTTGATTGCTTCCGTGCAAAGCCGTTCGAACGCGATGGGACGGCACGCCAACCGTGCCGCCGCGTCCCGTCGAACGCCGTTGGCCCGGTTACCCAGCGTATTTCCGCCGTCTTCGGGGTGTGCCGCATTGACTCACGTTTGCTGCGGCGCACAGGTGTAACCTTCGACGGCCAAAATAATGCTGACAACTCGCGCCAGTGCGATACTCAACCTCACACTGCCGATATAGTGGGCCTTTTTGGCGCCGGTACGATCCGCCCATACGATTAAATGTACGGCAATGGTCGAACAAATCGACTTGATGCGGCTTTCAACAGGCTGTCGGTCATGCGCCAGGTATTATCTTTCCTATCTCGCGCGCGCTGACGTGAACATCCTTTTTACAATGGCTGCCACGGCGCTCGCTTCAATTCGCCGACGGGTATGTAGCCACTGACGTGGAGCCTCGATCCGCCGCAACGTATTCTGGATCGGGCCGCCGCCGAAACCTCGCATTCACATAAGGAAAATTGCGAATGGGAAAGCTCACTACCCACGTGCTCGACACCGCCAACGGCCGTCCCGGCGCGGGCATCAAGGTCGAACTCTTTGCGCTCTCCGGCGACACCCGCCGCGCGCTCAAAACCACCACCACCAATGACGACGGCCGCTGCGACCAGCCGCTGCTCGAAGGCGACGCACTGGTCGCGGGCGAATACGAACTCGTGTTCGACGCTGGCGATTACTTTGCGTCGATCGGCACGAAGGTGCCGGAGCCGCGCTTCGTCGATCGCGTTGTGTTGCGTTTCGGCGTGGCCGACGCCGGCGCGCACTATCACGTGCCGCTGCTGGTGTCGCCGTGGTCGTACAGCACCTATCGAGGCAGCTAGGCGCGCCGGGCGGTTTCGATAGGCGTTGGAGGACGACAAGGTTGGAGTCGTGTTGTATTTCCGAGCGCGCCCGATTGCACTGTGCGGCTCCCAGGAGACACCCGCGAAGCGCAATCGAACGCGAGCGACCCGACCTGACGCTCCAATAAAAAACGGCGCGTGCGAACTGAGCGCACCGCGTCTTTCGCCCTGAAAGAAGTCCCCTTGGGGGACACCCCGCAGTCTGTGCGGCGACGCAACGCATGCCGACGACCCGTCAGCCGGGTCACCGAAGGCGCAGTCAGAAGGCGCAATCAAGGCACAAGCGTCGTTGTGCGTACAACGAATCAGAAGTGGAGGAGTTTCATGGAAGGCTTTATCACTGACTGGCTGAATCTGGCCTTGCGCTGGTTTCACGTCATCGCCGCCATCGCCTGGATTGGCGAATCGTTCTATTTCGTCGCGCTCGACAACAGCCTGAAACCGCCTACGGACCCGAACCAGCGCAAGCGCGGCGTGTTCGGCGAGTTGTGGCACGTGCACGGCGGCGGCTTCTACAACATGCAGAAGTACACCGTCGCGCCGCCGGAAATGCCGGACGACCTGCACTGGTCCAAGTGGCCGTCGTACACCACGTGGCTGTCGGGCGCGAGCCTCTTCACGGTGTTGTATCTGTTCTCGCCGAGCACGTACCTGATCGACAAGAACGTGCTGGATATGGGTCCGGTCGTGGCCGTCGCATCCGCTCTCGGCTTCCTCGCCGCCGGCTGGATCGTCTACGACTCGCTGTGCCGTCTGCTCGGCAATAAAGACAAGGTACTCGGCATCTGCGTCGGCATTTATGTGGTGATCGCGGCGTACCTCGCGTGCCACATCTTCGCGGGCCGCGCGGCTTACCTGATCATGGGTGCGATGCTGGCAACGATCATGTCGGCGAACGTGTTCTTCGTGATCATCCCGGGTCAGCGCAAGATGGTTGCCGCGATGCTCAAGGGCGAAACGCCGAACCCGATCTACGGCAAGCGCGGCAAGCAACGTTCGGTGCACAACACGTATTTCACGCTGCCGGTGGTGTTCGCTATGCTGTCGAACCACTACGCGATGACGTACACGAATCAGTACAACTGGGTCGTGCTCCTGATGATCATGCTGGCCGGCGCGCTGATTCGCCAGTTCTTCGTGATGCGTCATCGTGGCCAGGTGCTGTGGTATCTGCCGCTGGTCGGTATCGTGCTGATGTTCGGCGCCCTCTTCTGGACGATGCCGAAGCCGGTCGTGCCGCAAGCGCAAGCTGCGAATGCGCCGACGGTCAAGGTGGCCGATATTGCGCCGGTGTTGCAACAGCGCTGCGTGGCATGCCACTCCGCCCATCCGACGATGATGGGCAGCGCCCCGGCTGGCGTGTTGCTGGATACGCCGGACGAGATCTCGCAGAACGCACAGCGGATCTATCAGCAGGCCGTGACCTTGAAGGCGATGCCGCTGGGCAACGTTACACACATGACCGACGACGAGCGGATGAAGATCGCCGCGTGGTTCGAAGGCGGTGCGGTGAAGTAATGAGCTGGTGGCCGCGTTGCGCCCGGCTTTGCAGAACCTTGGCAGAACATGAAGCGGGCTTTTCGCGTGAGCGGGAAGCCCGCTTTTTTGTTGATCGTTCGGTCCGGACAGCTTGTCAGAATGACCAGTAAAATTGTAGCCCAAGAGACACAAATTTAAAGATACTTGATGAATATGTAGCCCATGAGGCACAAAACCATAAGAACAAATTGTGTCTTATGGGCTACAATATGGCTAACATCTGCCAATTTGATGCCCTGGGGCTACAAATGACCAATCTCGCTGACGTATCGGACATGTTGAAGGCCGTTCGGCGCGAAAGCCACCTGTCTCAAGAGGAATTGGCGCGCCGCGCAGGCGTCGCGCGCACCACCGTCGCGCGTATGGAAACGCTCGCCAAAAACGATATGAGCGTGTCGGTGCTGGTGCGCCTGCTCGAAGCGGCCGGCTACGACCTCAAGTTCGTCGCGCACGGCCACGGGCGGACGCTCGAAGATATCCTGGCTGAACAACGCATGCCGGACGCGGACTCATGAGGCTCGACGTTCAGGTACTGGGCAAGCACGTCGCCACGCTGTTTCGCGAGCGCGACGACTACGTCCTCAAATACAACCGTGATGCGACGGTGGCCGACTTCGTCAGCCTGACCATGCCGGTACGCGAAGAGGCCTGGCGCTGGCCACGCGACCTGCATCCGTTTTTCCGGCAGAACCTGCCGGAAGGCTACCTGCTGAATCTGATCCGCGAGCAATTCGGCCCCCTGCTCGACGGCACCGATCTGTCACTGCTGGCCGTAGTCGGCGCCATGGGGATTGGCCGCGTTACCGTGACGCCCGAAGGTGTCGCGCCGGGCACCGAACTGCAAGCGCTGGATGTGCAGGACATCCTGCACGGTGACAACACGGCCGAACATTTTGCTTCACTGGTGCGCGAATATGCGCGCGCGGCCATCTCGGGCGCCGTGCCGAAGTTCATTGCGCCGCAGGCGGAAACTTCCAGTGCGTCCGCGCCGATGCCGCTCGGCAAACCAACAATCCGAACGAGCCGCCACATCGTCAAAGGCTCCGACGACAACACACCGTTTCTCGGCTTCAACGAGTTCTACTCGATGCGCGTGCTCGAACGGCTCGGCGTAGCGCCGGTCGCACGCACGCAGATGTCGGACGATGGGCGCGCGTTGATCGTCGAGCGTTTCGACGTGGATGCGCATGGCCTGCCCGCGTACGGAGTAGAAGACATGTGCGGTTTATTGGGCCTGCCGCCGCACGAAAAATACAATTCGACCAGCGAAAAGATGCTCAATGCCGCACGCGCCTACCTGCTCGATCGCGACAGCATGCGGCAGCAACTCGAGCATCTCGGCTGGCACTTGCTGACAACCTACGTCGTGCGCAACGCGGATTGCCATACGAAAAATGTCGCGCTGTTTTACACGTCCGTGGACGACGTCGCGTTTACACCCGTCTACGACATCGTCACGACGCAGGCTTATCCGCGATTCGCGGCCAATCCGCCGGGCCTGCCGATCGACGGACGTAAAACCTGGGCAGCCGGCAAAACGCTCGAACGATTTTTCAACACACGGATGGGAATCGCCCCGCGGCAATACGCACAGATGGTCGAAGCGTTATGCGACTCGGCGGTCGCCGTCGGTCACGAGTTGATTGAAGCGGCGCGCAACGAACCGCAGTGGCGCAACGTCGCCAAGCAGATGCTGCATGCGTGGGACGACGGTATGGCGTCGTTGCGATCGCCGAAGAAGAGCTTGCAGTTCAAAGGACTCAAACCGGCGATCGAAGCGGCGGGATTTTCCGCACCGGAGCCGGCTGAACATGCGCGTGAAGTCATCGGGCGTTCACCGCTTCTCGGCAAGCGCAACTGACCAACCATATTGCGCCCCATAGCGTGGTGGTCCGCAAATCAAAAACCCACAGCGTTCTGCACTGTGGGCATTTTTATAACCAACCTGCTCACCGTATTACGCGAAGGCAACCTAAGGCAACGACCTCAAACGGTCACCGCGCTCAACGCATCTTCAGTCAGCCAGAGCGACTCGCCCAGATCCTGCTCGTTCAGGTTCAGTCCATCGCCGCCGCGATCGACGACGATAAAGTCGCTCACGCCGCCCAATGCGATCAGCGGATGGTGCCAGACGCCCTTCGCATAGTTCACACCTTGCCAGCCGCTCGTCACGAACGCACGAATCTGCTTCGGGTCCAACTCGCCCGCCGGCGCCACGACCACCAGATACGGCTTGTCGTTCAGCGGCACGAAGGCCTGGCTGCCCAGCGGATGACGTTCGAGCATCTTCACTTCGAACGGCAACGTGCGCGGCTGACCGCGAAACAGGTTCACCAGCGTGCGGCCGTTCTCGTCGGTCACGTCCACTTTCGCGAGATCGTGATAGCGGATCGTGGTGCCGAGGTTGATCGGAATCTGCTTCGCGCCTTCGAGTTCGATCACGTCGCCGAACGCGGCGAACGCTTCCTTCGTCAACGGTTCGATAGCCAGCGTTTTCATGATGCGAGCGTGCCCCACAGACGCAGACGCGACACGCCGCCGTCCGGAATGATGTTGAAGCGCACGTGCGTGACCGGACCCAGTGCCGCGATTTCGCTTTCGAAATAGTGCTGGTTGTCCATCTTCAGCTTCTGCTCGCCCAGCAGCACCGGCCAGAACATGGCTTGAGTGATCAGCGAGCTATCCGTGCCGCCCGTTACATACGCGGCCTGGATCGAGCAACGGTCAGGATAGTTGCCTTTGAAGTGAGCCGTATCGACTTCGATCTTCCTGATCACGCCCGGTTGCGCCAGCGCGACGATCGCCCAGTCATTGCCCGGTTCACGGCGGCGGCGCGTTTCCCAGCCGTCGCCCATGTTCACGCCGCGGCCCGGCATCAGAATCGTCGATGCAGCGCCGAAGTGCTGGTTGTTCGCCGCGACCAGATACGCGCCGTTTTCCATCGCGGCCAGATCGAACTGCTCGGTGCGGCTTGCGCCTGCCCAGTCGACTTGCGGCTGACCATACACACGCAGACGTGCAATGCCGCCGTCCGGGTAGATGTTCACGCGCAGGTGCGTGTAGGCGTTCGCGTCGCTGACTTCGTGATAGTGATGGCTGTTGCCTTGCAGCGTGGTCGACGGGACGATTTCGGTCCATTGCGTCGACTGGTTCGGTACGCCGTCCACGACGCGCGCAGCCTCAACCGAAGCGGCCGGCGGGAAGTTGCCCGTGAAGTGGCTGGTGTCGAGGTCGAGACCCTTGATCACGCCCGGACGCGCGAGCTTCACGACGCACCAGTCGTAACCGTTGGCGCGCTTGCGACGCGTTTCCCAGCCGTCCATCCACTTGCCGTTGTCGTCGTACTTGCCTGGAATGAAGACGGCCGGCTCTGGATTCAGCATACGTTCCTTCGGTGCGAAGAAATCGTCGCTGGCCTCGAGCGCCTGCGCACCCAGGCGCGGATCCGCCAGGTTCACATAGCGGCGCGTGAATTCCGGTGCGTTCGGGTCGAGAATCGGGAGTGCCATCTTTGTCTTCCTTTATGTTTGCTAGTGCTGAAAAAACGTTTCGGTTCGAGGTCCGCGACGCGTAGTTGAAACCTTACGCGTCGATCAGGTCGTCGAGCCGGAAACGTGCGATGCGGTAGATCTGATCGAGGCTCGCGCGCAATTCGTCGGCGCGGCTATTGTTCACGCGCGCCTCGAAGTTCGCGATGATGCCGTGGCGGTCGTAACCGCGCACCGCGAGGATGAACGGAAAACCGAACTTCTCGCGATAGGCGCTGTTCAGCGCCAGCAGCCTGTCGAATTCTTCCTGTGTGCATTGGGCGAGGCCCGCGCCGCTCTGCTCTCGCGTGGATTCGGCCGTCAGTTCGCCGCGCACCGCAGCCTTGCCGGCGAGCTCCGGGTGGGCGTTGATCAACGCCAGTTGCTTCTCTTCACCGGCAGTCTCGACGATGTTCGACATCTTGCTATGCAGTTCGTCGATGCTGGCAAACGGCCGTTGCTGCGCGGCAATTTCCGCGACCCACGGCGAGTGCTCGAAAATGCCCGACAGCGCCGCGACGAACGCGTCGGTCGAGGTGCTGTTGAGTTGATCCAGAGTGTATTGCATCGCCTTCATGCCGCTGCCCCGCGGTTGTTTTGTTGGTAAGGGTGATGTTCGCGCCAGTGACGCGCGATATCGACGCGCCGCGTCACCCACACGCGATCGTGCTGTTCGATATGGTCGAGAAAACGTTGCAGCGCACGGAAGCGGCCCGGGCGGCCGAGCAGACGGCAGTGCATGCCGATCGACAGCATCTTCGGTGCTTCGTCGCCTTCTTCGTAAAGCACGTCGAATGCGTCGCGCAGATAGGTGAAGAAATGGTCCGCGGTGTTGAAGCCTTGCGGGCTCGCAAAGCGCATATCGTTGGTGTCGAGCGTGTACGGCACGATCAGTTGCGGGCTCTTGGCGCCGCCCGTCACGTCGACGTCCATCCAGAACGGCAGATCGTCGCCGTAGTAATCCGAGTCGTACAGGAAGCCGCCGTATTCGGCGACCAGACGATGCGTGTTGGGACTGTCGCGGCCGGTGTACCAGCCGAGCGGGCGCGCGCCGGTGATGCGCTCGATCGCTTCCATGCCGAGGCGCATGTGCTCCGCCTCTTGTTCCGGCGACACGTCCTGGTAATGAATCCAGCGATAGCCGTGGCAAGCGATCTCATGACCGAGCTCGACGAACGCGCGCCCCAGATCAGGATGCCGTTCGATCGCCATGCCGACGCCGAACACCGTGAGCGGCAGGCCGCGCTTTTCGAATTCTCGCAGGATGCGCCACACGCCTGCACGCGAGCCGTATTCGTAGATCGACTCCATGCTCATGTGCCGCGCCGGATAAGACGCCGCGCCGACGATTTCCGACAGAAACTGCTCCGAGCCGGGATCGCCGTGCAGCACGCAGTTTTCACCGCCTTCTTCGTAGTTCAGGACGAATTGCACCGCGACGCGCGCTCGACCCGGCCAGTTCGCCTGCACCGGGTGGCGGCCGTAGCCGATCAGATCGCGTGGGTAGTTCGAGTCGAGTGGCATGGTTTGACGAAAGCGTGATGACGATACGTAAAATTCGCGTAAAATTCGCGTGAAACTCACGTGACATGCACGTGGAGTTGGCGTGCCTTCTGCATGCGTGTGCTTGTGTCCGGTTGCCCGCGATTGCCTCTCACGCATGCCGGCGCGGGCCGAGACGGCCCTGAGTAGCGGCACCAGAAGCAGCAGCAAAATAGCGTTCGGGTACCAGCGCCGAGTGGGACCAGTGTAGCGAAAACACCCGGGTGCGCCCATACACCCGGGCAGATAGTGCGTGTCAGACTGGATGTATGTGCGGAGCCGGCCCCACCGGGCGTTCCGTGGTGTTTACCCGCAGTAAGCCAGTCGAATTTGCGCTTTCCGCGGCACGTGCGGCCGAATCGCGAGGCGGCTGTGGATTTGGGTCCGCATCGGTCGGGCTGAAGGCTTCCAGCGCGCCGTCATAGCGCTTGGCCAGCGGCCGCGCATAATCGCCCCGCTTGGCGGTCGACAGCCGCAGCGCGACCAGCGCTTCGGTCCATTTAACCGCCGCCGTCACGCCCTCGATCACCGGCGCGCCCAGGGCATCTTCGATCTCCGCGCACAATTCGGCCATGCCAGCGCAACCGAGCACGATCGCGTCCGACCCGTCCTCCTCCAGCGCGCGCCGGCATTCGTCGAGAATGATGCGGCGCGCCGCCGAGCCAGGCTTATCCAGGTCCAGCACGGCAACGTCGGTGGCACGCACGTTGCGGCAAAAGCGCTTCATGCCGTAGCGCTCGGCGAGATGCCACGCCATGCCGCAGGTGCGCGCCAGCGTGGTCACCACCGAAAACCCCGGTGCCAGCACGCTCGCGGCATGCATCGCCGCTTCGGCGATGCCGATCACCGGTCCGCGCGCCAACTCGCGGGCTGCGTATAACCCGGGGTCGCCGAAGCAGGCGATCACGTACCCGTCGCAGCCCTCGCGCTCGCCGGCGATAACTTCGGCCAGCAAGCCGGGCGTCGCGAGCGCTTCGTCGTAATAGCCTTCTATCGACGGCGGCCCCATCGTCGGACTGACCGCGATCACTTCGGTGCCGGGCGCGGCGACTTCACGCGCGCAGCGGCCCATCGCCTCGGTCATGCGTTGCGTCGTATTCGGATTGATCAGTTTGATGCGCATAGCGACTCCTGTTGAAGTACTGGCTCAGCGAGCGAGCGCGCGGTAGAACACTGCACCCAATCCGGCCCCGATGAACCACGAGAAATTGGCCAGCCCGTCGAGCGTCGGCACCATCACGCAGATCACGGCGATGATCGCAGCCGGCAGCAATGCAGCTACGGCGCGGTAGTTGACACCATTCCTGTACCAGTACGAGCCGTTCGGAGAAACCGAGTAGAGGTCATCGAGCACGATCTTTTGACGTTTCACGAGAAAGTAGTCAACGATCAGGACACCATATAACGGTCCAATGAAACTGCCGAGTACATCGAGTGTGTAATGAATTACCGCCGGATTGTTGAACAGGTTCCACGGCGTGATGAAGATCGACGCCACCGCCGCGAGCATGCCGCCCGCACGCCAGCTGATCAGACGCGGCGCGACATTCGAGAAGTCGAAGGCCGGCGACACGAAGTTAGCGACGATGTTGATGCCGATAGTCGCAATCGTGAAGGTCAATGCACCGAGAATCACCGCGGTCGGATAGTCGATACGACCCACCGTTTCGACCGGGTCCGTGATCAGTTGGCCAAACACCGGCAGCGTGGCGGCGGTCGTGACCACCGTCACCAGCGAAAAGGCGAGGAAGTTGACCGGCAGCCCCCAGAAGTTGCCGCGCTGCACGCTGCGAAAACTCTTGCCGTAGCGGGAAAAGTCGCCGAAATTCAGCATCGGGCCGGAGAAGTACGACACCACCAGCGAAATCGCCGTGATCATCACCGGCACGACTTCCATGCCGTGATATTTAACGCCGCCCAGGTTGATTCCGATGTTTCGCCATCCTGCGCGATACACCATGTAGCCGGCGAGAATGAACATCACCACATAGACCGCCGGACCCGCGAAGTCGATGAACTTCTTGATGGTCTCCATGCCGTGCCAGAACACCAGCGCCTGCAATACCCACAGCAACATGAAACCGGCCCAGCCCAAGGTGGAGAGACCCATGAAACCATGATGATGCACGTCCGCGTACGGCAATAGCTGCGGGACGAACTTCAGCACCACGATCACCAGCGCGCTCGAAGCCAGATAAGTTTGGATTCCATACCATGCGACCGCGATCAAGCCACGAATCACGGCAGGAATATTCGCGCCGAGCACGCCGAACGTTGCGCGGCAAGCCACCGGATAAGGCACGCCGTTCGCCTGGCTCGGCTTGGCAATCAGGTTGCAGAGCAGGTTGACAATCGTAATGCCGACCAGCAGCGCGATCAGCACCTGCCAGCTCGTCAGCCCAAGCGCAAACAGACTACCCGCGAACACATAGCCGCCGACACTGTGCACGTCCGACATCCAGAATGCGAAGATGTTGTAAGCGCCCCAGGTTTGATGGCGCAGCGGCGCCAGGTCTTCGTTGTACAGCCTCTCGCTGTAGCCTGCGGGTATCGACGGATCGCTGGACGCGCCGCCGTCTGCGTATGTGGGAATTGCGGGACTGCCGGGCGCTGCGCTGAACTCAGCCATGATTCCTCCTTGGGATAGGGACCGTCGATAACAAATCGAAGGATGTTGCATCGGCCATGCCAGCCACCCTCTTCTTCCCGATCGGGAAACAGGAGGGTCGAGCCGACTCATTGACCGCGCCGCGGGTGTCTCCGTACTTGATGTACTTGTGGTTATCGCACCGCCTGTCGCCGCGGATTCCCGGCGATGCGTTACTACTCCAAGGCTGTCGTCCCGTGACGGCCACGCGTGCGCAAGCGGGCAGCGCTCACGCCGAGCCGCCTTACAACGCCTGATTCGGTTCAGTTCAATTCAGTGCGGCGCGCACCAGCAACGAGCGCGCACCGGCCGCCTGCCTCAGCCTGGCGCGGACTTGGGTCCATGAGCTTCCTTCGGTGCGCCGTTCAGTGCGCCGAACACTTCATGCAGATCGGCTGCGCCACGTGCGGGGCGCTCCAGCATCTTCAACTCGACGCTTTGCAAATGGCGCGACATCCGTGCCGCCGCCTCTTTTGCGTCGCCGGCGTCGAGCGCGGCGAGAATCGCTTCATGGTCTTCGAACGAGCAAGGGCTGCGTCCGAGCGACTCGTACAGCGCCGAAATCAGCGTGGAGCGCGCCACCAGTCCGTTCAGGCAATCGCACAGCACGGCGTTGCCGGTGAGCCCGGCCAGCTCGGTATGGAACTCGCCCGACAGACGAATCCACGCCGGAAAATCACGTGTTTCGAACGCTTTGCGTTCACGGCCGATCATGCTGCCAATGCTCTTCAAACGGCGCATGCCATGACCGCCGCAAATCTTTTCAACCACGGCCAGCTCGATGATCCGGCGCATTTCGAACACCTCATGCACTTCCTGCAGCGACGGGCTGGCAACAAACGCACCACGATTCGGTTCCAGGTCGACGAGGTGGTCGGTGGCCAGTTGCGCGAGCGCCTGCCGGATCGGCCCGCGCTTCACGCCGAATACTTCGCACAACTGTGCTTCTGTCAGCTTGGCGCCCGGTGCGAGCCGATGCTCGAGGATCGCCGCGCGGATGCGCTCGGCGATCGCTTCGGGTTTCGAACTATTCGCGGCTGCGGAGTCTGTGTCGGACATGATGTGCGTCTCGGTATGGTTGTCATCATAGGATGGACATAAAGATTGTCAACAATTTTTGTCTTGAATTTCGACAATCCAGACACCCGGACCATAGCGTGGCTTGGCGGATAGCCCACGCAGGCCTTACTCTGCTTCAATATCAGTTTAATTAATGTATGGGACGGTCGTCTATGGGTGACGGTTTTTGTCAACAAAGTGAGGGGCCTTCGTGGGGCGGATCTATCGGGTGTGGTCTTGAAATATTGACCGTTAGTTGCGTGATTGATTTGAAAATAAAGCGGGCAAACGCCCGCCTCCCCGCCTCACGCCGCTTCAGGCGAGGGTCGGATAGCCCGATACCGTCAGTTTGAATCCGTGTGCGTTGGCGACGAGGTGCGCGTCCGCGCCAACCGGCAGCGTCAGCATGTTGGGCATATGGCCGAATTGCAGACCGGTAATGACCGGAATCCGGATCACCGACCTCACCTGCTCGATCATCGCGCGCAGGTCGTAGCCGTTGTCGTAATCGTACGGTTTGCCGCCAGAGAAATCGCCGAGCACAAGCGCCTGCTGCTGCGCGAGGATGCCCGACAGGTGCAACTGATAAAGCATCCGTTCGAGCCGGAACGGCTGCTCGTTGACATCTTCGAGGAACAGAATGCCGCCCTGCACCGGCGGCATGTACGGCGTACCGATCAGCGACGTCACCACTGCCAGATTGCCGCCCCACAACATGCCCGTCACGTCGGCAGTTTGCGCTTGCGGCACATGGCTCGTCACCGTCATGGTCGGTCCGGTCAGCGCGGACCAGAAGTGCTGCATGGTGAATTCGCTCAGATCTTCTGCGCCGAAGTCGCTCATCAACATCGGGCCGCCGAACGTTTTCAGGCCGGCGCGTGCCAGCAAAGCAAGCTGCACCGCGGTGAAATCGCTATGACCCACCAGCGCGACAGGCTGCTCGGCCAAGCGCCGTTGCAGCCCTTCGTAGTCGAGTCCGTGGAGGACGCGCACCGCGCCATAGCCGCCACGCACGGCTAGCACGATGTCGGGCAACTTACGCGCGGGGTCCGCCAGCCGGTTGAGATCGGCGGCACGCTCGCCGTCGGTGCCGGCGAAGCGTTGGTAGCGGCGCCTTGTCACCTCCACACCTTCGACGCGATGCCCCTGCGCATGCAAGCGATGCAACGCGCGATGCAGCACCTCGGAATCATGCGGATACCCGGACGGCGCGATTAACTCAATGGTGCGATGGACGGTCATTGGCAAGACCTGTTGGACGTTGTTGTTTTAGAGCGGCTCAGCCGGCCCCGGTTCGCTGCGTGCTGCGGAGTCTGCTTCGACGTGCGCTTCGGCGTGTGCTTCGGCGTGCGCTTCGCTGCGCGCTACCACGTGCGCGTCGATCTGTGCTTCAACCTGTGTCTCGCGGCGTGCTCCGATGTGCGCAGCGGGCTGTGCTTCGCCGCCGGCTACGGCGAGCGCTTCGGCCCGTGCCGCCGCGCGTGCTTCACGGCTTGCGCGCCGCCGCTCGGCAAAGAACGATTTGAGCGCGGCGCCGCATTCGGTTTCGAGCACGCCGCCGGTCACCGTGGTGTGGTGATTCAATTGCGGATTCGCGAATGCATCGACGACACTGCCGCACGCTCCGGTTTTCGGATCGCGCGCCCCGAACACGACGCGTGCGATGCGCGCATGCATGATCGCACCGGCGCACATCAGGCAAGGTTCCAGCGTCACATACAGCTCGCAGCCCGGCAGACGGTAATTTCCGACAGCTTGCGCGGCTGCGCGCAATGCGATCATTTCCGCATGTGCCGACGGGTCGTGAGCGCCGATCGGATGGTTGAACCCTGTGGCGATGACCTCGTCGCCCCGCACGAGCACCGCGCCAACCGGTACTTCGCCGGCTGCGCGGGCCTCTTCGGCAGCGGCCTGGGCGAGCGCCATGAAGCGGCGATCGCGCTCCGAGGCAGGCGGTGTGGGCGATTCGTCTGGCGTGGGGGTGTCGATCCGCCCACTGGCGGCAGCAGTTGGCGTTGGATCACTCGCCGCGAGTGCTGGCGCATCGGGACCAACGGATCCGGCCTGGGCAGCCGCCAATGTGACCGCCTCAGCCGATTCGCGGTACTCGACAGACTCCGGACCTGGCGTGACGGAGGGGGGAAGCGGCTCGCTCACTGCGAACCCGCATCGGCCAAATTGAGGTTGCCGACGCGCTCCGACAGCCGCTCGGCAATGCGGCGGCAGTATTCGCGCGGCAGGACCAGCGGGCCGCCGCGCAGCGATTCAAGAGCCATATCGAGCGCCAGCATGCGCGCCTGGAGACGGCAGCGGGCAGCCCGGTCGCTCACGGCATTCAGCTCCGCTTGCAGGTCGCGCAAGGCGTGCAGCTGCTCGACAGCCGGCGGCACGAAACCTGCAATTTTCAAAATCCGGTTGGCGACGCGCACTTCCTCCGGGACCAGTGCATCGTCCTCCAGGGGCAGCGGCGCGCCCGCGCCCGGCAAATCATCGAACTCACCGCGCGCGGCTGCGGCGGCAATACGCTGTTCGACTAACGCATCAAGCAATTTCATCTGCAGTCCACTACGTTGCGGCCCAAGCATTCTATCAGGGAGCGTGCACTGGTTCTGGCTGTCTGACCGACGAATCCCCCTGGTTTTCAGATTTTGCGTATTTGAGCGCGCGCGTGGCGTGGATTAGGGTGGAGGGTTGCCGGCGCCGCCAACGCCACCGCTTTTCGTATCGGCAAAAACTTACGAATATCTTTCGTCATGCGCCGAGAAAACGGGCGCCTGCACCTGCCCCCTTTCATGGAGTCCACTTACGCTATGCAATCCGGAATCACCGACCACCGCTTCTACACTGCCCTTCGAGCTTGCGCCGCACGCCTCGATCCATGCCTGACTGCATTGACTGCGCCGCGTCGAAAGCATGCCTTCAAGCGATGCCTACGTACGACATTGGCGGCCGTTGCGATATCGGCCGCGCTATCAGGCTGCGGCGTGTTCTGCGGAGGTGCGGGCGGAAGCGGCGGCGGCTTTGCCGGCGGTTGCGCGACTGGCGTGCGGTTCTAGTCCGGCACCCCTCGACGCATTGACTTTACGACGGCCGACGCGAATCCGTACATTCACCCGGCCGCCAATGGCCAGCGCGCCAGAACAACGTGTCGGGTACGCCCGAGCAGGCTGTGCACCAGAGCAAATTCACGCACGTTCCAACTGACGGCTTCGACAGAACGTGTCGCGACCCAGGGCATGCCGTAAGCGAGGGTCACGTGCGGGGTGTACGGCGTATTTGACGAGACCGCGCGGTCGCCAAATCCAGCGTTTTCCAATGCCAATACGAGTGCGTCATGAAGCGCGTGGAGTCCAACGACACCCTCGTCGCCACCCAACACCAGTGGCCCCGGCCGCGGCTTCAGCGCAAAACTGAGCGCACTGTCGAACTCGACGCTAAAAGGCTCCATTCTGATCGACGCGGCCGCACTCATGGCCGCATCCACCCGTGCTGGCGGCAAACCTCCCGCGAAATTCCCGAGGTGAAGCAACGTAACGTGCATACGGTTGGCCGCAAGAGGCTTGCTCTTCGAGCGCGTCTCCCCGCAGAGCTGTTGCGCCAGCTTCGAGATGTTCGCCGCCGTATGCGCATCTGGAAAGACGGCGAAGAACAAGCCGTCTGTCGGCACAGGTGGCGCCTCGAGTCCGGGCAGCCAGAGTTGCTCAGGCATGGCGCGCCTGAATGGGTGACGCAGACATTTGAAAAAATCTCCTCTCATCAACGCAGGCTTGCCCGCGCATCCGAAATTTTTATAACGCGACGGGGCGAGGTTCAGCACGCCCCGCTTCCGCTCAATAAACTTGCACGCGCTAGCCGTCCACGCACAACACTGTACATTCATACAGTATCAATGACAACATGGAATTGCTCAAGACGCTGGCGGTACTCGTTTTAGAGCACCTTCGAAAGAAATTCGCGGGTGCGCGGATGAGCCGGGGCACCGAGCACGCTCGACGGCGGACCGGACTCCACGATCCGGCCACCATCCATGAACACGATCGTGTCGGCGACCTCGCGCGCAAAGCCGATCTCGTGCGTGACAATGATCAGCGTCGTGCCGGAACGCGCAAGCTGACGGATTACGTCCAGCACTTCGTTGACGAGTTCCGGATCGAGTGCCGACGTGGGTTCGTCGAACAGCAGAACCTTGGGCTTCAGCGCAAGCGCACGCGCAATCGCCACGCGCTGCTGCTGGCCCCCGGATAGCTGGCGCGGCCACGCATTCGCCTTGCCGGCGAGTCCCACGCGCGCGAGCAGAACACGCGCCGCCGCTTCTGCCTGCGCGCGCGGCACGCCCGCCGCGAGCGGCGCCTCGATAAGGTTTTCGAGCGCCGTCAGATGGGGAAACAGGTTGAAGCTCTGGAACACCATCCCGACATCGTCGCGGCGGCGCTGAAGAACGTCCCGCTCTTTCAACTCGTAGAGCGTGCGCCCATCGCGGCGATACCCGACGAGTTCGCCGTCGATGTCGATGAAGCCGTCGTCGACGCGTTCGAGGTGATTGATCGAGCGCAGCAACGTCGATTTGCCCGAGCCCGACTGGCCGAGAATCACCGTAACGCTGCCCGACGGGAACGACAACGAGACGTTGTCGAGCACCTTCAGCATGCCGAAGCTTTTCGACACGTTATGGATCCCAACCCTGCCGCCGACGCGTTGCTGAGCCCAGCCTCCCGTTGCCTGTTCCAGCGACTCGCGCGCGCGATGCTGCCGATCCGACTGCGCCGGGGTTTCGCTACGAGCAGCACGCGCGGTACGCCAGCGCCCGAATAGCGCGGTCAACGGCGACACCGCCACCTGCTCGCGCGTCGCGCCGCGTGCGTAGTACCGTTCGATATGAACCTGGATCGCCGACAGCCCGGTCAGGATGATCAGATACCAGACCGTCGCGACCATCAGCAGCGGAATCACCTCCAGGTTGCGGTGATAGATGATCTGCACTGTGTAGAACAAGTCCGGCATCGCGAGGATATAGACAACCGAGGTGCCTTTCGCGAGACCAATCACGTCGTTGAAGGCGGTCGGCAAAATCGAGCGCATCGCCTGCGGCAGTACGATACGCCTGACCTGGCGGGCGCCCGGCAAGCCGAGCGCGGCGGCCGCTTCGCGTTGCCCGTGGTCGACGGACAGAATTCCGCCGCGGATTGCCTCGGCCGAGAACGCGGCATGGTTCAGCGTGAGCCCGAGCACCGCCGCAAAGAATGGACTGATCAGATCGGTGGTCGATTCGGTCAGCATCACGAAGTGTGTGAACGGCACGCCG
Organism: Paraburkholderia sp. GAS348; assembly: GCF_050434205.1. Taxonomy (NCBI): domain Bacteria; kingdom Pseudomonadati; phylum Pseudomonadota; class Betaproteobacteria; order Burkholderiales; family Burkholderiaceae; genus Paraburkholderia; species Paraburkholderia sp. GAS348. The sequence goes on from NZ_JBNPVT010000006.1 coordinate 119,576, forward strand.
ATCCAGATCGTCTCGTACAGATAGCCAAGGTTGTTCAGCAGGAGCAGCAGCACGATCGGCGGGATCGAGCGGAACAGCCAGATGAAGGCCCACGCACAGCCCGCCAGCAGCGGAGAACGCGAAACACGCGCCAATGCCAGCGGCGTCGCGAGCGCAAAGCCGAAGAGCGCGCCGAGCGCCGTAAGCACAAGCGTACGCGCAAGTCCCGAGAGCACCGGTTCGGCGAAAAACCACTGCGCGAACACGCCCCAGCCCCAGCGCGGATTGCCGAGTATCGAGTTCAGGACGAGCCCGAGCAGGACGATGGCCAGCACGGTTGCGGCCGTGCGCGCACGATGCCGCACCGGCACGATCCGATAGCGCGCGTAGTCGTGACCTTCATTGGTGCCGATCGCGTTTCCCGCATGAACCGCGTGAGCGGGACCGCCAAGCTGGGTGGTGTCGCTCATGATGCTGTCCTCCTGCGTTGCATGCCGTTCATCAGGCCGTTTCCGCGGTCGCGTAGCGGCTTTCCCGGCGCGGCAGGCCGAGGTGATCGCGCAGCGTCGTTCCGGCCAGCGTGCGGCTGTAACGTCCGCGTGTCTCCAGCGCCGGGATCACGTATCGAACGAAATCGTCCAGCCCTTCTGCCTGCACCGGAAAGCCGAGGATGAAGCCGTCGGCCGCGCCGGCGTCGAACCAGCGGATCAGCTCATCGGCAATCTGCTCGCCAGTGCCGATGAACTGCGTCTTCGGCGTGGCCACTTCGAGCGCGAGCTGGCGCAATGTTGCACCGGTGCGTTTTGCATTGGCCTTGATGCGGTCGGTCGTCGAACGGAAGCTGTTCGATCCAAGCTCGCCGAGCTCCGGGAACGGCTCGTCGAGCGGGTATTGCGTAAAGTCGTGATGCTCGAAAAAGCGCCCCAGATAGGCGAGCGCGTCGTCGATGGTCAGCAGGTCGCGGATCGCGCGATACTTCGCCTCCGCTTCGTCCGCCGTCGCGCCGACGATGGGTCCGACGCCCGGGAATATCTTCACGTCGGTCGCCGCGCGCCCGTGCTCGACGGCGCTCTGGCGCACCTGGTCGGCGAACGCCCTGGTTTCTTCGAGCGACGGCGAATGCGTGAACACCGCGTCCGCGTATTTGCCGGCGAGCGCGATCCCCGAGTCCGACGAACCGGCCTGGAAGATCACCGGCTGTCCCTGCGGCGAGCGCTGGATGTTCAGTGGCCCGGCGACTTCGAAGAACCGTCCCTTGTGATCGAGCGTATGCAGCTTGTCCCGGTCGAAGAAGCGGCCGCTCTCGCGCTCGCGAACGAATGCGTCGTCGTCCCAGCTATCCCACAGTCCCTGCACCACGTCCAGATACTCGTCGGCGATCTCGTAGCGCAGTTCGTGGTCCGGATGTTGACCGCCGTAATTCTTCGCGGAACCTTCGAGCGGCGACGTCACGACATTCCATCCCGCGCGCCCGCCGCTGATGAGATCGAGCGAAGCGAACTGCCGCGCCACCGTAAACGGATGGCTGTACGAAGTCGACAGCGTGCCGGCGAGGCCGATCTTCGAGGTCGATGTCGCGAGCGCCGAAAGGATCGAGATGGGCTCGAAGCGGTTCAGGAAGTGAGGAATCGACTTCTCGTTGATGTAGAGCCCATCGGCCACGAACGCGAACGCGACGCCGTTGGCCTCGGCCTTCTGTGCGACGCCGGTGATGAAATCCAGGTTGACGCTGGCATCCGCGGGCCCTGCGGGATGCTTCCACGAATTCATGTGGCCGCCAGCGCCGTGCAGCATGATGCCGAATGTGAGATTTCGCTGAGTCATAGTCTGGTCCGTAAGTAGGATGAGCTGAAGTCAAACGCGTACGGTCTGTTCCGCGCCGGCCAGCGCCTCGACCGAAGCGAGCCGCTGCGCGTAGTCTGTTATCGGGGAGTCGATTACAAATTCCTCGATGCCGAAGCGTTCGTGCAAGGCATCGAGTTCCCGGCGCACCTCCTCCGCGGTGCCGGCGACGACGTGGGGATGGAGTTCGTCGACGCGATAGTGGGTCACGCCGGTTTGTCGCGCGAATTCCGCTGCCGCCTCGGGGCTGGGGAGATTGACGCTCTGCCCCGTTGCAAGCTGCAGCTTGAAAATGCGCAGTGTGCCGATCTGGCGCTGAGCCTCGGCGCGCGACTGCGCGGCGAACGCGTAAAGCGCGAGCAGCGGCGGGCGTCCTGTCACGCTGCGATAGGCATCGAGCGAGCGCTCGATATTGGCTTCGTCACCGTTGAAATGGCCGGCGTAGCAGAACTGCCAGCCGTGCCGCGCGGCGAGCGCCGCGCTCTCGGCGCTAGCGCCCAGCAAAACGCGCTCGGGCGCCTCAGGCGGCGTCGGCAGCGCGATCGCACCTGCCAGCGGGTGATCAACGGCCACGCCCCACTTCAGGAACGCGTCGAGTTCCGCGAACTGGTGCGCGAAATCCTGCTTCTTCGCCTTGTCGTGAAACCATTGCAGCGCGCGCGTCGTCAACGGCAGTCCGCCCGGCGCCTTGCCGATGCCGAGATCGACACGCCCAGGCGCGAGTGAGGCGAGCACCCGGAAAGTTTCCGCAACCTTGAAAGGACTGTAGTGCTGAAGCATCACGCCACCCGAGCCGACACGAATGCGCGAAGTGTGCGCGAGCAGATGCGACACGACGATCTCCGGCGCGGAACTCGCGAGTCCCGGGGCGCCATGATGCTCGGCGATCCAGTAACGCTTGTAACCCAACGCCTCGGCGCGCTGCGCGAGCCGTACGGTAAAGCGCAGCGCATCATGAGCACTCTTTCCGTCGGCGATCGGACTCTTGTCGAGAATCGAAAGTGAGTAGGACATATCAAGCCCTCCCAATGCACCACGCGGTACAGGGGGAAAAATTTGAGGAAATTCGCTGAACGACTTCGCTGATCCCATTATCGCTATCGGGGTCCAAAATCGTTCGAGCAAATTTTTCTATGCATGAGCGGCGGCCGGTGCGGCAGCGATGGCGTCGCTCGATTTTCAGTAATACTTATGATTGAAAACTGACCTTATAAAGTCAGTCTCAACTGCCTCGACGATTTAACTCCTGGGGAGCCCCGGAGGATTCGTCCTGGCCTGATCGATCGCTTCGGAACCGAGATTCCAGCGGTCGAGTACCTGGCTATATTTGCCGCTGCGAATCAGGTCGTTCAGCAACAGCGTGAGCGGCGCAGCAAGTCCGCTGCCCTTCTTCGTGGTGATCGCGACGTCGGCCGTGATCGGCCAACCACCGCTGATGGCGCCGACCGCGCGTATTCCCCCTCTCTGCGCAGCCTCGTACGCAAGCGCCGAGTTGACGCTCAGGATCGCGTCGGCGCGCCCCGAGCGCAGCGCCACGTCCCTGACGGCGATGTCGTCGTAGTACTGAACCTGCACGGGCTTCAGTCCATGCGCGACATTCTCCTTGTCCCATGCGAGCAGGATCTTTTCCTGATTCGTTCCAGAATCGGTAATGACACGTAGCCCGGCAACGTCCTTTGGCTCACGGATTGTCTTGATCGGGCTTGAGACGGCTACGTAGAAACCGAGCACGTCGCGCCGATAGGTCGAGAAATCGAATTTCTCCTTGCGCTGCTCGGTGACCGTCACGTTCGACAGAACCGCGTCGACCTTGCCCGATTGCACGGCGAGCGGCCAGTCTTCCCACGCAAGCGCCACGATTTTCAGCTTGCGCCCCAGACCGTCAGCGACCAGTTGCGCGAGATCCGGGTCGAAACCGACGATCGTCTTTTCATCGGTCGCATACGTACCGAGCGGCGGCCACGCCACTGCCATGCCGATGACCAGTTCGTCCTTCGCAGCAAATGGAAACGCGGCCGGTATGGCCTTGATGGCTGCGGCGTCAGGCGTGGTCCGGATCTGGCCATGCTGATCCGGACTCAGGTTAAATGCACCGCTTGCCGCCAGAGCGATACCTGCTGCGCCCATCGCCAATGTGGCGAACGTTCCAGCCAGCACTGCCCAGATTCCCTTGCTTTGCTTCATGACTTGATATCCCGTCAAATGGTTGAGTTGAACGATGCACCGCGCGCGTGACTACCGCTGGCCAAGCGGCTCGGGTTGAACCAGATCGTGCAACGAATCGACTCGGCCCGGCTCCAGCAAATCCTTGCCGAACGGAAGACGAAAATGGATCTCCGGTGCGATCGAACGATCGAACAGAGGCTCGTAGCCCGCATTGATATAGAGGCCTGCTGCTTCCGGCTGTTTGAAGCCGGTGGTCAGATAGACGCGGCGATATCCCTGACGCAACGCTCGCGCCTCGAGTTCCTGCACGACACGGCGGGCCAGCCCCTGGCGCCGCTGACTGGCGTGTGTCCAGATACGCTTGAGTTCTGCGGTCGTCGCGTCATAGCGCTTGAACGCACCGCCGCCGACCGTCTCCCCATCGCGCATGACGACGATGAAAGCGCCTTCGGGTGGCGCGAACAACCCGGCCGGATAACGCATCATCTCTTCACTTACCGATGCCGCGCTGTCCGGCCGGAACTCGCGATACCGTGTCGTGTACTCGATGTGCAGCGCGTCCAATAGCGGCCGCGCAACGGGATCCAGCGGCGTGGTATCGATAATTTCATAGGTCATGGTGAATAGGGGATAGCTCTTATCCCTGTCACTCCTGTCGTTGAATTCTTTTCCAGTTCGACTTTGATTACCGTCGATCTATAAAGAAGATAACAGGTCACCCATTCTTGACGAACCAAACATTTAACGAATCGTTATTCCGTGGAGTTCGTATATTTAATTCACATCATTATCCGCACCATAGCGTCAGGAACTCTGCTGCCGGTGAAACGCATTAATTAATGGGATACTGGCCGCACATTTATTTCATGTTGCTTTCAGATGCCTGATCGCAGCACTATCAGGGCCTGGGGATATTTGTTGGATAGCGCGTCGAGACCACGAACTTAAGCCCGCTAACCGCGGGATGATTTCTTATTTTAATGCGTCCCATTAGACAGACCACGGTCACACGTTTTTAATTCTAATAAAGCGTGTAAATGTCCAGAATAGCAACGCTGGATTTACCCGCATCGCCCTCAAACTGGCTCGGCGAGATGGAACAGACAGTCGCCACGCTCCACGGCGGCCGGCACACGTTTGCAAACGACCTCGCCCGCGCTCGCGAAAAAAGTGGTGACCGGTTCCCGTAGCGGTGTGTCGGGGAAATGGATTCGCGCCGCCGCCTGGCCCGCCGCGACCTGATCGCCCAAATCGACGAGTGGCTCGTACACCCCGCGATCATAGGCGTACACATAGTGGCGCGAGCCGGATACCGTGAAGAAGCGCGTCCGCGCAGGCGGGCCGTCCGGTACGAGTGGTCCGCTCAACACGCCAATGAACCCGAGCAGGTTCAGCAGTCCGTGTCGCGCATCACGCAGCAGGCTCGCCTGCACGGTGCCGCCGCCGCCGAGCTCCGTGAGGATGGAAATCGCACCCTGCCGCCGCGCGGCGCTCGCTGCATGGACCGGGTTCGGCCGATGCAGAAATGCGCGCGGCAACCCGAACGCAGCGAGCAATGCTTTGAGCCGCTGTTCCTCCTCGGGATCGCGCGGCTCGATGGCCAGCATATTGGCGCCGTCGTAGAGAAGCGAACTTCCGCCCGAATGCAGATCGATCAGATATTGCGCGCGTGCGAGCAGCGTGTGCTCGATGTAGTCGGCGATTGCGGCCGTCGGCGCGCCTTGTGGATCGCCGGGAAAACTGCGGTTCAGGTTGCCGCCGTCGAGTGGCGAAGTCCTCTGGCCCGCAACCGCAGCCGGAAAATTCGCCATGGGCAAAAAGATCAGTTGCCCGCACACCCATTGCGGCTCGATTTCGCGCATCAGACTCGAGACCAGCACTTGCCCTTCGTATTCATCACCGTGATTGCCCCCCATGAGCAGCACGACGGGACCGTCGCCGGTGCGCACTGATGCGATCGGAATCGGAATCCAGCCGTAAGCGGACCGATGAACCGAGTGAGGCAGCCGCAGATAGCCCACGTGACGTCCGTCGGCATCCAGGTCGACTTCATTGTGGAGCGTACTCATGGGATCTCCTTCCTGACGCGGGACAATCTGGTTGCGCCGCAACCTCGGCCATATGCTTCTCCAGATCGGCGTCGTGTTGATGGCGGCGATGACTTCGTCCTCCTGAGCGTCCTGTCCAACGCTCGGTCATGACGCCTGGCTCCGCCTGTTGGATGGTTCAATGCGCGTTCGCGTTCGCGTCCGCGCGTGCCTGACGCTTCGTGCCTGACGCTTCGTACCTGACGCTTCGTGCCCGCCGCTTCGTGCCCGCCAGCAGGGCTGTGTGCAACTGCGCACCGAATGCACGCACGCGCTCCATCACCGACTTGTTGCGACGCACGAGGAAGTTGTAGAAGTGAGATACGTTATCCGCACGCCGTATTGAAGTGAACAAAGAATTCCATATTTGGATTCCTGTACACACGTAAAAAAGCTCGGAGTGAACCGGCGTACGCCATGCCGTCCTTTGCGCTCAGAATTTCTGGGGATAGTCGGCACACGCAGACAGGCAAAGCGGCGCTCGCGGCGACCCATTGCGGCACCGGAGCCGCGTAGTGCCATCGAGCGGGTGTTTGTCGAGCCATTCGCGGGATTCATCCCGCTTCAAGCGCATCAAAGCCGCAGCAGTTCATCTTTCATCCACTCGTGGACGGCTCGACCCAGTTCCTGCTGTGACAGGTCCCGAGGCGAGAATGCCGGCCCGACAACCACACGAATCCGGCCACGGCCGCTGGGCCAGCCTTTCGCCGGCCAGATTTTGCCCGCGTTGAGAACCACAGGAACAGCAGGAACGCCAGTCGCGCAAGCCAATCGAACGCCACCTGATGTCATCCTCAACGGAGCGTCGTGTGGCACCCGGGTCCCCTCCGGGAAAATGACGACAACATCTCCCTTCGCCAGCCTCTCGGCGCTTTCCTGCGTCACAGCCTGATGAGCCTGCCGAGCGGAGCCGCGGTTCAGGCTAACCATATCGAGGCCACGCAGCACCCATCCAAAAAAAGGGATGCGAAGAAGCTCTTCCTTGAAAACAAAACTGATGCGCCGTGGAAAAAGTGCAAGAAATGTGAGTGTCTCCCAGGTCGATTCGTGACGGCACAGCAGTATCGCTGGCCCTTCAGGAATATGTTCAAGCCCTTCTATCGAACATGAGACTCCCGGCAGCCAGCGCATCACTATCACCAGTGCGCGACACCATTGTTTTGCCAACCAGTATCGGCCAGCCCTGCCGACGAAAGGAAACAGAAGCAGGATGGCCATTGAATACAGCGTCCCGGTACCGAGAACGTAGACGATGAACAGCCATTTAGTGAAAGTCGAGCGCATCGGGGCCTGATTTAGATTGGTTTGCGGCGGAGCATTTCACCGTTGGCAGGTAAGACCACACCGCGAGCAATGCGTTCGTTCCCCAGACCGAAAGCGCCAACGCCACACCTGAAAAGGTTTCGCCGGAAAAAGGGCGCGACGCTCGCATCTGCAACTGCCGGCGCGGCAAGGTCGACACGCGCGTCGGCCGCAACGCAGAAACGAAGGTGACGGTTGACGCTGGTCGGGAGCGCGCTAACATTGGGTACCGGCGAGCAGTGCGTGTCGATGGACACCGCGACGCGGCGAATCAACGGTGCGGTATGCGCAGCGGCTGCCGCTGACCCGATAACCCGCACGCAGCGCCAGGATGCTACTGGAGCATCGAGCTGCTAGCGTTATTTCGGAGGATGCCATGACGAACCATCCAAACGAACAGACACCTGACGAGGGCCGCAAAGACGGCAAAGACAGACGCGCGGACAATGCTCCGGACGCGGAGGCCGGCTCGCCGGACCCGGACAGCCCTGCCCCAATCCTGAAGTCAGAGGACGACGAGCTACTCGATGAAGACGCACCCGAATAGTGGCGACGAAACCTGGCGTTCAACCGAAGCCAACCCTCCCCAACCAAGTACGCAATGAACGAACATACCGCAATGGACGACCGATTTGACAGGCGGGAATTACTGCTTCATCTCGGAGACATGCTCGAAGCTTTGAACTGTTTAGCAAGGACTAGCAAGCCGACCGCGCCGGTGGCGCATCTTATGCAGGAAGAGGACTCACTGCAGCGCTTCGGGTTCCTCCGGGCGCTGGCGCCGAAAATGACGGTGGCCGAATTCACCCAACGCGTCGCCAGCGCGTTCTTCCTGTGGCCAAGGGAGCTGCTTGAGGCGGAACTCAACCGGGACGCGCTAGCGTCAAGCGTTCAGCACAACCTTTTTGACGGTAACCCCGACGGCTGGAAAGCGTATGTCAGCCACGTCGAAAGGACGGTGGCGTGGTTCGGGGCCGGGCTTCCGGGGATGAAAGCGGACCCGTTGGCAGAACCGCCTCACGATGCCGCAAAAGACGCAACTCCGGTCGATGCGCCGGCCGCGGCCGCGCTGCCCGCGAAGTCGGATGCAGCCATCGAAAAGAAGGGCTGGCCCTGGCCCGAGCCAAGGTCGACGTCCTGACGAATGCGCGGAGCGCTATGCCGGAGCGAATATCACGGCACCAACGTCGGCGATGTGCGTGAAGCTTCGAACAAACCGGTACGTCTGGTCACCGACCGTTATCCGGTTCAAGCCGGCGTGCGTCAGTTCGAGTATCGCGTCAGCCACGCCCGCCGCGATGGTTCCGTGACCAGTCAACTCGTTGTCCTCGTCCGCTGGATCGCCGATGTAGACAGCACAGACGTCTGGACCGTTGCGCATCATGACGACGCATTTCCCCTCATTCAGCGAGAGTTCGAGATATTCAACCAGCGTCATCAATGACCCAGGCGTTGGTCCCTGCGGGTCGTAAGTCAAACCAGAATCAGCAGCCATATTGCCGTCCTTCGTCAAATGCGTCGGTCCTGAACAGGAAGCTCGCCCCGAGGGCGACGATGTCTCCACTATAAGCCAACGGGTGGATGGTCACTTCCCGGCTTGGCAAGCTGAATCGCAAATGCCGCGCTCGTCGAAACTCAGTTCCCCCATGAATCGCTGGCGCTATGCTCCATCGCTTCGAAGCGCGCACGTTTCGGCGCGCTATCGAGCCGGGTGTAAGCAAGACCGATACCGGTACGGTGACGAGGAAGATCGAGCGGACGCGCCACGACCTTGGACGGCAAAGCCAGCGCCGCCTCGAATCAGGGGCTTTGCGGCTAGCGCCTCAACTCGGAAAGAATTTTTTCCGCCAGAAAGTCGCAAGGCGGCCGCTTCGAGGCCGTGCTTCGCGCCAGCACCATTTCTAGCGCGGGAATCTCGGGCAATCCGTGCGCACGTCCCAGGAGCGCGAAGTGCGCCGGGACCGCGCATCGTGCGAGCGGGACAATGGCCAGCCCAGCTTCGGCCATCGACAGCAGGCCGAGCAGACTTGGACTTTCATACGAGGTCCGGTAGGGAATTTTCGCGCGCTCGAGGCTGCGAATCGCATTCTCCCGCGCGACGCTGCCCGGCAGGAACACGGCGATCGGCAGCGGCCGTTCGCGCCAGATTTCATTGGCGCTCGGCGCCGCCGCCCATTCCATCGGCTCGAACCGGATGAACTCGCCTGACAGGCCCTTGACTCGCGTGGCGCACACAAGGTCGACGGAGCCGTCTTTCACCATCGGCGCAAGTGCGACGCTCGGCAAGCCAACGACCTGAATTTCCACCTTCGGATAGGTCGCGGAAAACTTCTTGAGGATTGGCGGCAGCAGCGACGACGCATAATCGTCCGGCACGCCGATGCTCACGCGCCCCGTCACGTCCGGCCTGACCACGGCGGCCCAAGCCTCGTCGCGCAATGCGAGCATGCGGCGAGCGTACGTCAACAGGACTTCGCCGTCCTGTGTCGGGACCACACTTCTCGGTTTGCGAACAAACAGCGGCTTGCCCAGCGCAGTCTCGAGCGTCTTGATCTGCATGCTCACCGCCGATTGCGAACGATGCACGACTTCCGCCGCCCGGCTGATGTTACCGGTGTCGGCGACGGCCACGATCATGGTCATGACGTCCAGGTCGAGAGCTTTCAATGGGTCCGGTATCAGAAAATTAGATAGATTCGATCAATATTACGCGATTTTCCAAACCAGCGACATCGGGCATAGTGTCTTCCAAGGAGCCACTCAATGAACGCCCGTACCGACCTCTCAGTGCTTGCCGTGCCGGAATTGTCCTTTGCGACCATCGCATCGGGCATTTGCGTGCCATATGTCGAGTGCGGAGATGGCGAACCGCTGATATTCGTGCATGGGTCGCTTTGCGACTATCGATACTGGAATGCGCAGACTGCGGCGCTGTCGCAGCATTTTCGCTGCATCTCCGTGAGCCTGAGCCACTATTGGCCGGCAAGCGAGGCCTGCATCCAGGGGGAATTCGGCTGGCAGACGCATGTCGCCGAGCTGGCCGAGTTCATTGAGGCGATCGACCTTGGGCCCGTGCATCTGATCGGGCATTCGCGTGGCGGCTGCGTGGCGTTTCATGTCGCACGCGAATATCCGCGGCTTGTGAAGTCATTGACGCTCGCCGATCCGGGTGGTCCGCTGCAGATCGAGGGGATGCCGGACGCTTCGCTGCCGGCCGCGACGAATGTGCTGCGCGCGCGTGTCGCTGAACTCATCGAGAGCCAGCAGATCGACGCGGGACTGGAGCTGTTCGTCGATTCGGTCAGCGTGCCCGGATCATGGCGCAAGAGCCCGGTTGCGTTCCGCACCATGGCGATCGACAACGCGGGCACGCTGCCCAAGCAGCTCCGCGATCCGTTGCCCGCCTATTCCCGTGAAACGGCACGCGAGGTGAAATGCAGGACGTTGCTGATCGACGGACAGCGCAGCCCGCGGATGTTCCGCAACAACGTTGAAAAGCTCACAGAATGGATCGACTATGCGGAGAGGCAAACCATCGCCGGTGCGTCGCACGGGATGAATGTGTCGAATGCCGGTGCTTTTAACCGCCTTGTGCATGCCTTCGCAAGTTTCTAATCAATCGCTCATTCTCCGACGCGCTAAATAACTGCAATGGGGCCATGAACAGCCACGCGCCTCGCTCCAAAGCAGCCCTTCACTGCGTGCCGACTCAAGCGCCGTAACGCCCTGCACGACAGAGTGATCACCGCAATGCGGAGCTCGTCGCCTTCGACGAATTACCGACGCAGCAGCTTGAAGTCGAGCGCCGCAACACGATACGCGCCAGCCAAGCGAAGCATCACGTCCTGGAACTGGCCCGCGCCGGCCGCGCAACTGCCACCTCGTCGAAGAAGGTGGCAGCGTGCTCGACGAACGCCTTCACCTTGGCCGGCAGCAGGGTTCGCGAGTTATACGCGAGTCGAATCTCAACCTCTCCGTCGATGATTTCGAAATCGTCAAGAATCGACACGAGCTTGCCTGAAGCCACTTCCTCCTGGACCAGCGCCGCAGGCACCACGCCGACGCCCCAACTCTCCAGCACCATTTCCCGGTTGAACACCGCATTGTTCGAAGAGATATCGAACTTCAGCGGGACGGTCATATCCTCGTCACCCAGGCGAAAAGTCAACGACGGCTTACGAAGCGTGGGCGACATCGCGACGAACGTGTGATCAACCAGTTCAGACGGATGCTCGGGTAAAGCGTGTTTTTCCAGATATGCTGGTGTCGCGACCACCGAGAGCGGCATGCGTTCCAGAAGCCGGGTCACCACCGTGTCGGTACTCAACATGAAGGGGACGACGATCCCCAGGTCATAGCCGTCCGCCACCAGGTCGACAGGGCGCTCGGTAAGGGTCACGTCCAGACTCACTTTGGGATACTTCTGCTTAAAGGTCGAGATGAGCGGCACGAGCCGACTCACGGTCGCCGTTGTATGAGCGACAAGCCGAAGCACACCGGTCGGCTCACGCGCCTGGTTCGACGCTTCGGCTTCCAGTACTTCGAGATCGTCGAGAATCCGGCAGCAGCCGTCATAGAAATGTTCCGCGGCTTCCGTTAGCGAAACCTGCCGCGTCGTGCGATGAAGCAGACGACTGCCGAGACGCTGCTCAAGCCCGGATATGGCGCGCGACACGGCCGGTGTAGTAATGCTCAGCATGTCTGCCGCGCGGGTAAAACTTTTCCCTTCGACGACCGAGCGGAAAACGCGCAAGCTATCAAGATAATCCATAGGGCACCTTCGGTAGGCATATCTGTGAATGGACCGTTTGTTGCGCCCAGATCTGTGTGCGCAGCCACCCGTAGCCGCAGCCGTCGAGCGAAAGCCAGCCAGATCTCCTTGACGAATGGCGCGCAGCCATGAAGAGGCCTCGGCACCATTGTCAAACAGCATGCGTTTACGTGTACCGGGATTGTCGCAGAGTTGCGCGTTTTTGCGCTTATTGCCATGACCCATGGCTTCGATCGAGCGGCTGCACTCCTTGTCGCCCTATTCCGGCATCACGGCGTCAGACGGGATCGATGCACGGCTCCCGGCTCAGCCCGCTTCACGCGGACGAAACGCGTTCTCGTAGCGGCTCACGAAATCGGCCACGCTGGTAGCGGGGCGGCCGGTCAGTGTAAGTACGTCGTCCGACTGACGGTCGTACCGCCCGGCTCTATGCAGATCGGCCATCGCCGAAAGGTGATCCATGAGGTGCACCGGGAATCCCTTTTCGAGCAAAGCGAGCCGCCATTCCTCGACTGGGATGTCTACATAAGTGACCTTACGCCCAAGTGCTTTCGAATACTCGCCGGCGTAGAAATGCATGTTCTGCGATTCCGGCCCTGTCAGGTGGTAGGTCCTTCCGACATGCGGCGCGGGATTGGCGAGGATTGCCGCTAACGCATGCGCAACATCCTCCGCAGCGACCGGCGACGTCTTGCCGTCGCCGAATGGCAAGCGCAGTTCGCTCGACTGTCGAACCGAGGCCGACGCCAGTTGCAGAAAGAAGCCTTCAAGAAACACCGTCGGCCGAACATGCACCACCGGCAATCCAGACCAGTTCAGCGCCTGCTCGGCGAGCCAGTGCAGTTTGTGCTGAGGACTTGCGGTCGTCTCAGTGAGACTCATCTGCGAAAGCGTCATTTGCGACATGTTGACGAAGGCATCGACACCGTAATGCCTCGCAACCACCGCGGCGTTCATCGTCGCTTCCAGATACGCATCCGATACGGACATGCCGAAATAGATCGCCCGGCATCCTTCAATTGCACGATGCATCGAATGCAGGTCGCGCAAGTCGCCGACGAGCACGTCAGCCCCCATGGCCTTCAGTGCCTCCGAGCGTTCGTCGATGCGTCGCACCATCGCTCTCACCGCGTGGCCTTCCTTCAACAGAAGCTGCGTCAGGGTCCGCCCCACCGCCCCCACCCGACCGGCCGCACCGGTCACGAGAACAGGTCTTTGCTGCATGGTTGTCTCCCATCAATCATATTTGATCTTCCAGCGCGTCGACCGCGTGCGCCGAACGCTGCTTGCGTGCTCAAGTATCTGTGCGCAGTATGACAGTGTCAAGTTGAATATCCTGTCCGAGACACTCCCATTGGAGACAGCCGGTTTGAACACCCGGCACCACCAGGTCACCTTGGGCCGACTTTCTCTCAGTGAGATCAACAGCTATGCCGACCTGTCAGGCACCGATCCGCGACGTGCTCTTCTTGTTGGAAGAGGTCTTCAATTACGAGTCGCAGGTGAGTTCCCTTCCAGGATTCGAAGACGCAACAATGGACGTCGCAGGCGCCGTTCTAGAGCGCGCGGCGGAGTTTTGTTTGGGCTGATCGCGACTGTTCTCAGGCAGGCAACAATAAGTTGCAGTGTCGCCCGTTACCGCGGATCGACGCCTCCCCTAGACTCTGCTCGCGGGTTGCAAACCCGATGTTCGCACCATTTGATTACACCTTTGGGAGGTATGTCATCGTGAAGTCGCTCATTAAGGCTATCGTCATTGCCACCGTTCTGACCGCGCCGATCGCATCGATTGCGCAACAATCGAACGCGCCGCTGACGCGCGCCCAGGTGCAAGCCGAACTTGCCCATCTAAAAGAGGCCGGCTACAACCCGGCATTCGACGTCATCAATGATCCGGCTCACAGCGCGATCAATCCGGCGGCCCACGTCGAGGCCGCGCAAGCACGCGTAGCTGCACAAAAAGAGGCGGCACAAGGCGATATCGTTAGCCTGGATGTTTCGCATGCAGGTCGCTGGTGAGCGCAGCAGCAAAACGCCATCGTCACGCGTTTGCAACTCCGCAGACGGTTTGCGAAATCCGCCGTCGCGAAATGGATAGTCAGCCGGATTGAGAATCGGTGTGGACATGGGGCTTCTCGGATTTCGTTTCCGGCAACCGTGCGCGAAAGAGCGTTAGAGAGGCCCTCACGGCACGGTGTTATCGCCCACAACCGTATTACACGGCTTCCAGAATGGTCGCGATGCCCTGACCACCGCCAATGCATTGCGTTGCCAGCGCGAACTGGCCGCCGCCGCGGCTAAGCAGCGACGCCGCCTTGCCGACCAGCCGCGCGCCGGTCGCGCCGAGCGGATGCCCAATCGCAAGTGCGCCGCCGTCCACGTTGACCCGTTCTTCGTCAAAGCCGAGTTCGCGCCCGCAGGCGATTGCCTGGCTAGCGAATGCCTCGTTGATTTCAATGACGTCCAGATCCTTAACCGATAGTCCCGCACGCTCGAGCGCCTTGCGGGTCGCCGGAATTGGCCCAATACCCATCAAATCCGGCCGGCACGACGCCACCGCCGCCGTCCTGATTTTCGCCAGCGGGCGCAATCCGTGTTGGCGAGCAAAATCCGCGCTGCACAGCAGCACGGCCGATGCGCCATCGGTCAGCGGCGACGACGTGCCAGCCGTGACGCTGCCGTCTTCCGCGAACGCCGGTTTCAAGGCCGCCAATGCCGCGGCATTCGTGCCGGGACGAATACAGCCATCCACACTGACAAGCCCAGCGGGAGTCTTGATCGGCACGATCTCGTCGGCAAGGCGTCCCTGCTCGCGTGCCGCGGCAGCCTTCGCGTGCGAAACGACAGCAAGGGCCTCCTGCGCTTCGCGGCTTACACCATACTCGCGAGCAACGTTCTCGGCGGTCAGGCCCATCGGCGCATAGGCAGCCGGATAGTCGCGCAGCAGGTCCGGATTCGGCGATCGGTTGAAGCCACCTTGCGGAACCCGCGTCATGGATTCGACGCCAGCGCAGATGAATGCATCACCGAGACCGAGGGCAATCTGCCCTGCTGCATAGTGGACGGAAGACATTGACGAGCCGCAGAATCGATTGATCGTGGCGCCGGGTACCACGTCGCCAAAACCGGCCAGAAAGCCAATAATGCGCGCAATATTGAGCCCCTGCTCCGCTTCCGGGTAGGAACAGCCGACTACCAGATCCTCAATCAGATTGTGAGCGACGCCGGTGCGCTTGAGCAACTCGGACACCACCTGCGCCGCCAGGTCGTCCGGGCGCACGTCAATCAACCCGCCTTTGCGTGAAAAATGAAACGGGGATCGGGCAAAACCTGCTACTACGATATCAGTCATCTTCGCCTCCTGAATTTGAATCGAACGGTCGCATAGACCGCGCAAAGTAAGCAATTCTGCTAGCAAATCTTCATGACGAGCGAGGCCAGATGCCAGCCACGCGCGACCAACCGGCCAACCGGCCGCATCTATTGCAACCCGTTCAACCCGCGCTGCCCTACCTGAGACTTATTGTTACATCGTCAAGTTTAAGCGTCAATAACCTCTCACGAGCAATGTTTATTGCTTAAATCATGGGGAAACGGACGGGCAAGGTATATCAGGCTGGAAAGCGGCCAGTACCGAGGGAAGCACTGTGAGACAGGCGCGGCGCGCCCAGCCAGGCGATCGCCGACAAAAAGACGCGCCGCGAGGGGGAGATTACTTCTTGTTGCGGGCCGCCCGGCGAACGGCCGTTCCGGCCTGCACATGTGGGCTCTGCAAGCCGCCGAGCAAGACGTTGGTGACAGTTTCGCAGACATCGTCGATCAATGCGCCGGACACCTGGCACAAGCCGCTTTCCCGATCCGACAACAGGGTCGCGAGCCCATGCATGCCTGACCAGACCGCAATCGCGGAGAAGCGCGGCGGGCGGGCTAAATCACTTTGATCCGCGAGGAATTCGGCAATCGAGTTGTTTAGAAACTGGAACGAGCCGCCGCTTGCTTCCATCAACTCCGGATGCTTGTTTTTATCGGCGATACGCGGCCCGAACATCAGATGAAACAGCTCCGGCCGCTTCAGCGCAAAACCCACATAGGCTCGCATGACTACGCGCAGCCGTTGCTCCTTTGTCATGCCGTCTTTCAGGGCAGCGAGACGATCCGCCATCAACAGGCGAAAGCCTTCCGAGGCGATTGCGGCAAGCAACCCGTCCTTGTCGCCGAAATGATGCGTCGGCGCTGTTTGCGACACGCCGGCGAGGCGCGCCACCTCACGCAATGACAGATCGGCAGCCCCGCGCAACTCGACCAGTTCAAGACCACGCAGCACCATCTCCTCGCGAAGGTTTCCGTGATGCCACGAGCTCTTTTTTGTTGGGATGACTTCGGGAGGAAGAGTAGACATAAGTTGCCGCTGTGTAGATGTTGCGCTGTGTAGATGTAGATTAACCACCATCAGGACTCGACACGGCGAAGACTGGCTGCCAATGGCATTTTACCCTGTCCGCCCGGCCTCTCAACCTCCTCTCGTCTTGCCCAGGCGACGCTGCATAGGGTTGAGCAGCATCACGCGGCAGCAACGACATCGAATGAGCCACCTCATGCAGGACAGGGGAAAATTCCCGAGTCGGAATCATTTGCGTTGGGGCGCGGCCGTCAATAATATTGACACCGTCATCTTTACACCGAAACACAAACTCCGGATGACACGCTTGCCTGGGTTTCGACGGCACGTCAGGAAGGAAGATGCAACGCCTGACATTGTGCAACGCCACTGCACTCATGCCTTGAAAAGGCATTGTCAACTTGCCGAGAGTGAGACGGCACTACGGCAGATGTGACGACGGGTCAGAAGGCAGTCGACGGATTTTGCGCGAGTTCAGCGAATTCGCGCCATGCAACGAACCGGGCTGCGAGTTGTTTGCGACAAAGCGAGGCGCTTATCACTTGCCGCTTCAGTGCGAAGTGTTGCCGTATCGGCCCGAAGCACGAGAGAAATTTTTGTGCGCGTTTCGGGTCGCGAAAGCCGCGCATGCGACGCTCGCGTTCGCGCTTCGGTTGGCGGCTGCTCTCAGCCCGGTTGTTCAGCCGGGCAGCCGCTTTTACGAACACGTGCTTTACGCCCGCCAACTCCGGAATTTCGGCCTTTGCGGCCGGATAACTGCGCAGTTGATCGGTGACGATCTTGCGCGGCACGGGGCTGGAGCGCAGCAAGCGCTTGCCTCGTCAACCTGACAGAGCCTTCCGGACGACGTTTTCTAGCTGGTTCTTCGGACATCCATCCGCGAGTCGCGTCGAACCGCATTGGGCGGAACGCCAAATCCGCGCAAGAACGCGTCGCGCAGATGGCGGCGATCGCGAAAGCCGGACTCTCTTGCGATGACCTCAAGCGGATGTCGGCTCTGTTCGATCATCAGCCGCGCAGCCTCCAGTCGCAGCCTTTCGATGGCTTTGGCTGGAGACTGTCCCGTTTCAAGTGTGAACACGCGGCTAAACTGGCGCGGACTCAGATGAACAGCCTCGGCCAGCTCCTCCACCGTCAATGAACGGCTCAGATTCTGGCGGGCATAGTTCAGCGCATCCTGGATACGATCGGACTTCGGCGCGAGGTCCAGCATTTCTGAGTGTTGCGACTGGCCGCCCGCCCGGCGCTGGTGCATGACCAGCTTGTGCGCCACCGAACGGGCCGCTTCCGCACCAAGATCCTCTTCCACCATTGCGAGCGCCAGGTCAAGACCCGCCGTCATGCCAGCCGACGTCCAGATAGGGCCGTCGACAATATAGATTCGGTCCTCCTCGACGCGGATATCCGGAAAAAGTTTCTGCATTTCGCGCGCATACGCCCAATGCGTTGTGGCGCGCCGCTGTGCCAGCAGGCCCGCTTCCGCCAGCACGAATCCACCAGTGCAGATTCCGGCGACGCGCCTTGCGCGATTACCCACTTCGCGCAGGAATGCAAGAACGTCGTCAGGCGCCGGCGAAGTGAGCGGATCGTTCACTCCGGCGACGATCCATGTGTCCACGTCGACCTGCCCGCACAACGATCGCGCGCCCACCGGGAAGCCGAGCGACGAGCGCACCTCGCCGCCGGCCACCGAGAAGTTGTCAAGCGTGTAGAACGCCTCGCCTGCCACGATGTTCGCGTACTCGAACACTGACTGCGGCGCGAGCGCCATGATCTGAAAACCGTCGCTAATCAAAAACCCGATCCGGTGCATGTCCGTTCTCCTGTCGACCAGAGTTGGCGCTTTAGCGCTTACTCTGGTCCCATGCAAAGCTGTCGACCAGAGTTGGCGCTTTAGCGCTTACTCTGGTCCCATGCAAAGCTGTCGACCCGAGTTGGCGCTTTAGCGCCTTACTCTGGCCCCATGTAAAGCTGTCAACCAATGTCCTAAATCATACCCATATACGTCATTTCCGTCACGCTCAAACGAAGCCAGAATGCACTCACGCATCCAACCACTTTCGAACAGGAGTGACATCATGACCCAGACACACCAGGGTACAGCCCTTATTACCGGCGCGTCGTCGGGCATCGGCGCAGTCTACGCGGACCGGCTAGCACGCCGGGGCTACGATCTGATTCTCGTCGCGCGGAACCGCGAGCGGCTGATCGACCTCGCCGACCGCATCACGAACGAGACGCATCAGAACGTTGAAATCGTCGACGCGGACCTCAACGACCGCACGGCACTGGCCGTCGTGGAAGCAAAGCTGAAACAGGACGCAAGCATCACGCTGCTGGTCAACAACGCGGGCGTGGGTACGCATAAACCGCTGCTCGACAGCGATGTCGATGCGATGACGCGGATGATCGACCTGAACGTCACCGCGCTCACGCGCCTCACGTATGCCGCCATTCCGGGCTTCGTCGCGCGAGGCAAGGGTACCGTCATCAACATCTCATCCATCGTCGCGATCTCGCCGGAGACGCTCAACGGCGTCTACGGCGGCAGCAAGGCTTTTGTGCTTGCCTTCAGCCAGTCGCTGCACCACGAACTTGCCGACAAGGGCGTCCAGGTGCAAGCCGTACTGCCCGGTGCAACTGCCACCGACTTCTGGCAGACCGCCGGCCTCCCGATTGAGCACTTGCCCGCGGGCATCGTCATGTCGGCCTCCGACATGGTCGACGCAGCCTTGACGGGCCTTGATCGTCGTGAACTTGTGACGATCCCGTCATTGCATGCCGCCGAAGAGTGGGAAGCCTATGAATCCGCTCGGCAAAGCATGTCCCCGCATCTGTCGAGCGATGTCCCTGCGCCGCGCTATGTGACGGCACGATAATCCACGGATATCGAATCTGCATCCGGATTCATCCAAATAAGGAATACGTATCATGAAACTCAGCGGAAATACCGTCTTCATCACCGGCGGTACGTCGGGCATCGGTCGCGCACTTGCAGAAGCCCTTCACAAGAGGGGCAACAAAGTCATCATTGCGGGGCGGCGCAAAGCACTGCTTGACGAAATCGCGAAGCAGAATCCCGACATCGATACCGTTCAACTCGACATCGGCGATGCTGCGCAGATTCGCGAGGTCGCCGGGCAATTGATTGAACGTTATCCATCATTGAACGTCGTGATCAACAACGCAGGCATTATGCCGTTCGACGACGCCGGTGGCCCGCTCGACGACGATCAGGCCGTCAGTCTCGTCGACACGAACCTGCTTGGTCCCGTACGAGTGAGCGCCGCCTTCGTCGAGCATCTGAAGCAACAGACCGAGTCGTACATCATTAACAACAGTTCTGTGCTCGCGTACGTGCCGCTCGCCGCGACTGCCCTGTACTCAGCGACCAAGGCAGCAGTTCACTCGTACACGCTGTCGCAACGCTTCATGCTGCGCAATACGAGCGTCCGCGTACTCGAGATCGCGCCACCCTGGGTCGACACTGATCTTGTTCACAAGAGCGGCGACCCGCGCGCCATGCCGCTCGATGCGTTCATCGCCGAAACGATGGAACTCCTGGAATCAGCAACAACCGAGGTCGTCGTTGCCACCGCCAAGCCATTGCGCGATAACGCAGGGCCCAATGAGCATGCGTTTGTCGAACAGTTCAACCAGTTCATCGCCGACAATCCGATTCCCGTCGAATAAAGGCTGAATGCGCGCCGCGCGTTCGCGGCGCGCGCGATGCACTCACGAAGCCTGCCAGGATATCCGCCCACGTTGTTCCTACCCGCGACGAACGTCAAAAGTGTTACACCTGGCTAGAGATCACCGGAGTTCATGTCATGACTGCAACACTTGAAGAGAAGAACACAGCGCTCGTTCTCAAGGCGTTGGACACGCTGTTCAACAGGAAAGACTACGCGAAGGCAGAGCAGTTCTGGTCCGATTCCTACGTCCAGCACAGCCAGCTCGTTCCGGCCGGACGCGAGGGGCTTTTCGGCCTGGTTCGCTCGCTTCCCGATGCGCGTTTTGAATACGACATGGTTGCCGCCAAAGGCGATCTTGTCTGGGTGCACAGCCGATACACCAATTCGGCAAGGTCAACCGCCCTGATCGGTGTGGATATCGTGCGAATCGAGGACGGAAAGCTCGTCGAGCATTGGGACGTGTTGCAGGACGAAGCGACGAGCAGCGACTCCGCCGGCGGGTATCCGATGTTTGGCGACGCGTTCCCGGGCGAGCGGTAACGCTCGCGATGTATCGCTCCATATAAGCGAATACGCAATGAGCGCGATGGCCATCGGATGAATTCGCTGGCCATCTTTGCAGCAGTCGCGATCGCGCCAGGTAGACTGCGCCACGTGCTCCATGAAGAACCAATGCCGCCCGAACATCCCTAAGGATCCTAAAGCTGGATCGTCAGCGATTGCGCCGACTCAGGGGCGCACACGACCGCGACGACCCGCACCAGAAACCGCGCTGCAGCGAACTGTAAAGCGGTTTTTCAGAATCGGCTCTTCCCCGCCAAAATCCGTCCGTTACATGACACGCTTCAACGAGCGTCCGAGCCCTCTTCCAGCGCGAAATTCCTAAGCAGCATCTGACGGCTCGCGTTCAGTATTTCATCGCCGAGCTGAGGATTGGCGCCGGCTACCGCCCGCGACAGGATGAGCGCACCGACCATCTCACTGTAGAGCGCGATTGCCTGCTGGCGCGCTTCGTCCGTATCTTTGCCTTCGGAGCCCTGTTCCATAACGAGCCCTGTCAACGTTTCGAGCATAGTCTGCAGACCACTTGCAAAGTGCAACTGTGCCTCATGCCCAAGCCGACGGACGTCCGCAGTGAGGCCGGCGACCGCACAACCCTGCTCGATATCACTGCAATGCGTGCCGGACAGGTAAAAGTCCACCTGTCGGCTCAGCCGGTTCCTGTCCGGCTCAATCGGCGCGGCAATGGCTTCCTTCAGGTCACCGTTGGCCTTGTCCATCGCAGTCGCCACAACTTCAGCGGCCAGCGCCTCCTTCGATTTGAAGTGGTTGTAGAACCCGCCTTGGGTAAAGCCCGCGGCCTTCATCAGCGCGCTAAGGCCCACACCATCGATTCCATGCTCACGGAACAACTTCTCCGCGCCCGCAATGATGGCCTTCCGGTTCTCCACTGCCTGCTGTTTCGAGACACCCATCGTTCAATGCTCCGCATCGTTGTGGGTTCAATTATAACCGTCTTCGAAAAAAACAATTGCGATCGACATTGACTTTTCGGATTTCACCCACCAAACTCACTGTCAATCACCATTGTGACCGGGTGAATCCATCAATCTCGTGGGAAAAATCATGAACATCGAAAGTAACCAACCCCTGCTCCAGCCGGTTCGGCTAGGGGACCTCGATCTGCCCAATCGCGTCGTCATGGCGTCGCTGACGCGCATGCGCGCGGCCAATCCCGAGCTTGCCCCGACGGCCTTGCACGCCGAGTACTACGTGCAGCGCGCTTCGGCGGGTTTGATCATCAGCGAAGGGGTGTTCGTGAGCCCCGAGGCCGTCGGCTGGGCAGACGTGCCCGGACTCTGGAGTGATGCCCAGGTGCGCGGTTGGCGCGTGGTGACGGACGCCGTGCACCACGCGGGCGGTCGGATCGTCGCCCAACTCTGGCATACCGGTTCAATAGGGCATCCGGATTTCGACGCCGGCAAGGCGCCGCCATCCGCTTCAGCGGTCAATCCGGAGCAGCAAAGCGTGACCGCGGCAGGCCGCAAAGACACTGTGGTCCCGCGCCCCATGGAAAAAGACGAGATCCGTCGCACGGTCGCCGATTTTGGCCGGGCTGCGCGCAACGCGATCGCCGCCGGTTTTGACGGCGTGCAGATCCAGGGCGGCTATCACTACCTGTTCAATCAGTTCCTCAACGTTCGCACCAATCTGCGTACCGATGAATACGGCGGTTCGACGGAGAACCGCGCGCGGTTTCTTTTCGAAGTCGTGGAAACGGTGGTCGAGGCAGTTGGAGCGCAGCGCACCGGCATCAAGACGGGACCCGCGACGTCGGAGACGGGCGCGTTCGTTTCCAATGACGAAACGCTTGCCACTTCCGAATATGTGATCGGGCGGCTCAACGATTTCGATCTCTCACATCTGCTGCTGATGGGAGCAATGGCCGACCTGTCGGCGACGCCACTGGCCGCCATGGCAGGCGACGGCATGTTCCGCCATTTCCGCGAGATCTACCGCGGCAACATCATTGCGAACGTCGATATCGATCGTGCGCGCGGTAATCGGCTGATCGAAGCGGGACTGGTCGACATGGTCGCCTTTGGTCGCCCGTTCATCGGCAATCCGGATCTGCCGGCGCGCTTCGCCGCCGATGCGCCGCTTGCCGAAGTCAACTGGCCAAAGGTCTATGGCCCAACAGCCGAGGGCTACACCGATTATCCCGAGTTTCAGGCTGTGCCGGCATAACGCGCCGTCACTCACGTCTGCGGAAAACGATCAAGACCACCACCGAAGCAGCCAATCGGGCCCTCGCGCCCGAAGCTGTTCGGAAACATCTTTCGGCATTGACGCCACTCGTCATTTCTATTTGAACCGATCATGAAACTCACAGGCAATACAGTTTTTATCACCGGCGGCGGCTCGGGTATCGGCCGTGGTCTCGCTGAAGCGCTGCACAAGCTCGGCAATCAGGTGATCATCTCTGGCCGGCGCGCCGAGCGTCTGCAAGCGACCATCGATGCGAACCCCGGCATGCGGGCGGTGTCGCTCGACATCACCGATCCGGCGGATATCAAGGCTGTCGCCGCGAGGCTGATCGCCGACTATCCCGGTCTGAACGTGTTGATCAACAACGCCGGCATCATGTTTCCCGATGGCGCTGAGGGCCCGGTCGACGACGAACTGCTGAGCTCGACCGTCGACACGAACCTGCTTGGGCCGATCCGCATGACCTCCGCTCTGATCGAGCACCTTAAGACCCGGGACGGTGCGGTCGTGGCAAATGTCACGTCGGTACTCGGATTCGTGCCGATGGCGATCACGGCGGTGTACAGCGCGACCAAGGCGGCACTGCATTCATACACGCTCTCACAACGCTATCTGCTTCGGGACAGCAAGGTTTCGCTCATCGAGATCGCGCCGCCCTGGGTCCGTACCGAGCTGATGAACAGCAGCGAGGAAGAGCGCGCGATGCCTCTTGATGAATTCGTCGCGGGCGCGATCGAACAACTAGGCACGGAGGCCAACGAAATACTCGTGGGTCCGGCCGTGAACATGCGCGCCAATCCGGGACCCAACGAGCACGCGTGGGTCAACCAGTTCAACGACATGATGGCTGCCGGTTAAACGCCGGAAGACGCGGGCGGCAGCTTCGATCCAGAACCACGATTGCCTGAGCTGCTCGCGTCGCGATATGCAACGCGCAAACCCGGCAGCACATGGCATCAGGACGAGATGTTCGTGACGCTGCGCGGCGAGCCGTATCTGTTGTGGCGAGCGGTCGACGAGCAATGTGCCGAACTCGACGTGCTTGTGCAAAAGCGGCGCGAGGTCAAGGCGGCTGCACGCGTGAACAAGCGCGCCAAGAACAGCCATCTAATAAGGATAACTACACCTTCTGAACAAAGAAAGTCTACGCTTGTCCAGTTGACAGAGCCCGGCATCGGCGTCGTGCTTGCCGCCTCGCTGCATCACCACCGCTTCCCGTCCAACTTCGTCTCGCGCATTGCGTGAGCATGCGCATTTCCATCACAGCGCGAGACGTTCGTCATCGTTTCATCCGGGGATAGCGTGGGACGTCACTTCCCAAATAACCCGGGACGTAACAATCCAGCTGGCACCATAAAGGCATCAGATGTGCAAGTGCTCGCTTATGTAGTCAATGAAAACGCGCAGCTTGGGCGAAGCATAGCGGCTAGCGGGCCATAGTATCCAGAAGACAACTTCGCTATTCACATAGTCATCCAACACTGTTATTAGCTGACCGCATTGCAACGCGTCACGCACCAGGAAGGCTGGCAGGAACGCAATGCCCCTGCCCAGAATGGCGGCGTGAGCAAGTGGCTCGATGGTGTTCGACGTCATGGTCTCGCGCAGAACCAACTCGGGCTCGGATGCATCAAGCCGGAGGTGCCAGCGGTCTAGCTTCCCCGTGGAAGTCCATTTGTGCAGCAAGCAGAAGTGGCCTTCAAGCTCGCGCGGCCGGGTAGGCACGCCATGACGCTTGAAATAGGTGGGCGATGCAACCAGCACATACGAACAAGAACCCAAACGGCGTGCCGCCAGGCGCGAGTCGGTTAGTTCGCCGGTCCTGATAACGGCATCGAAGCCATCCTCAATGACATCAACCATGCGGTCGGACATTTCGATGTCCAGTTCAATTTCCGGATAGCGTTCCATGAAACCATCGAAGGCCGGCATCATCAAACCGCCCAATTGGGGCGTGCCCACGCGCAAGCGCCCGCGCGGATTGCCAGCCAGGCCCGACAGCTCAGCCTCGGCAGCATCAACCTCGCTCAGGATGCGGCGGCAACGCTCCAGGAAAACGGTTCCCTCCGCGGTCAGCGTGATGCTCCGAGTGCTGCGGTGGAACAATCGCACGCGTAACCGTTCTTCCATCCTGGCGATGGCCTTGCCAACCGCAGAGGATGAAACACCCAGCTGTCGCCCCGCTGCGGTAAAGCTGCGCGTCTCAGCAACTTGCACAAACATCGGAATTCCACTCATGCTGTCCATAAGCACTTCCTGTCCGAAATGGCGGCTACTTTAGCGCGTCCAGTGTACTGCGATCCAACATTGCAGACATTTTTTCCGATGTGTTCGGCATCGCCGGGTATTTTTCTAAATAGGCCGAGGCTCTATATTGCTCACGACCGTCACTTTGAGGAACCGACATCATGTCCAAGCTGCATACCAGCGTCCAAGTAGGCCCACACAAGATTGCCCATCGCGTAGTCCTTGCGCCGCTCACCCGCATGCGCGCCGAACCAGGCGCCATTCCAGGCAAGCTGATGGCGGAATACTATGCCCAACGTACTTCCGAAGGCGGCTTCCTGATTGGCGAAGCCACCATTACCGCGCCCAACGGCAATGGCTACTTGGGTGCTCCCGGGCTCTACGACGATAGCCAGATTGCGGGCTGGAAACTCGTGACCGATGCCGTTCATGCTAAAGGTGGGAAGATCTTCCTGCAGCTCTATCACGCAGGTCGTCAGTCCAACAGTGAACTGCAGCCAGGGGGCGCTCAGCCGGTGGCGCCTTCCGTCGTCGAGCATGGTGGAGTCGCTTTTGGAAAAGCGGGCTGGATGGAAAACACTCCCCCCAAAGAACTGACCATCGCTGAAATCAAGGAGTTGGTGGAAAGTTTCCGCTTGGCGGCTAAGCGCGGCATTTTAGCTGGTTTTGATGGTGTTGAACTGCATGGTGCTAACGGCTATCTGCTGGACCAGTTCCTGCAAGATATTAGCAACAAGCGCACTGACAACTACGGTGGCTCAATTGAAAACCGTAGCCGTTTCCTGTTGGAAATCGTGAATGCTGTGATTTCGGTCTGGGGCAGCGATCGCGTAGCAGTGCGCCTCGGCCCGAGTGGCAGGTTTGGCGACATGGGCGACAGTGATCCGGAAGCTTTGTTCACCCACGTCGCGCGTGAACTGGATAAGCTGGATCTCGCGTACCTACACCTTATCGAGCCGCGCATCCTCGGGGTGATCGAGGACGAAAAATGGAGTCAAACGCCTGCAGCGGCGCGCCTGCTCCGAAAGTACTTCAGCGGCACTATCATCGTCGCTGGTGGCTTCGACGGGCAATCTGCCAATGACATTCTGGAAGCCGGTGATGCTGACCTCGTCGCATTCGGCCGCCACTTCATCGCCAATCCCGATCTGCCGGAACGCCTGCGCAAAGGCTGGCCGCTCAATCCATATGACCGCGAGTCCTTCTTCGGCGGCACTGAAGTGGGTTATACGGACTATCCGTTCTACGCAGAGGCTGCCTGAACGTATTACCGTTGCCTCACCTCGCAGGCTGCGGAAATACCTCCCCACCAAATCACCCGAACGGTCCGTTCAAACGTTGTTACCACTGCGCAGACCACTTTGAGCGAATCATGCGCGGCGCCGATACCGTCACCGAGAACCTATTCACCTTGCGTAAGCCGGGAGACTTGGTTCCGGCCGCTCATCCACTGCGCACGATTCGCAAGATGGCCAACGCAGCGTTGGTCAAGATAGACCGCTTGTTCGCCGGGATGTACGAGGCAGGGATCAAAGGTGGACGGCCCGGCATTGCCCCGGAGAAGTTGCCGCGCGCGATGCTGTTGCAAGTGCTCTACAGCGTTCGCTCCGAGCGGCAGTTGATGGAGCAGATCCAATAGAACCTGCTGCTTCATTGATTCGTCGGGTTGTCGATGCACGATGCCGTCTGACTCCCCACCGTCTTCACCAAGAACCGTGAGCGGTTGATTAAACATGACGCAGTCATTGAATTCTTCAACGAGGTTGTGGACATTGCTGAGGACAAACACTGGTTTTCAGGCTAGCACTTCCGTGTGGACGGCACGCTGATTCAACCGTGGGCGAGTCATAAAAGCTTTGTGCGCAAAGACGATGATCAGGACCCGGGAGAAGGCGGGAACTTCAAGGGCGAGATTCGCAGCCATGAGACGCATGAATCGAAGAGCGACCCCGATTCGCGGCTGTATCGTAAGGGTAAAACGGCAAGCGAATTACGCTACATGGGCCACACCTTGAGCGACAACCGCCACGGGCTGATCGCCAGCGCCGTGGTGACGCTGACCGATGGCTATGCTGAGCGCGAAGTGGCCAAAGTGCTGATCCACGATGCCCGCCAGGCACTTGGCGACACAACGCGCGAGATCACTCTCGGGGCGGACAAGGAGCTAAAAAGCATAAGTGAGCGTCATAAAAAAGCCCAAAAAAGCGAAATTACACGGTCGATATTCCAAATTATGAGAAGCATGCTGCTAAAAATTCCGATCAAGCTTCATGGCTCAATAAAGTCGGCCTGAATTTCCGCAGCCTGCCAGGTAAGCGTAATGATGCGGACCTTGACTACGAGACGGGTCCGGCATCTATCGCACTGGTCAACAGCTTGATCGAGAAAGAGATGGCTGTGATGGAAGCGCCCATGCTTCCGGCTCGGCTCGTGCAATTAGCTGCGGCATACCACCAAACTAAAGGTTTACCATGTCACGTATTATTCAATTTGCCGCCACCGGCGGCCCTGAAGTGCTTTCCTACAAGGACGTGAACGTCGCGGAGCCGGCAGCCGGCGAAGTGCGCATCCGAGTCAAGGCCATCGGCTTGAACCGCGCCGAATCCATGTGGCGCGCCGGCGAATATATCGAGGAAGTCAAGCTGCCGGCCCGACTTGGTTACGAGGCGGCCGGTATCGTCGACGCCGTAGGTCCTGGCGTCACGCAGTTTGCAGTTGGCGACGCCGTCAACACCGTCCCAGCGTTTTCGCAGAACCAGTACGGCATGTACGGCGAACTGGTCCTCGCGCCGGTCTCGGCCGTCGTACCACATCCGCCGTCGCTGACGTTCGAGCAGGCGTCGTCGATCTGGATGATGTTCATCACCGTCTACGGTGCCTTCATCGAGGCAGCCAAGCTTGGCGCGGGCGACGTGGTGTTGATTCCGGCGGCATCAAGCAGCGTGGGCCTTGCCGCAATTCAGCTGGCAAATATGATCGGGGCTACACCGATCGCGCTGACCCGCACCAGCGCCAAGCGCGAACAACTCCTCGACGCCGGTGCCGCCTTCGTCATCGCCACCGAAGAACAAGACATGGTGGCCGAGGTGCTGCGCATCACTGACGGTGTTGGCGCGCGCGTGGTGTTCGATCCCGTCGGCGGCCCTAGCCTCGGCAAGCTGATCGAGGCTATGACGACGGGCGGTATTCTGCTCGTGTACGGCGCGCTGAGCGAGGAGCCGTCGCAGCTGTCCTACTTGGATCTGCTGATTAAGCTGCCGACTATTGTCGGTTACACGATCTGGAACACCAGTGGCGACCCAGTCCGTCAAAAGGCTGCAGTTGACTTCATCCTCGCTGGTCTCGCATCCGGCGCGTTGAAGCCGATGATTGACAAGACATTCACGTTCAATGAAATGGTCGAGGCGCACCGCTACCTTGAATCGAACGCTCAGTTCGGCAAGATCGTCGTGACTGTATAGGCGCGTCGAAATCCAGCGGCAGGCGTGCAACTCCGCCAGCCGCTGTGACACAAACCCATTATTGATAGAAGGTCTCCATGCATGCGTTGTTGCATGGAGACAAGGCTGGACCAGCAGCGACGCGACCTGCGAGGGATCGTCTCCCTCCTGAGCGGTGAGCGTGTGCGCCACGATCCGCACCGTGCTGGCATCGACCGCCAGATGCAGCTTGCGCCAAGTGCGGCGCGACGCTGACTGCGCGGCGGTACTTCGCGCGCGGCGGCTCAGTACGCAATATATGGCCCCTTTCCTGCAGGCGTCGATTGTTGCTCGACGGCAGCATAGATGTTACGCCCGTAGAAAAATGGCATGCCCCAGACGAAGATAGTCGGGGTGGCAAATGCCGGACCGGCAAGCAGCGGCATCACCGAATCGCCGGCATCATTCAGCCTGAGTTCCGCGGCATTGCCGACAGCAAATGAGACAGCACTGATCGCACCATTCACACCTTCAATCATTGCGCTCAACTGCTGGGTCGATGCAGGGCAGTAAAACGAGTTGTTTGGAGTTGCGCAGACCGGTAGCGCGCTGGTTTGAAAGAAGAGCCCGGTCGAGCCGCTGTCCATGACGCTCCGCGAGTAGGTCATGCCATTTTGCACTGTGCTGAACGTGCCGGTGGACGGACTGACCCCGATCACCTGCGCACTGCCCAGGCCGTTATTGCTCCGCGTGCCAATACCAAACACCAGTTGCCCGCTGAGCGAGGCTTCGCCGCCTGACGACGCGGCTGGCAACAGCAAAATCGAACCGTTGTTATCGGTCGCGAAGTAGGGAATCGGATTGGCAACCTGCACGTTTTCGGCGACGGCGATCGACGTGCAACTGGTCCCGACGCAACTGTAGTAGGTCGCCGGCACTGCATTCTGCACGCAGGCCGGACCGCAATCGTGCTTGAACACGCCAATGCCGAGCACTCCGTTGGCCGCCAGACTCGTAGGGGTGTTCCGCGACGCGCCGACACTACTGCAGTCCGACGGCGTTGCGCTATAGCCCTGATCGATCACCTGAATCGGCAACGACGCGGCTTTTTCACCGCTGATCTGTACATCAGCCAGCCGCACCGAGCCCCATGTATAACCGTCGAAGAACTGCATGCATTCGGCAAGCGGATTGCCGGCGCCATCCTGCTCCTGCGGCAGTGCCAAAGACACCGGCAATTGAGCGGCGAACACCCGCAGCCCCGAGGAGCCCGTGTCGACTTGCACGTGATCAATGGTTTGACACTGCGTCGTGCCCGGCACGCACAGCGTAACGCTGACGAAGGGTATATTCGGCACACCGATTACGCCGAAATCGACGGTCACCGCTGCTGCGTTAGAGGCTAGCGCTTGGGGCGCGGGGGCTATATTCGTGAGCGATTGCGCGGGTGCCAACGTGCCGGATGAACTGCTGCTCCCACCGCCGCCGCCGCATCCGACCACCAACACTGCAAGCAATGTAGCGGCGAGCAGCTTTAAAAGCCAATCTGAATTATGGAGCAAACCCGGAGCGGGCATGATAGCTCCGCTATTGAATGACACTGGCGTCGACGCCAGCGGGGAGCGCTTGCGGCAGATACGCGTAACCCGCGAACGCACGTAAATGGCCGCCCGAGAACACCACCAGCGCATCGTTCGAAACGGCAAGCGGGGTTGCCCGGCGCGTCGCGGTGGCCGCGACGTATTGATCGAAAGCCTCGCCCAGTGCAGCCTTCAGGTTCGGCAAGGTCGGGCCTTCCCACGCGACGCCGAACACGATTCCGTTCGCCGCGACATACTCGCGCACCACGGTGCCCGACGGCAGCGTAATCAGATGCACCGTGTACGCGAATTGCGATGTGGCGCCGTGTGCCGTGGCATGCATGCGAACCTGGTCGCTGCCTACGCTGCTGACTCTTTCGCCAAGGGCGGCCTGTGCGGGTAAAGACAGCGCACAAGTCACCACGAGCGTTGCACGAGCAATGCCAGTACGATATATCGATCTCATGAGCTTCCCCTCCAGATGCCGCCTTCACCCGTGACATTTAATATGTAATGCGAACTATTAGTCCGGCGTTTATGGATTTGTTTTTCGATGGTCCCACCGCTTGCGTCGAAAGCGCATTGGCCTTTCCACGATCACGCGTGCGAGGTTCTGGTATCGCTTCCGTGGATTGTTCAGGCTTGATATCGGCCGCAACAGACTCGCTTGTGAGGCTCATACAGCAATGACCGTGCCATGAGGGCGCAAACGCTTGCTACGCGACAAGCGGCGTTGTTCCCGTGCGGTCGACGAGTGCCAGACAGGCGCCTAATGTTTCGCAACCGTTACACGTCAGAGGCTTGACCTGGTTGGAAATGATCATTTCGCATGTAAGCGGTCATGTCCATGCCACCCCACGCGTCCAGCGCCCATAAGGCTAGAGCGAGGGTTCCTATCGAATATTCAGCGCAGCCAGACGGCAACGAACAAGAATCGAAGTGCCGCAAAACCTGTCTCAACATTGAGACGGGATGTGGGCCGCATTGGAGATGGCCGTCATCGCATCCGAAGATGGCGCATCGCGTGGAACTGGCCGGAGTACGAAGCGGGCCTGCGTAGCCGAGGCAGTCCGACGCTGTGGATCAAGCCCGTGGCGCCGACGCAGTGGCAGGCGCCTCGCCGCACCACGCCGGGCGGCCAGCCGCGCTATTCGGGTCTGGCGATTGAAACGGCCCTGATGCTGGGCAGCGTGTTTCGGATGCGCTTGCGCCAGACTGAAGGACTGCTCGGTTCGGTGCTCCAGTTGATGGGGCTGACGCTGCCGATTCTCGATCACACCACACTGAGCCGCCGCGCAGTCAGCATCGCGCCGCACTTGGCGCAAGCTGCATCTGGCGGTCGATGCCAGCACGGGGCGGATCGTGGCGCACACGCTCACCGCTCAGGAGGGAGACGATCCCTCGCAGGTCGCGTCGCTGCTAGCAGCAGACCCGGGCGAGATCGGGCGGTTCATCGGCGATGGCGCCTATGCCGGCGCCCCGACGTACCAGACGGTCGCACAGCATAGCGCGGCCGCACAGATCGTGATTCCACCGCGATCGACGGCGGTGCGCGGCTGCCGGCACGCGCCCCTGATGCCCAGCAAACCGAAGCGGCCATCGGCGTGGCGGTGCTCAACCGCATGCTGGTTGCCGCACGCCCGAAGTCCGTCCGCAGTAAGGTTCAAGCAGCATAGTCCGCAGGGCAACGGGCATGTTCAGTCCAACCTTGCCTCCATGTAACAACGCCGGTTGAATGACGTCTTGCAGTAAACGGCAACGGTTGTCCCGGCCAATCGGCGTCATCGCGTCGTGGCCGGCGGGCTGAATATTCCGCGCCCTGCAAAACTCACCGCGTTTGCCGCAGGTGAATTCAATTTTTGTTCATCTCCAACAATGTTCGTTCGTATCAGTTTCAGCTTGAAATTACGCGCATATGCGATTATTCTGGGGTTCGACATTGAGAGTAACGCAGTTGCGTCAGATAACTTGTGACCCATGGTGATGGCAAGGTTCATATCCCGTAACGCCGCAGTCCTTTAACACGCGACAAAGGAAAAGGAGCCGCAGACTCAGGCACCTCCCTGCACGCCTCAGTGTAGCCCCCTACGTTCTGGTTATTCAATGCCTTGAAAAGCGGAGTGCCTTTGGCATCGCCACGTTAGCCGGACAACATAAACTCACCTCCACAAGCAGAGATTCACTTTGAACTGCGTTATACCTCGACAAAACATGAGGAGACGGAAATGGAACTGAAAGCACCGCACTATCATTTCTACGAACCTTCGCTTGGTCACGGATTACCCCACGACCCATTCAATGCGATTGTTGGCCCACGGCCAATTGGCTGGATCTCAACGCGGGATGCCAATGGGGTCGCCAACCTCGCGCCGTATAGCTTC
The DNA here is from genome assembly GCF_050434205.1 of Paraburkholderia sp. GAS348. Classification (NCBI taxonomy): domain Bacteria; kingdom Pseudomonadati; phylum Pseudomonadota; class Betaproteobacteria; order Burkholderiales; family Burkholderiaceae; genus Paraburkholderia; species Paraburkholderia sp. GAS348. The sequence continues at coordinate 152,213 of NZ_JBNPVT010000006.1, forward strand.
TTCAGTGCGTTCAACTACACGCCCCCCATCGTCGGATTTTCGAGCATAGGGTCGAAAGATTCGCTGCTGAACATTCGGGAAACGGGCCTTTTCGGCTGGAACCTGACGACGCGCTCGCTCGCACACCAAATGAATACGAGCTCTGCGTCAACACCAAAGGAAATCGACGAATTCAAACTGGCGGGTTTGAGCTCATTGTCAGGACGCGTTGTGGACGTTCCATTGGTCGAGAAAAGTCCCGTCCGCTTCGAATGTCGTTGTACCCAAATTATCCAGCTCACAAAGATTGATGGAGATGCCGTCCAGACATGGCTCGTACTCGGCGAGGTCGTGGGCGTTCATATTGACAAGACGCTTCTGCGTGACGGCGTCTACGATACAGCAGCCGCGCATCCGGTCCTGCGCGGTGGCGGCATGGCCGACTATTTCGAAATTTCTTCCGATGCGCATTTCCAGATGCATCGGCCTCGTTATCCAGGGTCTGCTTAAGACAGCAGGCGCTGCGCATTGCCGAGACGCCGGTTAAAGGTTCCGAAGGCATTGGGTTGACCCAGTACCTTCGGTATGCCAAGTGTCTCAACCGATACTCATGTCGGCAACTGGCCGGCTTGCAGCGCGTTCGCCCCCCTCGATAAGGCAGTCAGAACAAGTGCCTGATACCAACCGAGAATGCTTTGGGGCTTGCTCCCAACACGGTGGGGTAATTGAGCGCGGCCGTTCCGGCCCACAAAATCGCCGCAGATCTCGAGTCGTTGTTGATCTGACCATAACTTGCATAGACGATCGTTCGTTTGGAAAGCGGATGCTCGTATGTAATGCCCAAGGTGGTTCCCGCGCCATGTCCGTTTGAATAGTCGAACTCTGTTCGCAGAGCCTCGGCGATGATCCGATCTGTGTAGATGACCGGAATGCGGACACCAAGCCAATACGTGTACGTATTCGAAAACGTCTGCGCGGTGATAGTCGTGTTGTCACTTGATGGATTAAAGCGGTAATAGCCAGCGAATACCTGTACCACCTTGAAGTCGAATGAACCACCCACCATCACTTCCGTCTCCCACGCGGGGTCCGCAAGCGGCGTTATATCCGCTGCATATTGGCGAAATCGCGTAAAGCTCGTCGTGAACATCACAGGCCCTGATGCATACGTCGCGCTGCCGCTCAACAATCTGCCACTGTCCCTCGAGTTTCCGTCCCCTGTAGAAACCATCAATCGGAGCGTCAGGTCACGTAGCACCCAAGTACCCAGAATCGAATTGTCGACACGGCTGGTTGCCTGAAACCCGGCATCCGAGGCGGTTGCCTTCCGGCTTTGATATACGCCGTTTCCGCTGACTTGCGTATTGCCCCAGTAGATCTGTGCATTGGCGTCGGAGGCGATCAACGCCAGGCTCATTGGTGAATTCTGACGGCCTGCCGTGACGCTCCACCCCGATGTAGACGTCAGCCCGACCCATGCCTGGCGCCCAAACAACAGTCCGCCCTGTTGAAAAGCGCCAGTGTTGGTGGCAAAGCCATTTTCCACCACAAATTTCGCCTTCAGGCCCCCGCCCAGATCCTCCGTCCCCGTCAGGCCGAACCGGCTCCCGTTACTGACCCCAGATTCCAGTGCAACGAGATTGCCGGATCCATTGCCCGATTTCGCATAGGTAATGGCCGTGTCGATGATCCCGTACAGCGTTACGCTGCTTTGGGCATGTGCATTGTTCATCAAGCAGATCAACCCAATCACCGCCAATCCGGATTTTTTCATTTCCATAACCATCCCAACTCGTTAGTTATACATACCATATCTCGTGCATGATCGCGTGAAATACGGATGCTACGGGCGTGACTTCTCCGCTATCCGATAGACAGGCTAACTGAATGTAGGTAGCGGATCGACTGAAAGACTGTTGGTGCTAAACGCCGCTCGTCTGAAGATCGGCCCCTTTCGTCTCGGGCATGAACAGAATGGCAATAGTTGCCAGAACATTGAGGCCCACGGTATAGGCCGTGAAGATCCAATGCGACCCCATAGCGCTGAGCCATGTGTTCAGATAAGGAGCGGTGCCCCCGAACACGGCAGCCGAAAGCGAAGTCACGAATCCGATGCCGACTCCCCGCCCACCTGTCGCGAGTTGCTCGCACATCATTGCCGGATAGATGGAGCCCACGCTTGCGAACAGAACGAGCGCCACACTTTGTGCCACAAATAGCGACCAGCCGCTGCTGGTGAAAATCGCATCGAGTGGGAACGACAACAATACAAAACCTAACGTGGTGACAAGGGCAAGCGGCCGACGCCCAACTTTGTCCGAAAGCCGGCCGAACAGTGGCATTGCAAGAAGGCAAATCAACTGCGCAGCCAGACTCGCGATGAACGCACTTTTTGCCGCTATGCCTTTCGTCACAATCGCATAGGAAGTAGCAAAGCTCAGCCACGTGTAGTAGACGACTACCGTAGCACTCAGCAGGACAAACATGCGAAGGCAGCTGAGGAAGTAAGCCCGCGAAAATTTCGTAGAGGAAGTTTTTTCAGCGGCGTGCCTTTTCGTCTTGCGAAATACCTCGGACTCCATCGCGGTACGCCGAAGATGAAACGTGTAGAGACCAAGCACCGCACCGAACCCGAACGGAATACGCCATCCCCATGAGAGCAAGTCTTGCGTGCTCAGCAGTTGAGTCAAGAGCACGCCAAGCAGGCTTCCGAGTATCACGCCTGCGGTGATACTCGAGAAAAAGCTGCTTGACCACATTCCCCGGGAGGCGGAAGGGGCGATCTCGCCTACGTAGACGTAAGCCGCGGCGCTCTCTCCTCCGTGTGCGAGACCTTGCACCAGACGGGCTGCAAGAAGCAACACCGAGGCAGCCAGTCCCGCTTTCGCATAAGACGGAATGAAAGCGATCAGAAAGCTTCCCGCGGCCATCAGCAGCATGGTTACGACGAGCGCGGTCCGGCGGCCATGAGTATCGGCGAATCTCCCGAATACCAGACCGCCGACTGGGCGAGCGACAAAACCCACCGCAAAGATCGCCAGCGTCTGCAAGAGCGCCGATACAGGATTGGCAGGGGCAAAGAGCGCCTTCGCGATGAATGGCGCGAACGTGGCGTAGATCGTCCAGTCGAACCACTCAAGGAGATTACCTGTGACTGTTATCCACAAGGCCCTTCGTTGCGCTCCGATGTCTTTGTCCGCATAGCGAATCTCCGTGAAAGTGTCAGACATGTCGTCTCCTTACTTCAATAGGAATAGTTGGGCGGCTCTTTCCGCCTGAAACAAGCGCCTGGAGAATAACTGCCGCATCGGGAAAGTCGTGGCGTAACTTCCGTCCGCGAAACCCGATGCATGTCCCACTGCACGACGCTAAGTACTCGACGAATATTCTTTGCGAAGCTCGGTCTTCAGTACCTTTCCAGCAGCCGACATCGGCCAGTCCCGGTTTCTTATGCTTACGCTTTTGGGAACCTTGTAACGGGCCAGTCGTTCGCGGCAGTGCTGTAACACGTCTTCGGCAGAGATAAAGAATCCTTCCTTGCAACTCACCACCGCATGCACGCTCTCGCCCCATGAAGGACTCGGCAAGCCGATTACCGCGCACATCTGTACTGCGGGATGCTGGTAGATCAAGTTCTCAACTTCAATCGAATAAACGTTTTCACCGCCTGAAATGATCAGATCCTTTATTCTATCTACTACGTAGAGAAAGCCGTTTTCGTCCATGAAACCGATATCGCCAGTATGCAGCCAGCCCCCCGTAAGCGCCTCGCTCGTCTGTTCGGGCCGGTTCCAATAGCCCGCGGTAATATTGGCACCACGGGCACAGATTTCGCCATTTTCTCCGGGCCGCACGCTCTCGCCGTTTTCGTCGAGAATGGCAAGCTCGACACCGAGCGAAGCCTGACCAGCCGAGCGGCGCCGCCTCCTATCCGTCAGGCCCAGATGGTCCTCGTGCTGAAGAATCGACAAGGTTGGCGAAGACTCGGTGAGCCCATATCCCTGCACGAGGCGCGTCACGGGCATCAACGAAATGATGTCGTCGATGACGCGTTCGGGCATCGGCGAACCGCCATAGTAGATTGTCTGCACCGAACTCAGATCGAACTCACGCGCGCGCGGTGACGACGCAATGCGGTTGATCATTGTCGGCACGAGTGAAATATGCGTGATGCCGGATCGTTCTATTTCGTCCATGACCATGACCGCGTCGAACCGGTGAACAAAATAGTGTGTACCGCTAACCATCGTTGTCGCAAAGATTCCTGCCGTATCCGCGACGTGAAACATAGGGGAGGCGTGCAGATGCTTCATGGAGCGGGAAAGTGCAAGGGGGAAACACATACCGAGGCAGTGCGCCATGATGTTTGCGTGGGACAACATCACGCCCTTCGGCGCGCCCGTCGTGCCCCCGGTGTAGTAAATCGCCGCTGTATCGTCCCCGCTTCGTCCGGCGTCAACCCTCTCTTCGCCTGTCAACAAGCTCTCGTAGGGAAGCAGCCCGGAAGCCGCCGTGGCGCGGTCCATCGAAACGAGATGGCGCACGCCTGACCGCGCCACCGGCACCATCGAAACGAGGCTCTCGAATTCACCTCCGAGGGCCAGCACTACCGGCTTGCAGTCGGCAAGCACGATCTCGAGTTCGTGAGGACCGGTGCGCGTGTTGAGCGGAACAGCTATGGCCCCTGTCCAAAGTACCGCATAGTAAAGCTCCAGAAATCGAGCCGAATTGGCGGACAGGATCGCAACCCGGTCGCCTGCGTCGACACCCAGAGCCTGAAGGCCAAACGCAACTTGGGCGACCCGGCGCATCAATTCCGGCCAACTTAAGGTCCCCTCAGGCCCAGCAACCGCTGGTCCGGTAGGGTTGATCTGCGCCGCTCGCCGTATTGCAGCGGTAAGTTGTGTGTGCATTTGAATGTCGGTCCTCGAAATGGAGCATAGAATCGCGCGAGTGCGCCCACAAGATCGTGGAGATCACTCGCGCACAATCGGCGCCCGGAGACCCGGTAGTGTCACCGAAGCCGCTTCTACGCCTGCAGATGTTCCCTGAACCACTCGATCGCAGCTCCGCTCGTTTCGTCGAATTGCATCGTGTAGGTACCGAAGTGACCACCACCGTGAATCAGGACGCGCTTGGGTTCAAGCGCTTCGTTATAGACGGCCAATGCCAGTTCGGGCGCCGCAACGCGATCATGGCGCGCCACGATCATCAGCAACGGCGTGGGACTGATAAATCGCGCCATGGCACCGGGTTCGTATTCGGTCAGAAATTCCAGCGATCTGACGGTCACCTCGTTTAGCCAACCCTCTTCTTGCCGGCTAACCTCGATAAAATCGTCCGTGACTGGCGGCGGCAGCGCGCACGGTTCGTCGCCGTTCGTCGCGAAGACGGGAATCACCGTGTGTGGCGCCCCCAATCCTATGGCGCGTCGTTCCGCGCTGAAACGCTTTCTCCACGCCGACAATTGATCGGGCCTGAAAAGGCGCCCGGCGGTGGCATGTCCGCTCACGAAAGGGATCTGGCTTACGACGCACTTAACCCGCCGGTCGGACGCGCCGATATACAGAACGTGGCCGCCGGCATAACTCGATCCCCAGATGCCCACGCGGTCGGGATCGACGCCAGACTGCATCTGAGCGAAGGTGATGGCGTCACGGAAATCCGCGATCTGCTGATAGGGATCGATATGCTGCCTCACCTTACCGGCGCTGCGACCGAAACCGCGGTGGTCATAAAGAAGCACGGCAAAGCCTGCCTCGCAGAAGGCCTCGGCATATTGAGTCAAAGACGTGATCGTGCCGGAAAATCCGTGCACCATGACGATGACCGGCACTTTATTCGGCAGATCACGCATGTACATCCAGCCTCGGAGCGTGGTGCCGTCTTCCGTCTTGAATTCGATGTCTTGTCGCATGAGCGTTCCTTTATTGGGTTTGCAGAGAACATCCGTTGGAAATTGAGCGATGCCGGTTCGCATTCAAGCAACCGCGCTTTCATCATAATAATTTGCATTCCGAAATGCCCGTCCTGAAGCGATCCGTCGTCCCACCCCTTCCCTCGCCATCGTGAACTGCCCGGCGCTGTCGGCGGCTGATGCGCGAACTCGCGTCACCCGTCACCGGGGCCGCCCACTGCTGCCCAGGCTCAATCGTTCGAATCGCTCTCCAGGAGCTCGGTCATTTCGTTTGAATGATGTTAGTCGCCGTCAAAGTCGAATGTCAACGAAATTCCTCGATATAGGAATTTATCCCTATGTCGATACGCGGATCGCACGACGGGCAGCCGATCGGCGCGTTGGGGCAAACCTTTGGATTCGGCGCCGGCGCGCGGCCCGCACCGGAGCAACGCATTGCCCCGGCCGACGTTGCGTCGCCAGGGTTCGCCAGTTAAGATCTCTCGAATTCACAATGCTCTTACAGATCCGCACGCAGGTGGGGATCTCGAGGTAACGCGCGCCGTGCGCCTAACACCATCCAAATTCAGATCCGTGAAAAATCCTCCTCTTACGAATACGGCTGAAACTGTGGTCGCACCGAGGCGCCGCAAAGGTCGTCCATCCGCGCTCGATCCGAACGTCGGACAGGAAAAGATCATTGCAACGACCACTGCCCTTTTGAAAAAATACAGACCGGCGGAGTTGACGCAGAACCTCATTGCCGCGAAAGCGTCGATCGACCCCAAGCTAATCCGATACTATTTCGGCGATCTCGATGGCCTGCTTACCATCGTGCTCGAACGGCTGATCGATGGGCTCGGCGTCGTCATGGCCAAAGCCAGCACTGCCGGTGGAACGCCGACTGACCGCATGCGTAGCCGTATCGTGGCGCTAACCCGTTATGTCGTGGCGAACCCGAATCTCTGGCCCATGATTTCCGAACGCGTCTATGCATCGGATTCGAAATGGGCAAAGACCGTCCGGTTGGACTTGACAAAATCTGCCTATGTGCGGCTGCTTGCGGTCGTCGAAGACGGGCAAAAACAAGGCGAGTTTTCCACCAACTTTGACCCCCGTTTGCTGTACGTAGCGTTGCTGGGTCTTAGCGAGATTTTTGTCACCGCAAAGGCCATTATCGAGGAGTTGATTCCTGGCTCCCGGTCCGAGGCAGAGAAGATTTATGTCGACTTCGTTGTCAATCTGGTAATGCACGGTATTGCGCCGCACGACTGAGCGCAAATCCATTTCCGCACGCGGCGCGCCCGCCCCTCAGCTTGCCGGAGCCACATACGCTCCCGAACGATGCAACGACGTGAGGGCTTACCCGAGGTGCAAAAAGCCCGCCATCCCATACTTTCCCCTTGTCAGCCCCAAGACATGGGGTGTTCAGGCGAGCCCGACGGGGAGCGTCCCGAACGCTTGCACCAGAAATTTCCAACCACCACTTTTATTCCTCTCAAAAGGAATATATAGTGATTCCGTGCCGTCTGTCATGACACCCACAACCCGCGCCAACGGGTTGACCTATTCACTACCAGACGGTCGAATCGGCTGCAGGTGTTTTCGAAGACGAATCGCCCGGCAACGATATCGGTCGCCGTTCAGGCTCTATAAGGAGAGAAACGATGCTGAAAGTGTGTACGTTGTTCAAGCGAAAGGCCGGCCTTAGTGTGTCGGAGTACCAATCATATTGGGGTGCCGAGCATCCGAATTTCGTCAAGCGCTTGCCGGGGATTCTTGGCTACACTCAAAATCCGCCGTTAGCTGAAACCTTTGAAACAGACACTCCGATCTACGATGGCATCGTCGAACTCCTATTCCCGGACAGTGCGGCGCTGAAGCACTTATCGACAACCAAGGAGTATGAGGAACTCAATCGCGACGAAGAGCAATTTGTGGATCGCTCGACGATCCGGATTGTGCTGACAGATGAATCCGTCTTGAAGGACAGTGCGGCCGCGCGAGATAAACTCATCAAGCGTGTCACGTTCTTCAAGCGCTCACCCGCTCTTTCGCCGGAGGAGTTTCAGCAGCTTTGGCGCGAGAATTACGGAAGCGCCGTAGCGGCTTTGCCGGCGGTTCAGCGTTACGTTCAGTCGACACCCCGTCTGGCGGGTTATCGGGACGGACGTGAGCCCGAGTGGGACGGAATCGATATGTGCTGGTTCTCCAGCCTCCAACAGGCGCGACAAGACGGAGCATTGGCGTCGCTTGATGGGCTCATTGACCGCGATGTGCCAAACCGGCTCTACACCCGGGAAAGCGTCGTGATCAAACCGCGCGCTTAAAACGCGTCAGGACACCTTTGACGCGTTGCGGGAACGCCGGATACTTCTGTGAAGACCGAACACGGCTCGAACTCATGCTTACGGCATCAGTCTCACGGGCACGCCGGACGCGCAGCCGGGTTCGGTCCGGCGTTTCCGGTTCGCACTGCGAAAGCAATCCACTCCTGATAGTTGCATCGTTGCTTATGACTTCGATAAACGATTCGCTGGACATGCTTCTTCCGCCATCAAGTGTGGCGTTGAAAGAGAAAACGCGCCGCTTCATTCAGGCCTATGCGCGCGAGCGCCTTGTCTTTGGTAAGCGGCTTGGCGAACATCAGGGCAGCATGGGTAAAAAGATTCTGACGAGCATGGAGCAAGATCTATGAAGAACACCGATGTCAACTTCGCGCTGGACGGGAAGCGAGTGCTCGTTACCGGCGCCTCCGAGGGACTGGGGCGTCACTTCGCGCAACTGCTGGCGCGCGCGGGCGCGACGGTGGCCATCGTGGCGCGCAACGCCGACAAGCTGGAGGACCTCGCCAGCCAGATCGAGGCGGACGGCGGCACGGCCATCTGGACCACGATGGACGTTACCTGCTCCGAGAGCGTCGCACGCGGCCTCGATTTTTTCGTCTCAAGTGTGGGTGTACCGGATATCGTCGTCAACAATGCAGGACGCACCATCGCGAGGCCGATCCTCAAACAATCCGAGGCAGACTGGGACGCCGTCATCGACACGAACCTGAAAGGGTGCTGGCTCGTCGCAACCGAAGCGGCCCGCCGGATGGTCGAGGTCGGAAAGGAAGGTAACATCATCAATGTCGCGTCGATTCTGGGCCAGCGTGTTGCAGGCGGCGTCGCGCCTTACGCTATTTCAAAGGCTGGAGTGCTGCACGCCACCAAGGCAATGGCCCTTGAGTTCGCCCGCTTCGGCATTCGCGTTAATAGCCTGTTGCCGGGCTACATTTCGACCAATTTGAACCGGGAGTTTCTTGCCAGCGAAGATGGGATGCGACTGCGCAAGAGGATCCCGAGCAGGCGCTTGAACGAGATGACCGATCTGGATGGCCCTCTTCTGCTGCTGGCCTCGGACGCCGGCCGGGGGATGTCGGGCGCTTGCGTCGCAGTCGACGGCGCACACCTCGTGAGTTCGTTATGATCGGCAGCTTTCATGACAAGCGCGCGCTCGGCGCCATCGAAGCGTTCGTAGCGACGTCGGCGAACGCTTCGACCGTTATCGCGTTCTCAGCTCAGGATAAGCTTCGGGTAGCGACGCGGTTCACGCCCTTCAAGAACATCTCGCCCCCGTGCGGTATCCGCGTAAATGCGGCCATAAGCGATTTTGCCGTTGCTTACCTTGAAGAGAAAAAGATGTTCGTTCTCCATGGAGAAACCCGTTTTGGTTTTCGCGCGGGCAACCACGGGCACGAAAATATAGCCGTCAGACTCAACGACCGCCCTCAGGTCATAGTTGAAATACTCGTATTCTTTGTACACATGCGCCCAGAAGGCCAGAAATTCTTCTTTTCCCTTGTACGTTCCGCCGTACGGCAAGGAATCGGAGAATTCGAACAGGACATCGTCCGCCAGGGCGGCGATCAAGTCGGCCTTGTCGTTGGCTTCAAATCCGGTGAATGCCTTCCTGCAGGCTTCCACAAGGTGTTCGTTGTTCATTTTCGTCTCCACGAATATACGTTGATATGCGCCTATGAATTTAAAATAGCCTGGTCACTCATCAAACCTGATGATATGCCGGGTGTCGCCCGACATATCCGTTCCTGCCGCCGTGACCTTGCTATGCGTCAGCGTCGGCCACACTGTCCGCCCACGGATCAAAACCACTGTCCAGCACGGCCCTGAGCGCATCCCGAAGCCGCGCGGCCGGCGACTTGCCATACGCACCTTCGAACGTCGACTGGACTTCACTCCACAAGGGAAGCGCCTTTTTATACCTGGCGAGCCCCGCCTTTGTGATAGCCGCCTGCTTCGCGCGTCTGTCCTCCTTGGACGGAACGATATCGATCAATCCGTCTCGCTCCAAAGGCTTCAGATTCGACGTCAGCGTGGTCCGGTCCATGGCTATTGCTCCGGCCAGCTCCCCCATGGTGATCGATCCGCTTCTTACGAGCTTGTGAAGAATGGAAAACTGCGTGATCCGAAGGTCGGCGGGACTCAATGCCTTGTCATACACCGCGGTGAGATAGCGCGATGCCTGCCTCGCAGCGAGACAATTGCACAGCCCGTCGATGTTGGGAAGCGTGTCTTCGTTCCGTGTCATGAGCGTCTGCTCGATATTCCCTGATACCAGGAATATACGCTCATATCCGCTTATTGCAACCGGACGCTATCCAGGGAGTCCGCCTGAGGGACCGGTAAAGCGCATTCGGAGAGAAAGCCCTCAATGGCAGCCGCAGTATCGCCAGGTTGTTCGAGGTGCGGCCAATGTCCCGATTGCTCGATCCGCACCAGTCTGGCGTTCGGAAAGCGGGTATGCGCCATCTCCGCAACTGCTTCGATGGGCACGACCGGATCCTCTTGCGCTCCGGCAATGAGTACAGGGCCGGCATAGGAACACGGCGCATTGCCTGCGGAGTCGCCGCCACTGAACGCGTCAAAGTATCCTTCTACCGCCGCAACGCCCATCAGAACCTCCTCGCGAACCAGACGTTCGATTTCCTGCTCCGGGAGATTGCGCGAAAAGTGCCTCCGAATCTCTCGCTGCGCGGCCGAATTACCGCCTGAAGTACGCAGGAACGACACCGCTTCAGGAGGCAACTGACTCCCAGCCAACGAGACCGGCGTCAGAAGCACCAGCGCGGCGACGCGCTCAGGGAACTTCATGGCAGCCAGTTCGGCGATCTGGCCGCCCATGCTGTGCCCGACAAGCACCACCCGCTCCATCTGGTGTTTCTCGATCAGGCGCTGAACGTCGGCCGCTGCCTGTGCCAGGGTGTAGGGACCACCATCCTCCCGCAACGAGCCCGCTCCTCGCAAATCGAGCGTGTAGTGCACATACGAGGTTGATTCGAGCTGCTCTATGAGCGGCGACCAAACCGTACGATTGTCGAGAAAACCATGCACGAACACCAAAGAAAGCGGTGTCCGGCTTGTTTTGCTTGCTGATGTGACGACTGACATTTGCCCCTCCTAGTGCAGCGAATCTGAATCTTGCCAAGTACCGCGATGGCACCTATTATGCGCATATCAACTTATTTTTGCGCTCGTGGTAAACACGAAGCCTCACTTCACGGAGACATCATGCCCGTTTTTCACGCCCACATTCCCGCCGGTCGATTCTCGAAGGATCAGAAGAAAGCCATTGGTAATTCGCTGAACCGCTCGCTCGTGGAGGGACTCGGGATTCCGCCGGGCGACCGTTTCATCATGATTAGCGAGCACGGAGAGGACGAGTTGTTCATCGACCCCACCTTCATGGAGATGAGTCGGACCGCTGACGCAATGATTGTCACCGTGCTTATCGGCGCGCACCGCCCTCTCGACGACAAGCAGAAACTTCTCGCGGCGATCACCCGGCTGCTTCACGAAAACGTTGGCATTTCTCCGGACGATGTATTTATCGCCTTGGTACCGGTACCGAATGAAAATTTCTCTTTTGGCCGGGGCGTAGCCCAACTGGCAGAAGTTTCGCCCCGCTGGTGAGCACTGCGATAGGCTGGCGTTCGCCGTTCTTTGCATGGCGGAAATGGATTGTTCGATATCCGTAACATGTGAATTCATTCCGGCTGTATCAATCGACTACGACCGCTCGCTATCATGGTTTCAGTTACTCACTGGTGGAAACAGACTGAAGAGTCCATCAACAGGTCCGGTCTTGCGAAGCGCCCCTATCTATGCCTAATCGATCGATTCGAATCGATCTCCCTGATACAACTGATTCTGTAATGCACAAGGAACGAAGATGACAACGCGGTTGGATGTGGAGTTTGAGGTTGAAGGCAATGAGCGACTGCGCGCTTGGCTGTTTGTGCCAGACGGGGCCACTGAACCCCGCCCAGCCATTTCGATGGCACATGGATATGCCGGCGTAAGGGAACATGGTCTGGAGCCGTTCGCGCGTGCTTTTGCTGATGCGGGCTTCGTCGTGCTGTTGCACGATCATCGTAATTTCGGGGCGAGCGACGGTGCGGTTCGGCAAGACGTGGATCCGTGGCGTCAGATCGCCGACTGGCGCCGGGCCATTTCCTACCTGGAGGAGCGACCCGAGGTCGATGCGTCGCGCATCGGCGTGTGGGGAACAAGCTACGCGGGTGGCCACGTTATCGTTCTCGGCGCGACCGACCGCAGGATACGTGCCGTTGTCTCGCAGGTTCCGACCATCAGCGGTTATGAACAGGGGCTGCGACGCATCCCTCCGGAGGGGATCACCGCGCTCGAAAGCGCACTTTCGGAAGATGAACGCGCGCAAGCTCGAGGCGAGCCGCCGCGTCGGCAAGCCGTTGTGAGTGCGGATCCTACGGTTCCCGCGTCATATCGCGCACAGGACGCCATCGATTTCTATCTGCAGTCCATGCCCCCTGGCATCTGGGAAAACAACGTGACGATTCGTTCGACCCGCGGGGCGCGCATGTACGAACCTGGCGTATGGGTTTCCCGCGTGTCGCCAACCCCGCTGTTGATGGTCGTCGCGCTGAACGACACAATCACGGTGACGGATCTTGCGCTCAAGGCCTATGAACAGGCCCTGCAGCCAAAGCGGCTGGTCACCATTCCGGGCGGACATTTCGACCCTTATCTGGGACAGTTCCCTGCTGCGAGTTCGGCAGCCGTTGCCTGGTTCAAAGAGCACCTTTCCTGAGCGAGGAAGGATTTCATGCCACACCTGACGCACTCGATCGACGACGGTATGGCCGTCATCACCTTGCATAATCCGCCTCAGAACCGCCTTACACCGCAAATGGTCGACGAGTTGGATGCGGCGCTTACCGCGGTCGGCGAAAGCGATGCACGAGCGTTGCTGGTACGCGCCGAAGGCCCTGATTTCAGTTTCGGTGGCGATATCGTGGACTGGCCGGATATGAGTGCACGCGAACTTCGCACACTGTTCGAGCGGTATATGAACTGCTTCAATCGGTTCGAGCGGCTATCGATTCCCACGGTCGCCGCGGTTCAAGGACTATGCTTCGGTGGCGGGCTCGAGTTGGCTGTACGCGCAGACATCATTTTTGCAGCGGAAACGGCTCGTTTTGGTCACCCGGAGCAATCGCTCGCCATCGTGACCCTACTAGGCGGGGTTTATCGCATTGCAGAGAGAGCCGGTCGCTCGAAAGCGATCGAATGGGCCTTGACGTCGGAGCAGGTGCCAGCAGCGGTCATGGAGCGTCACGGCGTGGTGAATCGGGTCGTGCCTGACGGCGAGCTGGCCGATGAAGCGACGGCGTTCGTGGTCAAGCTCGCTGCGGGGCCGACTCGCGCTCATGCAGCTCACAAGGCGCTCCTGCGAATCTGGGCAACAGGCGGTGTTACTGCGGCCGACGAGGCCATGTTTGACATTGCCATGCCGCTTTTCGATAGCAAGGACGTCAAGCTGGCGCTGCCAGCATCCGTCGAAGCCTTCCTGGCGAAGAAGCCACGGCCCGTTTTTCCGTTCACGGGTGAGTAGATCACTGCTGATGAATCCTGGATCACCGCACTGGTCGTTCATAGATTTCGCGTGTTCAAAGAACATGAACACGCATCCGCCAAGAACGACAAACGCGCGGCGTTCAATTATTTTACTTGTTCATACGAACACCAATTTAATCTGAACACCAATGCTCCCGCGCCATCTCACGGACGCCGGGGAGCCCTCGCCTAAACCAACCGTCTCTGTCGCCGGCTTCACGCCTGGGCCAGCGCCTCGTGTTGCTGGCAGTTGCAGAGTTTTCCGGGCACGGCTCCTGCCGACCGTATAGACTCAAACCCATGCAAGTTAGTTGATCTATCTCGTGGCGTTGGGCCGCCACGTGAAGCGCACATAGCCGGCGATCGGTGTGCCAGTTGCGTCGTGATGCGGCAAGACACCTGTTTGCTTGCCGAATGCACCCAGCAATGACGGAGGAAAGCAAATGTGTGATCTATGTGGTGATGCGCAGCACGAGCCTCAAGTATCGCGCCGGGATTTCCTGAAGACCGGCGCACTCGCGGCGCTCCTACCGTGGAGCGTGGGTGCCGCGATCGCGGCCGAGCCGCCAGCGCCAGGCGCATCGCCACCACCGAACTCGATCGAGCCTGCGGACGCGTTGAAGCGGTTGATGGATGGCAATGCGCGCTACGCGGCCAACGCACCGAACGAGCGCGACTTCTCATCGGGGCGTGCCGCCCGTGTCCAGGGACAGTATCCGATTGCCACGATCCTGAGCTGCGCCGATTCGCGCGTGGCGCCGGAGTTCGCGTTCGATCAGGGGCCGGGCGATCTTTTCGTGTTACGCGTCGCGGGTAACGTCGTGAACCCGGATCTGCTGGCATCCGTCGAATACGGCGCCCAGTTCCTGGGGGTGCCGCTGATCATGGTGCTAGGCCACACCGGATGCGGCGCGGTCGACGCCGCAATCAAAGTGCTGAAGGCCAAGACGGTCCTTCCGGGCCATTTGCCGGGACTCATCGCCGCGATCAAACCGGCCGTCATCGCCGCCGGGAAAATGCAGACCGGCAATTTGCTGGACAACGCGGTCGCCGAGAACGTGCGACGGCAGGTGGCTCAACTGAAGAACTCACCGCCGATCGTCCAAAAACTTTACGCGAGCAAGAAGATCGACATTGTTGGCGGCGTGTATGACCTTGCCACCGGCAAGATTGCACTCGTCTAAATCGTTTTGGTTCTGCGCATGGTATGCGTTTACGTTTCTCCCGGCAGACGGCTATTCCGGGCGCCACCTCTTTCAGCAACCCCAGCGCCGGAGTTCAAATAGGCGTCCAGGTCATGCGACATCGCGGTAGAGCGCTCCACCAGGAAGTCGAGGAGCGCCCGCACGCGTGGCGCCATATACCTGCTACGTTGGTACAGGGCGTGCACAGGAACATCCGGAGACCGCCACTCCGGCATCAGAATAGTTAGTTTCCCCGTGCGCAGGTCCGATGCGATGTCCCATACCGATTTCATCGCTATACCGTAACCAGCCACTGCCCACTCGCGCGCGAGCGCACCGTCGTTGGTCTCCCTGGCATTTGCAAGGGGCACGGTATAAGTCTCGACCTCACCGCCGCGCGTGAACCGCCAGTCGTTCGCAGGCCCGGATGCCGTCGCAAGGATGATGCAATCGAACCGCTCCAAATCCTGCGGGCGCTCAGGCACCCCGTGCGTTGTCACATACTCGGGCGACGCACAAAGCACGCGTCGATTAGGCCCCAGGCGCCGCGCGACAAGCGAACTGTCTGGGGGCACGCCAAATCGGATCGCAAGGTCAATGTCGTCGAACAACAGATTCGACAACGAATCGGACAAGATCAACGCGAGCGTGACCTCCGGATATTGCACGTTGAACTCGTCAAGCCAGCCCTTGAGGACATGGCGCCCGAAATCCGAGGTAGCCGAAATCCGCACCTTCCCGCGAACAATGCTCCGACCGGCATGTAGCGCCGCATGCGCATCCTCCAGGGACTGAAGCGCCTGCTGACAATGCAGCAGATAAATCCGCCCCTCCTCGGTGAGCCTTAGCTGGCGCGTCGTGCGTTCAAACAGCCGCGTATGCAGGCTCGTCTCCAGTTTCACGAGGCGTGCGCTCGCGGCAGCGGGAGACAGCCCGAGCTTACGTCCGGCCGCCGATAGCCCGCCCAGGTTCGCCGCTTCGACAAAAAGCCGGATGTCGCCGAGGTTCTCCACGATGTTTCCGTTATTTTTGAAGATCATTCAAATCGTACGCCAATTATCAAAGTGCGCTGAGCTTTGCACAATGTGCAACTTCAGTACTCAGGCCGCGCCCCCCCATGAAGCTCGACCACGCAACCAGCAATTTGCGTCTGGTTCAAACCGCGTGGAACGCGCATTACAAATTACGCCCGATGCAAGGAGCAGAAAATGTTTGTTTATCGCGGCTCGACCGCCCTGATTACCGGTGCATCGAAAGGACTAGGGAAGGTCTTCGCGGAGGCACTTGCCGCACGTGGCATGAACCTCGTGCTGGTAGCCCGCTCCAGTGACGTTTTGAATGCCTTGGCGGAAGACCTCGCAACCAGGCACGGCGTGCAATGCGTCCCGCTCAATGCCGACCTGGGCGTTCCCGAAGCCGCCATACAGATCGGTGAGGAACTCAAGCGCCGCGGCATTCAGGTGGACCTGCTGGTCAACAATGCCGGGCTTGGGCTGACTGGCCTCTTCCTCTCGCACGATCTCAAGAAGGAACAGTCGGCGATCCAGGTCAACGTTCAGACGGTCGTCGCCCTTGCCCACCTGTTTGGCAGCGGGATGGCAGAACGTGGCAAGGGCGGCATCATCAACCTCGCATCCAACGCGAGCTTTCAACCCCTCCCCCATATGGCGACCTATGCCGCGACCAAGGCTTTCGTTCTTTTCTTCAGCGAGGCGCTGCAATTTGAACTCGCCGCCACGGGCGTACATGTGATGGCTGCTTGCCCAGGGCCAACGGCAACGAGCTTCTTTGATGGAGTTTCGACCAATGTGCCGGCAAAGGATATGGACAGCGCGGAATCGGTTGTTCAAAAAACCCTGAAGGCCTTCGACCAGAGAAAAGCTGTCGCCTACCCGGGGCGGACAAGCGTGCGAGCCACTACCTGGTTGTCGCGATTTCTTCCTCGAGCGCTCGTCGTGCGCCTCGCGGCGATGGCTAGCGGCAAAATGGGGCTTCACGCTTGACAGCGTCTGCATCCGATGTGGACCGCCATGATCGCGGGCAACACTACACTCAAGCGTGTCACGATCTGTATCTTCAGGTCAATTGACATTGTTTTCCGGCTTGCCCTTAAATTTTCCACAATCCAGTTAGCGATCCTACACGAATTACCATCATCCAGATCTCTCGACGCGTTGTGTCGCACACATGGACGCTACCCATCACTCACACATACCATTTGATCTTTGAATTCTATATGGTATTATTTCGTCTATCAAGGAGACATTCGATGAAGATTCTCGTAACCGGCGCGACCGGTTTTATCGGTGGCGCTGCCGCCAAGGCGCTCGCCAAACGTGGACACGAGGTCTTCGGCCTCGCGCGATCGGAGGATTCTGCCGGGAGGCTTCGCCTTGCCGGAATCACCCCCGTTGCCGGCGATTTTGCCGACAGCGCGAGTCTGATCAAAGCGGCCAACGAAGTCGATGCCGTCGTCAGCACGGCAAGCATTGGCTCACTGGCGGGCAGCGCTGAAACGTTCGCGCAGGATCGGGACGCGATTCGCGCCATGCTCGGCGCCATCGAAGGAACGGGCAGGACGCTGATCTTCACCAGCGGCTCGGCGGTTCTCGGCATCGTCAACGGAGGCGAGGCGACGCCCAACGTCTTTGATGAGGATGTGGATCTGCCTTTGCCGTCCTCGGTCTTTGCGCCTGCGTCAGCAAATGTGCCACCGGTGATGGTCGAAATGTTCGGCGCAGCCATGGCCGCGCGCGTTGAGACGGAGAAGGAAGTAGCGAGCGCCTCGGGCGTCCGCGGCATCGTGATGCGTCCGGGTCTCGTCTACGGACACGGCGGCAGCTATGACCTACCCGGTCTCATCAGGATGGCTCGCGCTCAAGGGGTCGCGCCACACCTCGGATCCGGCGCTACGCTACAAGGATACGTTCATGTCGATGAACTCGCCGAACTGTATTGTCTCGCTGTCGAACGCGCGCCGGCGGGTGCGGTGCTGCACGGCGTCGCGGGTGAAGTGAGCCAGCGAGAACTCGCCGCCTCCGTTAGCCGCATGATCGGCGCCGGCGATCGCACGGCAAGTCTTGAGTTCGGGGAAATGTTCGCGACTGGCGGCCCGATCGGCGTGAGTCTTTCGTTGAACAAGCGCATGTCGTCAGAAAAGACGCGACGTCTGCTGGACTGGTCGCCGACCCGCACAGACATCCTGCACGACATCGAGTTCGGGTCGTACGCCACCTGAGTTCGTTGCGATTGCACCGATCGCAGCAAACCGCAATCCCCGCTTCGAAGCCAATGCCAACGGCGCCGTGTCAAGCCCTGCTTGTGCGGCGGGCTACCACAGGCACCAGACCGGTGCCGCCCGCAGCGGCAGCTACTTCGTCAGAAAGACCTGCAGAAGTTCATCGATCACCCGGCCGGCCTGGTTACGGGATCGGGATTTACCCACCGGACGCTGGAGGCTCAGGCCGTGGGCCAGCGCGATAATACACGCAGCAAGGTCCGCGGCATCAATCGGAAGATTGGCTGAAGACACCTTGAAGTACGCGCGCAGAATGCGGGCGAGAGTCCGTATCTGTTGCTCCTGAAGCGCATAATAGTGCTCTGCGAACTCCGGACTGCGGCGAGCCTGCAGCTGAAGCTCCGTGGCAAGAACGGGACAATCGCTTTCCGAGTGCATGGTGGCAAGCCATTGGCTGATAGCCTGATAGAGTTCCTGCGGCTCCAACTCGACGATCTTTTCCAGCGCCGCCATGTCGCGCTCCATGTTCAATCGCAACAACTCGAGGAACAAGTCTTCCTTCGTCGAGAAATTGGAGTAGATGGCGCCTTTCGAGAGGCCTGCTTCTGCAGCGATGATGTCGACCGAGGCCCCACCATAGCCGAGCCGGGCGATCGCACTCTCGGCCGAAGCCAGCAGCCGCTCACGCGTGAGCGCTTGCTGTTCAGCACGACTACGGCGAACCGGACGCTGGACTTCCATTTGCATTTTGAAGTTTAACCGGTATTTAGAATGTTACTGTAAGTTGTAACCTATTTTTGCCGTTTAGGAAAGTCCTTTGCATGTGCCGTCTTCGCCTCGCCTTCGTCCGGGCGACGTAAAATGCATCGCACGAGACCCAACGCCGACCCGGCGTAACCGTACCGAAAGATACTCCAATGTCCATCCTTGATCAGTCCACCGCTATCGGCTTTGCTTTCAACCCGCTCGACCGGCGAAACGAAAAGCGCGACGATGCCGCGTTTATCGAGAGTTTGCAACGCGATCCGTCAACGCGTTTTATCGTCTTCTCCGCGGATATTCCAGTGCTGAAGCGCGGTAGTGAACATGACATTCTTTTCACGGCAAGCGAAGTGTCTGAGTTCGGCCCCCCGGTTCAGGTCGTTTTTCTAGGCCAGGCTGACACCGGGTCGGCACGCTTTGCCCTCGGGTTCGATCAGGGTGTGTTCGATCCCCCTTCACTGTCGACACGCCTCGAACTGATCGATCTGCGTTCTATTGCCGTTAGCGGCCTGGTCTCGCCCGGTCTACTGGGCGCACTCGGTCAGGCAAAAG
This sequence comes from Paraburkholderia sp. GAS348, assembly GCF_050434205.1. Lineage (NCBI taxonomy): Bacteria > Pseudomonadati > Pseudomonadota > Betaproteobacteria > Burkholderiales > Burkholderiaceae > Paraburkholderia > Paraburkholderia sp. GAS348. The sequence goes on from NZ_JBNPVT010000006.1 coordinate 171,758, forward strand.
CAATGCTCGATTGGCATCGGCGCCATCGCTTCTGCGCGAATTGCGGCCAACCGAGCCGGGCGTCGACCGCAGGCTGGCGACGTTCGTGCGACGCTTGCGGATCGCAACACTTTCCACGAGTCGATCCGGTCGTGATCATGTTAGGCATCGACAACAATCACTGTCTGTTGGGACGTCAGCGTCAGTTCGCAACGGGAATGTACTCGGCGCTTGCTGGCTTCGTTGAGCCCGGCGAAACAGTGGAAGACGCGGTACGTCGCGAAGTGCTTGAGGAAACCAGCGTGCATTGTTCTCAGGTCACCTATTTCGCGTCTCAGCCCTGGCCGTTTCCTTCATCACTGATGATCGGCTGTTTCGCTCGGGCGAATGATACGGAAATCATCGTCGATACGACAGAACTGGAAGACGCGCGCTGGTTTTCACGAGAGGAAGTCGCCGCGATGTTGTCCGGCACGCACGCTGGAGGACTGTCCGCACCCAAGCCATTCGCCATTGCACACCATCTGCTCCGCGCGTTCGCCAGCGAAGGTGCTGCGGTTCTGCGCGCTATCGAACCGGTTCCTTCTTGAATCTGTACGTATCGTGTCGAACAGAAACCGTTAGCCTCCGATCACACACTTACATCGCGACCGGAGATATCTGGACAAAATCAACTCGCCAGCTCAACTGGAGGCAACGCGCGACTTCGCGCCTGGGGAGTCTGAATTTTTCTCTGCCGACGGCAATTTCGACACGTCCCTCAACAGAAAATGCGAGAGAGCCGGGATCAGGACCAGTGCGCCAACCATATTCCAGAGAAACATGAAGGTAAGCAAGATACCCATATCAGCCTGGAACTTGATTGGCGACCACGCCCACGTCACCACCGCAGCGGCTAATGTGACGCCAATGAGCGCGATCACTTTTCCCGTAAAATTCAAAGCCGACAGATGCGCCTCCTCCAGGGAGTAACCTCGACGCTGCATTGCCAGTTGCACGCTCAGGAAATATAAGGCGTAGTCCACTCCGATACCGACCCCGAGTGCCGTAACCGGCAGAGTGGCCACCTTTACACCAATCCCCAGCACGACCATCAGTGCCTCGCAAAGGATCGACGTTATCATCAGCGGAACCAGCGCGACGACAACCGCGCGCCAACTGCGGAAGGTGACGAAACACAGCAACATAACCGCGCCGTAGACCATGAACAACATGCGTCTATTCGCATTGCGAACCACGATATTCGTGGCAGCCTCGATACCAGCGCTGCCCGCCGCCAGCAGGAAGTTCGTATCGCCTGTGTTATGCGTAGACAAGAATTGCTGTGCGGTTGCAACGACGCGCTCCAGGGTCTCCGCCTTATGATCCGAAAGAAACGCAATAATGGGAGCCACGGAACGATCGTTGTTTACAAGCTCCGGGTTTGCAACATAAACATTGTTGATCGCATCGTTTGTCACATAAGGATCCCGATTGATCGTCATCCATCGCGGGTCACCCTCGTAACCAGACGCGGTGTACAAGCGTGCGAGGCTGCTGGCAGACGTCGTTGTTTGCACCCCGGGCACATCGCGCAACGCTTCCTCGAGCCGGTCCATCTCCAGCAGTGTCCGAAAGCCGGTAAGTCCCATTTGCGGTGTCTTCACGATGATCGCAAACTGATCCGTCGACAATCCGTAGTGATTTGTGACGTAGGCGGCGTCACGGTTATAACGTGAACTGGCGCGCAATTCCGGCGCGCCCGGATCAAGGTCGCCAATCTTGAGATGTTCGCCTACGACAAGGCCCCCAACAGTCAGCCCGGCCGCGAGCAGCAGGACGACGCTAGCCACGCGACGGCGCGAGAACGGTGCGAGAAGTCGTATAAACGGGTGATGAGTGCCCGTCCGCAAACTGCGCCCAGCCGCAGCCTGGCTCACACCCGTATATGACAGCAATACGGGCAACAATATCAAATTCGTGAAAACCAGCACTACCACGCCGATACAAGCGGCCAGCGCGAGCCCACGGATCACGGGGATGTCGATGAACATCAGAACAGCGAATCCGACGGCGTCCGCCAGCAACGCAGTCAGACCCGCCGCAAATAGTCTGCGAAACGTATAGCGCGCTGCCACATATCTGTCTGTTCCACGACCGATGTCCTGCGTAACGCCATTCATTTTCTGAGCACCGTGCGAGACGCCCACCGCAAAGATCAGGAATGGTACGAGTATCGAATACGGATCAAGCTTTGCGCCCAGTAGGCGCATGATCCCAAGCTGCCACAATACCGCCGTGAGAGAGCATAAGCTCACGAGCAATGTACTGCGTGGACATCGCGTGTACAGGAACACAATCCCCATCGCGATCAGTGCGGCAAAAATGAAATAAACGACGACCTGCCTCAGCCCATGAATCAGGTCGCCCGTGAGCTCGGCAAAGCCGATTACGTGGATCGCAATCTGGTCATTTGAATAGTCGACGCGAATCTTCTCTATCGCGTCTCGAACAGCAAGGTCATCAAGGGGTTTTCCGCTATCGCCGTACGTCGCCAGCAAAGGCACGAAAATCGTACTGGAATTCTGGTCGCCCCCGACAATGGAACCGACGATGCCCGCGCGAGCAATATTGACACGAAGGCGCTGAATGCTTGCGGGTGAACCGTCGTAATCATCAGGCATGACTGGACCGCCCTGGAACCCGTCAGCGGTGACTTCGGTCCATCGGACAACAGGCATCCAGAGAGACTTGACAAAAGCGCGGTCGACCCCACGAATCACGTAAACCCGGTCGTTGATCTGACGCAATGTTTGAAGATACCTCGGGCTATATATACTCCCTTTTTTGTTCTCGACAACAATGCGCACCGAGTTACCCAGACTACGCAGAGAATCAGCATTCTTGAGGTAGTTATGGATGAACTCGCTCGATTGAGGCATCATGTCCTGGAAGCTCACGCCTATCGTCAGCTTTGATGCTTCAAATCCAAAAATAGCAATCAACAGTAGGCTGATGATCATGATCAACCGTCTATGATTGAAAATCAGCCGCTCCAGACGGGATCCTGAACGGCGATCGAAGTCTTTTTGCAACCGTACTACAGGCATCCCGTCACCGCTTCCGATATTGCTTTCCATAAGACACTCTCAAGATCTTGAAGCAAGGGCCCTACGAGGGGCGATCCGCTAAAGTCAGTGAAGCGTTAAGATGCGCGTGCCATCTAACCCGGACACCGCCACAGCGCTGTCTCCCATGCCGTGAACGGCCGTAAAAACAGTCGGCCTCCCGACTACCTGCGACTGGAAGTTCTCGCCCATCTCATCTCCGGTCGCGATCTCCCCGCCGCTTGTCACCAAAACAAACACGCGACGCTGCGGAAGATAGGCGGCGCCAGTGATGGCGCCATGCATAGGTACGGTCGTCGGTGTCCACGTAGTGCCCGAGTCCGTGCTGCGATAGACGGTACCGCGCAATCCGTGGGCCAATAGCACCTTGGCGTTGCCTACAATGCCGAAGAAGCTTCCTGGGTAACCCGTGGTCGCGGCGACAAACCGTCCAGATTGGCGGTCGAACTTGAAGACGGTCCCTTTCTCCGCGGCAATATAAAGATTCCCTTCGATGTATCGAATCGAGTTCAGATGCAAGAACTGAGGATCATCAATTCGGTCTAGATAAGGTTGCCAGGTCTTTCCGCCATCCTCAGTTGCCACGATCATTCCGAACGAGCCAACCGCGAACCCCATGCGAGCGTTTTCGAACGCCACACTGACGAACGGCAACGTGGGGCCACTTTTATAGTTGAGGTTCAGTTGGTCCAGATAGGGTTGTACCGATTGATCGCCGGCCGCGACTTTCTGTTGATATATGGCAGACAGCCTACGCGCCGCAACGCGCCCATCCAGTTGTCGACTCCACGTTGCCCCGCCATCTCCGCTGTGCAGCACCACCCCGTCGTGTCCCACTGCCCAGCCTTCGAGGTTCGTTGGGAAACTCAGCGCCAGCAAGTCGCTTTGCGCCGGCACAGAAGCCTGCGTCCACGTCTTGCCACCGTCATCGGATATCGCGATCAAGCCGCGCATGCCTACCACAACAAGGCGTCGGCCCGCACCCACAACTGACATGACGGGTCGTCCAGCAACGGACGTACGCATCAGCGCCGGCGCGTCAAGAGGATCAACGAAAGCTCGATTCGGCGAGCCGTCCGGTGCCGCCGTTGATGCAGTCGCGACCTGATTGCCAAGTCCCGCAGACGCCATCGCGATAACCACAGCGACGCGCGCCCACTTCCTCATACCGCGGGTGTCCAACACCTTCTCGAAGATGACCATAGCAGTAAACCTAATCAAAAACCGATTCGAAGCATCACGCACTGTCCCAATCCCATTTGCAGAGCAGCACATCCGAAGCGTGGACGGATGTGCTGCTTTGCATCAGTGCATACCAGTTCCGGCCATGCCTGCTGGCGTAAACAAATTCTCTTTTTGATGCGTATCAGAAGGCTTAATCAAAGGATGGCCATCGACGGGACCGCCAGAATTTGTCCCGAAATAGTTGCCTTTCTGTAAATCGTAAATGTTATAGGTTGCGCTAAATACTCCCCCGCCTCCATCGTAAAAATTTAATGTGTAATCAAATCCAACCTTCCAGAGCTTTCCTTCCGGATCGTATGCGTCCGCTTCGACGATCGCCCAGCTATCCTCATCAACGTAGAACGTCCTCTTCGAATAGGCATGCCGTTCCCCGTGTTTCAGAGTCGCTTCTACAACCCATACGCGGTGCGTCTCCCAGCGAATTGCGTCCGGATTTAGATGCTGCTTCCCAAACATCTGATCGGGCGACATCGACAGATACTTATACGAACTGTACGGAATCACCAACTCCTTCTTACCGATCAAATTGAAATCGAACCGGTCCATCCGCCCATGAAAAAGTCCAAGATCGTCCCAAAACATGACGCCGCCGAATTGGGAAATTGGCGTGTCGTATTTATAATCGGGAGCCATTCTTGTTCGCCGCTGCCCTGGCATATATAGCCACGTCGTTTGATCGTCTACCGAATTATTAATGGGAGTGTATGCAAGGATTGCTGTACCGACTCCGGTCGGCGGGGATACCTGGACAACATGATAAATGTCGTAAGCGTCATGCGGTGCCTTTCCTTGCCCTAGCGCCCGATCATAGTACGGCCTGTAATCGTTTGCGTCATTCTCGGGAAGCTCGCTTCGATTTCCCGCGCTGTCGACCAACCATGACTTCGCCTGATTCTCGTACTGAGTCCTCTGAAAATTCAGACTGCTATTGAACATCACTTCATAGCCATCTTTCGGAATCGGAAACGGAAGGCCGCCAAATGCCCCATCCACGCCATCCCCTTGAATCTTCCCAACGAGCTTAGCGGTGGTGGCATTTTTGAGTGTGTTGTCGAGCACCCATTTCGGGTAGTGCATGGTCCGATGTGTCAGGTATACGTCAACCCGGTAAGTCGGAAAGCGCTTGAGCAATGCCTGTACACCAGGCGTCAGTCGATCCGCATACTGCGACATATTCTTCGCAGTAATACTGTACAACGGCTTTTCGTCCTTGAACGGATCCGGAATCAAGCCGCTCTTCGGGTCAAATTCAGCGGGCGGCGTGATAAGTCCGCCCGTATACGCGGGAACCGCGCCATCAGCACTTGCTTGTTTCTCGGCGCCAAATTCCGTAAGTGAGGTGCCCAGTTTCCTGGCGTCGTCAGCCGACACCGCCGCGAGCGTAACTCCTGAATGCGAGGCAACGACAAGCATTCCCGCCACGATTCCAAATACCTTCTTCATAACGTCTCCTCCAACAATTATTACTAGAACGAGCTTTGCAGTGTGAGTGAAACCCAGTTACGGTCGTTATTGCCGAACAGTCCGTTGCCGCTGGAATAGTAGGCAAGACCGCCTGGGGTAAAGGCGACCCCATTCGTATGAGCGTGGTACCCGTTGTATGCGAGCGTAACTGTCGTTTTCTGTCGGATTGTTGCCTGCACACCAATCGAGAACGAGTTGGTTCCCTGCCCATTCTGCGAAGTGCCTACCTGTGCGTTATTTCCGTAGATACCAAACACATCCGAGATCGGCATACTCAGATCGACGCCCGGAAAAACCTGCAACCATTGTGGCTGGAACAGGATTTCGGCTGCGGCATAATTGCGAGTCGCACATCCGTCCCATTTGTTACCGGCACTACAACCGGCGTTACCCACGCCGTTATAGAGAAGCTGATTTGCGGTGACGGACAAAAGCCTGGTATAAGCCAGTTCGGCAGTCAGCGTGCCGGTGTCCCACAGAAACGACCGCGACAACGGGACAATCGCATTGGCGATCAGGTTAAGCGTATTTCCCTTTGCACCTTGCGGCTCGACCGGGACGAGCGGACTAGCAGTGCTATTCAGTGCAGTATTTTTTCGGTATGAGGCTTCGAAGCCGGTGCCGACATTTCCTATTGTCGTATCGAGGGAATATCCGAATAGTTGAACCCCGCGGTTGTACGAAAGATGGTAATCCGTAGGAACTCCACCGGCTCCGAAATCCAGCAAGGGAGCCCACGGCTGCGTTTCGTCGAAGCGGCGAAAATAAAAACCCATCCCACCATTCAGAAATGCCGGTGTCCAACCTAGTTTCACGCCAAAATTGTTGTCAAGATTTCGCGGCGTATTGCTAGCGCCGGCCGGCACGTTGATAGGCAAATATCCGCCGGCCGGCAAGCCGAATTGGCTACTTGGAACGGCACCCGCGAAGAAATTCGACGGTCCAGTAAAGAGAAAATCAGCGGGGGCGAGAAATGTCCCCCCGGCAGGCAAGCGGTTTGAGTTGAAAACGAACGCATATTGACCTGAAAGCGAAACTTCAGGCGTAAGATGCGCAGTCAAGCTAAGTTGCGGACGAGGCAGAAATAGCTGTTGGACCTCCGCGCCGGGACTTGCGGACAAAGCTATGGCATCAATGGCGCCCTGAGAGTACGAGATCCCCTCGAGCGGGAAAAACAGAGCATTACCCCAGTATTCCGTAAACTGCCCAAGCTTCAGGGAAACGTTTTTTCCCGCCACGTCAAAGTTGTCAAACACGAATGCATCAAGCAGCTGCTCGCCCTGGGCGTAGTAGCGATTCGTATAGGAGGAGTACTTGCTGTCCGAATAAGAATCGATCGAGTGGTACGTGATAGCCGGGAACCCACCACCTGCGGGCGCATAGATCCCGGGATTTGAGACGTCTCCACCTCCGTACGCGAAGTCTTTCCATATTGACGCAGAAAGACGAAAGCCGACGTGCCCTTGATACGTTACGTTTAATTCCGAAAGCAACGCGGTTCGATTGGTGACGATGTCGCCCGCATGCGCAAACTTATAGTCGGATTCGTCATAGTTCGGGTTATTTCCTATGAGCGGATCGATGCCGTTAGCACGCATTCCAAGGTTGTAGGTCAGCGTATTGTCCCAACTGACCTGCCAGTCCGACGGCATGTTGAATGAAAAGGCCCAGGCACCCGTGGGGACTGTGGCCATCAACACCGCCGAGAGAGCAATCGTTCCCTTCAGTCGCCCAGCCAGCGTCTCTTGCGGTCTAGCATCAAACATTTCCGGCGTCTCCTGTTTGCTAAAGGCCGCGACGTTCAGCGCAACCTTCTAGTATTTATGTCCAGATAAAGATCTCGCCTTGCGTAATTTTAATGAATTGCATTCCTAACTATTGCATATCGATGATCGCACCGCACCCCGAAAGAAAAGGACGATGACCACACCCCTCTTCACCTGTCTCAGCTACCCTGAAAACCCTTAACAGCTACAAGCCCCGTTGCCACAACCATCGCAGTTTCGTCCTTGACCACGCGTAAGATGATTGCCACCTTCACGGTCAGCTGAACCGTAAGTCATAGTGTCGACCTCGCACATTGCCCCTCTGCATCCGCCAGTCGCCCCATTGAAAACGGGTAACCTTCAATCAATGATACCAATGTGACTTTAAATATCAATCGGTATTTAAATTGATATCGTTAAAAATTCGACGATGCTCAGGAGGCTATTCCGACGATGCGGCGACAGAGGGTTGCCCTTGCAGCAACGCAAGGTGCAAGTAATCCGGCGTCCATGCGTTGCACGGTATTGCCACACTCGATGTGAAAGAACCTTCACGCACATCCACAGAAATCGTCTGTTCCGGTTTTTGAACGACACGCTCGGCGCAGAGAGACCAGTCCGCGTTGCTCGACCCGTAGCATCGATTCAGGAAATCCACGGAAGCGCTTCAATGACTGCCATCCCCGCCGCCACTCCGACGATGGCACCAGCCAGGCTCGGACGACATCGTTCCAGCTTGAGCGCTCTAAGCATGTTCCCGACGAGAACGATCCCGAGCAGTGAGAAAACGGTAAGAAGAAAGCAAATTTCGAAGGGGTTACTGATAACCATGACACTCCCTATCTTCGTTTCTCGCAACCGCATGAATTTGCGAAGGAGCCGCGCCAGCCGGGTCGTAGCCCTTCGCCGTCATGCGCTACGTGACCATATAAATTAATCAGTTTTACTTATCGACAAATGAAAAACAGCACGTAGATCGAACGCTTTCCCTACGATCAATCAACTCGCTCCATGCCGATCTACACCTGCGCAGCTCCACCGTCCGCGAATACTTCGGTACCTGTCACAAAGCTGGATGCATCAGATGCCAAAAACAAGGCGACGGACGCAATTTCCGCCGCTTGAGCCAGTCGGCCCGCCGGAGCCAGGCTAGCAAATCCGGCCTTCATGTCGTCCGGCATCGGTGCGATGATCGGTGTATCCGTCGTCCCTGGACTCAACAAATTCACGCGGATCTTGCGATCCTTGAGCCCTGTTGTGCAGGTCCTGGCTAGCGAACGCAATGCCGCTTTGGTCGCGCTATAGACGACCAAATCGCCAAAACCCTTTGCGCCGGCGATCGAGCCGGTCAGGATGATTGAGCCGCCGTCTCTGAAGAGCGGCAACGCCTCCTGAACGGAGAACAACGTTCCTTTGAAATTGACCCCGACGATATGATCGAAGTGCGCTTCCGTGATCGTGCCAATAGGCCCAACGTCACCGACGCCAGCGTTGGCGAACAGTACGTCAATGTAGCCCGCCTCCGCCGCGACTATTTCGTAGAGGCGTTGGCGATCGGCAGAGTTGGAGATATCGCCCTGAACGGCGCGAACATGATGCCCGATCTCAGATATAGCACGATCCAATTCAGACTGTCGCCGACCGGTAATGAAGACAAACGCCCCCTCCTCAACGAACAGTTTCGCTGCTTCAAGGCCAATCCCAGAGCTTCCGCCAGTTATCACCGCGACCTTGCCTTGCAAACTCATACCCATTACGCACTCGCTTTCATATGACAATGCGCCCGACTTGTCGTGAAGCCGGCGCATTCCCGTGATTCATTCGCGCGGCAACCAGCGAAGCCGCGCACCGATTCGATCGACTAGAGTCTTGCGCCGGCGTCCACCGCAATCTCCGCCCCAGTCATGTAGCTGGCTGCGTCTGACGCCAGGAAGGCAACCGCTTCGGCCACTTCTCCCGGCTTGGCCATGCGTCCCAGCGGCACCATCTTCGCGTAGAACGCGTTGGTCTCCGGCGAGTTGCCCGCGAGCATAGGCGTGTCAATCAGGCCCGGATAGACCGAGTTGACTCGTATGCCCAACGGTGCCAATTCGACTGCCGCACAGCCCGTCATACCGCGAACGGCCCACTTGGTAGACGCGTATGCGAACTGACCGGGCAGCGCTCGCAATCCGGAGACAGACGAGATGTTCACAATCGAACCCCCGCCAGAGGACTTCATCGGCTCGACCACTGCGCGCATGCCAAGGAATACTCCGAGCTGGTTGACCCGATAGTGCGTATCGAGTTCTGCCGGCTCCGTTTGCATCAGCGGTTTCGGGTCAAACATGGCGGCGTTATTGATCAAAATGTCGAGTCGGCCAAACCGGCCAAGCGTCTCCGAGATCACGCGCTCCCAAGAGCCCTGATCCGCTACATCGTGCTTGACGAAAAAGGCCGCCTCACCCAATTCAGCCGCAACCCGGGCGCCAGCCTCCAGAATGTCCGCAACTACAACTCGAGCCCCTTCCGCCACGAACAGCCGTGCCTCTGCCGCCCCCTGCCCGCTCGCCGCCCCAGTAATAATCGCTACTTTGCCTTCCAGCCGAGCCATAAGTCCGCCTCCAAATATCCAATAGGTTTCGGGATCACCGAACAAGTCGTGAAAACATCAAACTCGCATGCAACGTCATGCTGATAGACAGAATACCACTCGATTTTTAAATATCAATTGGTATTTGTATTGATAGGATGCTCAATCGGATCCTTCAGCTGATTCGCTTCATGCGTGAGAAGGGTGCGACGCGTGAGGAAGACGCGAACCGTCGATTTCACATATTGGTCAACGAGATAGCCAAAGGTGCGTCGATAGGCTTTCTCGACGATTGGGCTAGGTCTGAACTAGTCATGTCCGAAGCCGCATCGGTCTTCGACTCGGACCTCCGTTGTCTAGACGCGGATAAGGACCCTCAGCATCTTGTCTATGATGGCTCCCGACTCGCAAAGTGTCGCCGCTGTTTGGTCACAAGCCTTCAGACTCAGTCCGCGAGCCAAAGCGGTAATCCCATCCGCCAGGTGCACCGCGTCGACCGGATTAGCCATTGACTGTGCCGCAAAGTGACGCTCAAGGACACGCGCCAGCATGTCAATCAGGCCCTTTTGAAATGCATGGTAACGCGCCGCAAATTCGGTGCTTCGCCGTGTGTGAAGCATCAGTTCTGCAATCAGTTGCGAACCGGCTTGTGTCGTCTTAACCCAATTCGCCACTGCATCAAAAATTCTCTCTGGCTGCAGGCGATCAATCCGCTCCAATGCCGCGATATTGCCTTCCATATAGAGGCGCAGCACTTCAGAGAAAAGAGCCTCTTTATCGGGAAAGTTGAAGTAGAGCGCTCCTCTGGTGTAGCCGGCCTCCGCTGCGATCAATTCAAGAGACGCCCCTTCGTAGCCAAACCGTGAGAATGCAGATTCAGCGGCGCTAACCAGGCGCCTGCGCGTAAGCGCTTGTTGCTCAACTCGTGAAAGCCGACTGGTTCTTGCGTTGTTCTGCACCATTGACGCCTCCATCTTCCGCAAACTCAAGGTGTGCAACCTCTGGTCAAACGAAACGCTGCTTCGGTGACTCGCCGTCGCCGCCATCATCGCCACGGCAGCAGATCTATCAAAATAGGCCGTCTATTTCAATTTCGGCACAGTTCGTTCGTTAATAGACGTGTATCCGACTTGAGCTCATGCTTTGGCGGCACTCCTTCCTTCGAAATGGGTTCGCAAATTTTTCTTATCGATCTTGCCGACGCTTGTCCGGGGCAGGCTTTCCACAATGGCGATGTTCTCCGGTATGGCAATCCGGTTAAGCAACCCCTTATCTACGAACGCTACCAGGTGATTCCGCAACAAGTCAGCGGTAAGCGAGGCTGCCGCCGACGCAATCGGAACAACGAATGCGAACGGACGCTCGCCCCACTTCATGTCAGGAATTGCTATTACGGCGGCCTCGGCGACATCCGGGTGAAGCATGATCAGGTCCTCAACCTGGGTTGAAGATACCCATTCACCGCCAGTCTTTATCACGTCCTTGAGCCGATCGCGAATCGCAACGGCACCGTTCTGATCGATGACCGCCAGATCTTGCGTATGCAACCATCCGCCACGCCATAAGCCCTCGCTTGCAGCCACGTCACCTTCATAACTTTGCGTGAGCCATGGAGCGCGCAATACGAGTTCGCCCTCGCTACGACCGTCGGCCGGGAGCGGATTCATATCCGGGTCGACGATCATGGTTTGAACCAGAGGAATCGGCATACCCGCGCGGCGAAGCGCTGCGCCTCGGTCATTGGCGGCATTCCTGTCATGCCGGGCGACGCAAATCGTCGGTGCTGTTTCCGACATGCCGTATCCGGCCAGAGCATTGATGCCGAACGTTGCCGCGGTCTCCTGTAGGGACGAAGACAACGCGGAACCACCGATAAGCAACGTCCACGGACCGATGGACTTATGTCCTGCCGCAGTGGCTGCGCCAAGAAGCATTTGCAATACGGTAGGGACACAGTGCGAGAAATTCACCCTTTCATCGCGCTTAAGTTTGAGCAACAGCTCGGGCTCATACCTGCCTGGGTAGACTTGCTTCGCACCTGCCATCGTCGCTACGTAGGGCATTCCCCAGGCGTGGACATGAAACATCGGCGTGAGCGGCATATAGACATCGCCGCGCCGAAAACCTTGTCCATCCGGTTGAGAGGCCAGCGTCGCCGTCAAAGAGAGTGCGTGAAGTACAAGCTGTCGATGACTGAAGCTCACCGCCTTTGGGTTTCCTGTCGTACCGGTCGTATGAAACGTGGTCGCAAGCGCATTTTCATCAAACTCCGGAAAATCAAAGCGTGCGTGACTGGCAGAGAGCAATTCCTCATATTCGCCCTCGGTACCCTCTTTGCAAAAATCTTCACCGTCGGCGATCAGGACACGGCATCGAATGCCGGGCAAATGCGGAAGGACCGCGTCCAGCAGAGGCGCAAAATCTCGATGAAACAGCAATACGGATGCAGTCGAACTGCGTAAGCAATAAACCAGCTGTTCCGTGGACAGGCGGACGTTAACTGTCTGAAGAACTGCGCCCATCATAGGCACGGCGAAGTAAGCTTCCAGATAACGGTGACTGTCCCAATCCATTACCGCCACGGTCTCACCAGGCCTGACACCCAATGTTTTCAGCATGCCGGCTAGCCGATTTACCCGTTCAAGGAGATCCGCATATGATTGGCGATGCTCGCCCCGATAGACGATTTCCTGCTCTGCCGCTGCCGCTATCGATCCCTCAAGAATGTGACGAATGAGCAACTGATGACGGTGTGCGTTGGATGCAGGTGTGGCAAAGCGTACGGACATGCTAATTGTTCTCCAGTGTGTTATCCGCGAAGCGCGCTGAGGAAGATTCCAGGCAGCTTTAGCAAGGAAGGACTTGCCTGAAAGGCGACAATCTTGCGGGCGGTGGCGGTTGCCGTACGGTTCGTCACGAACCACGGTGGCCTTGGCAGCATGGCAAAGCTCCCGTGCAGGATTCCGCGAGGAAATGGTCTGAAGGGCGCGCGAACAATCGATCTCTGCGGCCGATCAAACAGAAAACCATTGTGAACGAATCCTTTGCCACTCTGAATGTCATTGAGCGGGTGGCCAGGGAATGCGCCCCAAGGGGTGTGCGCCAACAGAAAACCCAGCCCACTCCAGGCATTCACCGCTACACACCCGTAGCGCAGTTCAGCTAACAGAAGCTCAAACTTCACTCCAAGCGCCTTTTCAGTCACCGGGTCAATGATGACATTTGCCCCCAACGTGCCGTGCAGGCGATCGTTCGCGAAAGCGATCGCGTTCTGCAAGAAGCCCGCGGAATCGCTCCCCTCAAGAAACACCACGCCGAGAGCGGGGCCAAAAACCTCAGTCGAAAAACTGGGCGGCTCTTCACTCTCTTCAACATTGATAAAGGAAATAATGCGTGACACGTCGGCAGCATCTCCGAGCTCAATCGCTTCGGGATTTGTTGCCAGAAACCCGGCGAGCCGTTCCTGCGCGCCAGGATAGTACAGTGACCGCGAAGGCGCGCGCGCGAGGGCACGACGCAATTCTTCGAGGAATGCGTCCTTCAACGGCCATTCCCGCGGCAAGATGAGTATTTGGGCCGCAATGCAGTTGAATCCGGAGTTGTGAAGTTTCTGAGTGGCGACGTGCTCGGCCTGAAATCGCAAATCAGCCCTCGTCCAAAGGCCGGGAGCCACGATTGTCGGACAGACCGCGCCCAACTCACTCGTGATGGGGCGATTGTTTAAAGGACGATTCCGCTTCTTGCGATCCACGCCATCGTCTCCCACACCGAAGATAATGGCGTCGTGCGAAGCGGAGCTTCCAGTGATGTGCAACGTATCGACAAGTGAATGCGTAGTCAGATAGATTCCTACGTCAACGCCACCGCTCGCAATCGCGAAATAGCCCGCGTCAATCAACGGTTTGAAGATAGTCTCGAATATCGGCTTGAGGTAGTCTGTGACAGGATTGAGTTTGACGACCGTCACGCTGTTCTCCGCATAGAGCTTATAAAGCGCGTCGAGCGGTGCAATGCTGGTGATATTGCCGGCACCTAGTACGAGCGCTATCCGCCCCTCGTTTGAGGAACGTTCAGCACCATAGCTGCCGGCTGATGATTGCCTCAGCATCTCCGGCGAGACGTCCGGTTCCATCCACACTTCCGCGCTCACGCCACTGAGCAGCAACCTGTCGGTGATGGTCAGCGGAAAGACTTCTGCGGCCGTTTGTCCATTGGCGGTGCGACGCACCTTTACTCCGTTCAGGTAACGATGGCCGTCGATGCGTTGAAGCGTGCGAAGCAGGATATCGATAGCCGTCAACATCGCCCATGGCCCTGACATCCACTCCTCGCCCGCGATTGTCGAGTCGGCCGACAGGCCTTTCCGCGTAACGGCAAGTAGCGCCCACGCCTCGGCAGTTTCTACGACGCCTGCACGTACCTTCTGGAGAAGATCGATACGTTGCTTGATGGGAAGTCGTGCCCATTCGCGCTTGTTGACAGAGAGTCGATCAATCACACGGTCAAAATGACCTTGGTTGAATGTTTTTTTCAGACCGTTTTGGGATGCCGAGGTTTTCACCGGGTTCCTTTGCATTACTGGTGCTGTGCGGGTGACTTGATCCGGACGCAAGTGGCAAAATCCGACTTGACGCCCCTGCTAACGCGCTCGATCTCACGCACTCCATAAAACCCTATACACACTGGCACATGGGCACACGACGATTCCGTGGAGAGCCGCTTTGTGCGTGCATTTCTGTGGATGGGGTGTCGAAGCTAACGCAACCTGATTCCGGTATCCAACACCCAGAGTGCCAATACATCTTTTCTAGCTTCCGGGACCGAGCAATGGTGATGGGTAGCAGCTAGGCTAGTGTTCCGCCCCACTGCCACCGAACGTTTTGGGCTCGATCGTTAGGCACGGTGATTGGTCACCGCATCTGTAGATTGCACGTCGGGTGACACGCACCTACCGAAGTGGCGTCAGACGCCGAAACGATTGCTGTGCGCTCCCATCAATCAGGTGCTTTCGGTTTTTGAATCGGAGCGGCAAATATGCCACCGTCGACCATCAGTTCCGCACCGTTGACGTATGACGCATCATCCGATGCAAGATAGACAACTGCGGCAGCCACGTCTCGTGGGGTTCCAAGTCGCCCTGACGGTATCGCTGAAGCGAACATCTCATCCACACCTGTACCCGCTCCGAAACCGTAGTGGGCTTCGGTCATGGGCGTATGTATGACCCCAGGATGGATGGAATTGCAACGAATCGGCAGCCCCAGACTCGCGGCCTCGGCCATTGCACATTTAGTCATCAGCCTGACTGCGCCTTTAGAGGCGCCGTAAGCAATCTGATTCGCTGCGCCGATCATCCCCCCGAGCGAGGACAGGTTGATGATGGATCCGCCGCGCGTACCCATTGCAGCGAAACCGTGCTTGATGCCGAGGAATACGCCATCGGTGTTCACCGCAGACACACGATGAAAGTCCTCAAGGCTAGTTTGCGCTATGGACCGTACTACCAATATCCCGGCGTTGTTCACCAGTACGTCCAGAGCCCCGAGTTGACGTTCCGTTTCGGCAGCAACCATCGCCCAACTGGCAGGGTTCGAAACGTCGTGCTGCATCGCGATGCAGCCCCAACCCTCCTTGCGAATTGTATTCGCGGTCGCTCCCGCCGCCGCTTTATCAATATCCGTAAGGACAACCGTGGCACCCTCGCTCGCCATAGCGAATGAGATAGCCGCACCGATACCTCGCGCGCCGCCCGTTACCAGTGCTACCTTGCCGTTCAACTTACCCATGTGCATCCTCCGTTTTCAATGTCGTCCGTCACCTGTCGATGGATTGATGGATAGCGCACCAATCAAAGATACCACTCGGTATTGGAGATCCAAAATGTATTTACGATAGTGGCCATGGCAGACTATCGGTCAGACTCCAAAGCTCGCGCCACCCGACGCTCGCGATTGCTGCCCCGAACGAATGCCATCAGGAAATTCATCCTGGGATCAGCAGGAAGCCCGTCGGCTAAACGAAGAAGTTGCTCGTTATACCAATTCATTGTTCCAAAACCATTGATTGCCTTGAGGATCTTGATCGGAGAGTGCGGCCCGAGAAGTCCAGGCCCTAACCGCAGCCGATGTTCCCACGGCTCGAATTGATCGAGGTCGCCCTTCAATAGCTCGGACGGAGCTTCTGGATAGAGACATAGCGGTCGTCCCAATCCAATCAAGTCGATACCATCGTCGGTAATCGCCTGAGCCATGCCCTTCGCCGTGCGGAAACCTCCGGTAACCATGAGCTTGGCCCGACTGACACTGCGGCGGATCTCAGGCGCAAAACGAGAAAAGAAGGCCTCCCGTTCCTGAGTGGACCTGCTGATAGTGGGATCAAAAGAGGGTTCAAGCCCCTCAATGTTTGCCATCTTGGGCTGCTCATAGGTGCCCCCCGAGATCTCGATGAGATCGACCCCGGCCTCATCAAGCCAGCCCGCGACAATCTGACTGTCTTCGAAGCTGAAACCGCCGCGCTGAAAGTCCGCCGAATTGAGCTTGACGCCGATTGGAAAGTCGGCCCCGACGGTGGCCCGAATACGACCAACTGCCTCCAGTAGAAAGCGAGCTCGGCCGGCCAGGTTGCCACCCCAGCGGTCGCTTCGCAGATTGGTGAGGGGCGACAGGAACTGGGAGATGAGATAACCATGAGCGGCGTGCAGCTCCACACCGTCAAAGCCTGTCTGACGAGCCACCCCCGCGGCATGAGCGAACCGCTCGACGAGGTCCTCAATTTCGTCCGAGGTCAACGCTACCGGCGTCCCGAAACGATCGCCAGGCAAGTTCACCTTAACGGCGGAAGGGGCTTTGGGCGCAAGATTGATCGACTTCTGTGTCTGCCGGCCGGAATGCGACAATTGCATCCAGACCTGACCGCCGAATGCTTTTGCGGCCGATGACCACGCCTTGAGTGCCGCAAGAGCTTTGGTATCCTGATGACCTTGAATCACGACATTTGAGCCGTGCTCCAAATGCAGCCGATCCACCTGCACATTACCGGTGAAAAGCAGTCCCGGGCCCTTACGCGCGAACGTGCGATAGAGCGTCGCATGCTTTTCCGTCGCGCGATTGCGAGAATCGGCAAGGAATTCTGACATTGCACCCTTGACCAGGCGATTTGGCAGCCTCACGCCGCATGGCAATGTCAGAGGCTGACTCAGAATGTCCGAAGGGTTATGCGGCGTGCTGTAAGTGGCGATAGACTGCATATAAAGCTGACTCCATGTCCGTGAAAGTTGCGGTGCGCACGGCACGCGCCCGCGAAGGCTGAGATATCGTTCGACGCTCCACAGCCCAGTGGCTCCTCCTCGTACCGCTACGTCTCTGCTGGCTATCCGATCTTCGAGGTAGTCGAGGCGCACTCGCGACGACTGTTGGTTTACGTCAAAACAATACCATATAGAATTCAAATATCAAATGGTATTTTAATGCCATCCGACTCCATCGCTCCGTGGGTCAGGCTGGACAACGGGACGCACTCGCTCAGCGCCTTGTTCGCCGTTGGGCAGCGCGCGACATATTTCGGCCCGAGCCCAAGGATCACCCGCTCTGGTCGGGCGATCCGCGCTTCTGCATCAGGCCATGGCTCTATGCTGCAGCAGTGTGGCGATGATGCGAGTCTCGAGTTCGGTGAACTGCGCCACTGCATCTTCGCCATCTAACGACAGATCAGGATCAAGACCGTCTGCCAGCCGTTCGAGCTGCATGTTGTTCCACGGAAGTAGATGAAACGGATGGAGCGCAGCTTCGGGACTGGACGCACGATCGACTTCACCGGAGAGAATGCGCTTCGGCACTTCAGGATCTGCAATGATCGGACGGCCGAGTCCGATGAGATCCAGTTCGCCGCGCTCCAGCGATTCGATCATGGCTGCCGTCGTGCGAAATCCACCGACCACCATCACGGGCATCTTCGCCGCGGCGCGAACGGAGGCGGCAAAATCCACGAAAAATGCTTCGCGCCTGACGGTGCTTTCGCGCGGCGCGTCTTCTCCCTCGTCCATTAGCGTAAGGCCCGCGATCTTAGGCTGCTCGAGCGAACCGCCCGATAGCTCGAGCAGATCGAGCGAAGAATCGTTGAGCTTCTTCACGAGTTCGATGCACTCGGCATTGGTGAAGCCGCCCTTCTGAAAATCAGATGAATTGAGCTTGAGCGCAACCGGAAAGTCGGGACCAACGGCATTCCGAACCGCAGCCAACACCTCGAGTGCGAAACGGGAGCGATTTTCAAGCGAACCTCCCCAGCGGTCCGTGCGCCTGTTGGCGAGCGGGCTAAGGAACTGCGAGATCAGGTAACCGTGCGCCCCATGCAGCGAGACACCGGTGAAACCGGCCTCGTGCACTTTCCCGGCAGCGAAGGCGAATTGCCCGATGGCCCGCTGGATCTGCTCTTCCGTCATTTCGCGCGGCGTGGCGAACGAAAAGCCGGCACCCCGCATCACTTCGATATCGACCGATGACGGCGCGAGCGGCGATGCATTGATCGCACTTTGCACCTGTCGTCCGGTATGACTGAGTTGAGCCCAGAAATGCGCGCCTTCCGATGTTCCCGCAGCGGCGAGCCGTGCGAGTTGCTCCTGTCCACTCTCGTCGTCGACCACGATATTGCCGGGGCGCTCGAGATGCCAGCGGTCAACCTGGATATTGCCGGAGAGAAGCAGCCCGGCGCCAGAACGCGCCCAGCGCCGATACAACGCTTCGAGGCGCGGCGTCGAATGATTGTTGGCATCGGCCATGCCTTCGCTCATGGCGGCCTTGGCGAGGCGGTTTGCGAGAATGGCGCCGCTGGGTAGCCGCAGCGTTTGTGAAAGAAGCTTACTCATCTGAATGTCCATCAGGAAACGGTCACATGGAAACCGAGTCCTTTCCCCAAGAGGTAAAATCGACCCGGCACTGGAGCGACAGTGATCGCTGTCGTTCGTGGTATAGTGGTCGCTGTCGTATCATCCGTCAAGCAGATAAATGAGGGACACTTATGGTCAAGACCTGGTCGGATGACAATCCGAAAGCCGCGTTGATGTCGCGCAAGCGAACGATGATCGTCGACGCTGCGCTGCGGGCCTTCCTTGAAAACGGTTATGCCGAAAGCTCCGTCAATCGCATCGCGGCGGACGCCGGTGTGTCGATCAAGACGCTATACCGTCACTTCGAGAGCAAGGACGATCTGTTCAGCGCGGTGATGCAGGCGGCCTGCTCGCCTCCCGGCGCGCAGCCGACTGGCTCGTCAGAGCCGGCGGAACCGAGCGATCCACTCTGGTTTCAGGAACCTCCGGCCATCGCGTTGCCAATTGCAGGCAGCGACTATCTGCGGCACGCGCTTTCGGAGGAACAGTTGGCCCTCTATCGCGTAGTGACCCGAGATGCGCCCCGCTTCCCCGAGTTAGCTCGCCGCTATCGAGAAGAAGTCACAGGCATGCGCGACGCGTTGTTCGCGCGCTACCTGGACCGGTGGTTGCCTGTCACCGGCTGGAAAGTAGCTGACAGGTACGGAGCTGCAGCGGTCTTCGCGGCGCTACTCAAGGCTGGCCTTTTCGACGAGGCACTATTCGGTGTGGTAAGCGCCAGCGAGGAAGAGATCGCTGAACGTGCGGCCGATGCAGCCGCCCAAATGCTGGCTCTCATCGAAGGTGACCTGGTCTAGCATCGTTGCACTTATCTCTTTCTTGAAACAGATTTAATCCGCCAACCTGATATTTATCGATCGACCAATTTTATTGGAGGCTCCATGACCATTCTGCAGCTTGACCACTTCACCTTGCGCACCGCTAAAGTCGACGAGACCGCTGCATTCTTCCGTGACGCTATTGGAATGACAGAAGGCTGGCGCCCCGGATTCAGGTTTCCCGGCAGATGGATGTATGCCGGCGACCGGCCTTTGGTCCATATCGCCAACGTCGAAGCAAACAATGCGGAGATGACGGCATACCTGGGCGATCGCGCGGTGTCGCCCGGAGGCGGCTCGCTTGACCACATAGCGATGCGCTGTATCGGTCTGACGGACTATCAGAAACGCCTCAGCGCACTGGGCTTGCCATTCCAGGAACGAGTCGTTCCGGAACTTTCGGAGCACCAGCTCTTTGTTGAAGACCCGAACGGGATCAAGATCGAGTTACTGTTTCCCTACTCGCCCGACAACAAAATCATGGGGGATGCTCTCGGGAGCATGGATGTGCACGCGGTATCGCCCGTCGCGTCGCCTGCTTCGTCAAACTAAACAGACGCCGTCCGTGCCGGTAGCCTTGCGCTTTTCAACGAGCCGAGCGAACCCGCCCGGTCGGCAGGCTGACGCACATCATTGCGACGACGCCGGGCGGATCGACGCGGAGATGTCGCGGCTGACCGCGACGAGGGCCCGGCTGTAGGCAGCCACCAACGCATCGTAACCGGCGCCAGCACAGTGCTCTTGCACGGTGCTGCGGCCACTGCGCGGCGAACCTTTCCCGGGCGGCGACACCGACCACAACACGTCGACCGTCGCCGCATCGCCGAGCGCGCCGTCAAAGCGCTGGACATCGAGTTGCACCCGGTAGGCCGAGGCCGGATCGACGCCAATCGGGCGGGTGGACACGTACGCGCTGTCCAGCAGACGCGCGAGATCGGCGCGTATCACGTTCGGGATCTGGGTTTTCAAGGGATCCGCCCAACGGGCGAATTCGTCGATCTCGACCTTGCTGTCACTGGAGCGAACCACGATCTGCGGCCGGTCGACGAGTTCAGGCACCGTCACCACCCCGATCAGCACCGTGATCGGGGCGGCGGCGGGGGCGCTCGCCTGCGGCGCCTGGGGACTCAACGTATAGAACTCCGACTTCGGCGACGACGCACAACCGCACAACGCGGCGAGCGCCACCGCCATGGCAATGGGTAAGGATCGGCGCATCATTTCTTATCCTCCAGCTTGCCCCGGATCAGCGCCTCTGGATGGCGTTCGAGATAGTCCGCCAAGGTACGGAAGGCCGCCGCCGTGCGCGCCATTTCCTTCATGGCGTCGCCAGTGTTCTGCGCCAGCGCGGAGTCGGGCTGCAGCGCGCTATTCGCCGAATTCAGAGCCGTCTGGGCGGCCGAGAGCGTGTCACGCGCCTGCGGCATGACCTCGGTGCGCAACTCTTTGAGCAGGGCATCCGCTTCGGCCAGTGTCTTTTGCGCATTGTTGCCGATGCCTTCGAACGGAATCTTGTTCAGCTTCGCCACCAGACTGGCGACCGAATCCTGCAGTGACTGCAGTCCGCCCGGCACGGTCGGTATTTCCGGCGGCGTCGCGTTCCAGTCGATCCCGGCCTTGGCTGCAGTGGGGAAGAAATCGAGCGCGACATACAACTGCCCGGTCAACAGGTTGCCGGTTCGAAGCTGCGCGCGCAGGCCGAGTGCGACCAGCCTTTCCGCCAGCTGGTGGGGATCCGATGAGAGCCGGCCTCCGGACGCGCCAGACTGGTAACGCGACGTGAACCGCTCCGGATAAAGGCGCACCTCGACCGGAATGCTGAACTGCTTCGTGGCTTGATCGAAACGCGTATAGATCGCCGCCACCTCGCCCACCACGATGCCGCGGAAATCGACCGGCGCACCGATGGTCAGCCCGCGTACCGAGTCGTTAAAATTGAATACGTAGGTATCCACAATTTTGTCATGGCGCTTCATGGCCTCCGCACGATCCTCGAAAAGCGTGAATCGGGTACGAACCGCAGCCTCGGGCTGACTGCTCGTTTCCTCCGGCGTCTGAAATGCGAGACCGCCGATCAGGATCGCCACCAGCGACTGCGTATTGACCTTGATACCATTGGTGTCGAGCGACACATCGACACCGCTTGCATGCCAGAAGCGCGTATCGTTCTGCACGTACCTGTCATAGGGCGCGTTGATGAAGGCGTGCAGCGTGACGCCTTTGCCGTCCGGGTCGAGCGCGTATGAGGTGATCTGTCCGACCTGCAGGCGTCTGAAGAAGATGGGAGAGCCGACATCGAGCGATCCCATGTCATCGCTCTTCAATACGAACTCCCGCCCCGGCACGCCGCTGGCGAAGACCGGCGGCGACTCGAGTCCGACATAGTCGCGCCGCGACTTCGCTGAAGTACCCACATCCATGCCAATGAAGGAACCGGACAGCAGCGTGCCGATGCCCGACACCGTGCCTCCGGAAATCCGCGGGCGCACGACCCAGAAACGCGTATCGTCGAGCAGCATGCTCGATGCGTCCTTGACCAGTTCGGCGGTCGCGACAACGCTGCTGTGGTCTCTCGACAAGGTCACGCTCTTGACCACGCCAACATCCACGTTCTTGAACTTGATTTTGGTCTTGCCCGCTTCGAGACCTTCGCCGGTCGCGAAGCTGATGGTGACCGTCGGCCCCTGTTCGAGGACCGCCTTGACCGCAAGCCAGCCGCCGATCAGCACCGCGATGATCGGCACCAGCCAGACGACCTGCATGCGCCAGCGCGAGCGCGGCGTCGCTACCGCTTCGGGAAGCTCCGGCGGCCCGGGAGGTCTAGACATGATGATCCTCCGTTGCGTCCCAGATCAGGCGCGGGTCGAACGACATCGCCGCGAACATGGTCAGCACCACTACCGAACCGAACGCGACCGCGGCGGGTCCCGCCTGGATCGTGGCGAGCGCGTTGAACTGCACGAGCGCGACCAGAATGGTGATGACATAGATATCGAGCATCGACCAGCGGCCGACCAGCTCCACTAGCCGATAGATGCGGGTTCGTTGCTGCAACAGCGTGTTCGAGCGCAGCTGTGTGGAGATCACAAGGTAAATGAGCGCAATGATCTTGAGCATCGGCACAGCGATGCTCGCAATAAACACCACCGCGGCAAGCGGCCACGCCCCCGAGGTCCATAGGTAGACGACACCGCTCAATATCGTGTCTTTCTCGGAGCCGAACAGCGAACTGGTGTTCATGACAGGCAACACGTTCGCCGGGATATACAGCACCATGGCAGCAATCAGGAACGCCCAGGTCCGCGCGAAGCTATCGGGTTTGCGCGTGTGAAGATGCGCACCGCAGCGCGGACAGCCGGCGTCATGCAGGTAGCCGCGCGAATGCACCAGCAACCCGCAACTGTGACAACTCAGCAGACCGCAACGCATGGCGGTGGGTGCGGATGACCCCGCGGCCTCGTGCAGATCGGTGACAAAAGCTTCGCGTTCGCCCATCCGCTGCCAGAGCGCGCGCGGATCGAACGCCGAATTGGCCGCCGCCAGCAGCAGCATCAGCGCACCGAACGACCAGAGCGCAACGCCCGGCACGACGCTCGCAATGTGCGCCAGTTTGACCAGCGCCACCAGCATGCCGAGGATCAGCACCTCGGTCATGCCCCACGGCCGCGCCAGATGCATCAGGCGAAATACGATGTCGACTCCGTACGGCCGGCGGTGAAGCCACAGCGGCACCAGCAGATACGTCATCGTCGTCATCTGCAGCAACGGCATCAGTAACGTCGTGGCGAACACCAGTCCCGCAAGCGGCCACATGCCGTCGTTGTACAGGATGCGGACGGCACCGAGCAACGTCGTCTCCACGAGATCCCCATTGACCGCCAGGCCGACAATCGGATACAGGTTGCTGATCACGAACAGCACGGCCGAGGCGAGCGTAAAGGCGAGCGCCCGATCGACGCTGTCTGGACGAGCGCGATACAGTTCCGCCTGACAGCGGCAGCAGCGCAGAACGCCATCGCGCGGCAGCGCCGTTTCGCGTTGCAGCAGATCGCATTCGTGGCAGGCAATGAGACGCGTCGGGGTCGCCGCGCTTGTCACGGTGGGGGTCATTTGGGCTGCTCCGCACCTGGCACTGTCTCCGCCGGATTAGCCGGTGGATTAGCCGGTGGATTAGCCGGTGGATTAGCCGGTGGATTAGCCGATGGATTAGCTGAAGGACTAGCCGACGGGTTTGCCGCTTGAGCGGCCACCTGCGCCACACTGCGCTGCCCCATCACCCGCCCCGTCATCGCCTCGGCCTGCACGACCCACCCGCCGCCCATCGCCTTGTAAAGACCGATCAGCGAGCTGAACACCAGGCCATTGGTCTGCGTATAGCTGAGCTGCGCGTTGAACAGGCTGCGCTCGGCGTCGAGCACCTCGATGTAGCTCGTGTAGCCACCTTCGAAACGCAGCCGCGCGAGCCGCGCGTATGTACGCAACGCCTCCACCTGGCGCGCCTGCACGATCAGTTGTTCGCGCGACTTCTGCAGCGCGATGAGCGCATCGTCGACTTCCTGGAACGCGGTTTGAATCGCCTGCTGATACTGGATCAGCGCCTGTTGCTGTTGCGCCTCGGCCTGGCTGACCTGACCGCCGATGCTGCCCGCCGTAAAGATCGGCACGGTCAACGAGCCGGCGTACGACCAGACGCGCGCAGGCCCGGTGAACAGCTTCGAGAACTGTCCGCTCGTCGAGCCGAACAGACCCGTCAGCGAGATTTGCGGAAAATACAGCGCGCGCGCCGCGCCGATCAGCGCATTGGCGGCGACGAGGTTTTGCTCGGCCTGCAGCAGATCGGGACGGCGCTCCAGCAGATCGGACGGCAGACCGGCAGGCACCACAGGCAACACCAGTTCGGTCAGCTCGCGGCCGCGCAGAATCGGGCCCGGGTTGCGCCCGAGCAGCACCGACAACGCGTCTTCCTGCTGCGCGATCTGCGCCTCGAGTTGCGGAATCGTCGCGAGCGAGGCTTCATATTCGGACTGGCTCTGCGCGAGTTCCATCTGCGAGACATCGCCGCCGGAGAAACGCGCCTGGAATACTTTGACCGATCCCGCGCGGCTGTCGGTGGTCGCTCTCGCGATCGCCAGCTGCTGGTCGAGATCACGCAGATTGATGTAAGCGGTGGCCACCGAAGCAACCAGCGAGAGAATCGTCGCGCGACGGCCTTCCTCGCTCGCGAGCAGGCTCGCACGCGCCGACTCGGTCTCTCGGCGTACCCGCCCAAAGAGGTCCAGCTCCCACGCCACGGTCAACGGCGCCGAAAACGCGTTGTAGACGGGACCAAAGCCCGCGGGCAACGGTGTCGGCCCGGACTGGGAAGCACGCTGACGCGACGCGTCGAAGCCGGCGCTGATCTGCGGAAACAGCGCCGAGCGTGTCGTCACGAACTGACCGAGAAACTGGTCGACTCGGGCCGCCGCGATCTTCACATCCTTGTTGTCCGCGAGCGCCGCCAGAATCAGATCGTTCAGAACCGGGTCCTGAAACTGCTCCCACCACGGCGCGTTGGCCACCTCAGCGGTTTCACCGGCTTCGAAACGAAAGTTCGCGGGCGTCGCCACATTCGGGCGCACGTAGTCAGGACCGAACAGGCAACCGCCCAGTCCCATTGCGAGCAGCAAGGCGGGGACCACGCGCAGCGGGAACGCAGAGGCTCGCATGTCAGTCGCCCTCATGCTGCGCGGACGGCGTGGTCGCGGCACCGCCGCCGGATCCCGTGGGCGCAACCGGACCTGTGCCGTCGCCCATCGCAGGGCCACCGCTCGCCCCCGGCGTCTTCTTGCCGCCGCTCTTTTCCGACATGGTTTCGAGCACGTAGAAGAACATCGGAATAAAGAACACCGCGATTACCGTCGCGCCGAGCATGCCGCCGATCACCCCGGTGCCGATCGAATGCCGGCTGTTGGCCGACGCGCCAAGCGCAATGGCAAGCGGCACGCAACCGAGAATGAACGCGAGCGAGGTCATCACGATCGGCCGCAGCCGCTCGGTTGCCGCCGTGACCGCCGCGTCGTATACCGACTCGCCGGCCTCGCGATTAAGCACCGCGAACTCGAAGATCAGAATTGCGTTCTTGGCTGCGAGCGCGACCAGCATGGTCAAGCCGATCTGGAAGTACACGTCGTTCTCAAGCCCACGCAACAGAATCGCGAGCAGCGCGCCGAACAACGCGAACGGCACCGCCAGCAACACACCGAACGGCAAGCTCCACTTCTCGTATTGCGCGGCGAGAATCAGGAACACCATCACGAGGCCAAACACGAACACGAGCCCCGAGGTGCCACCCGATTGCCGCGCTTCGTAAGCCTCACCGCTCCAGCCCACGCCGTAGCCCGACGGCATCACCTGATCGGCCACTTCCTCGAGTGCATTGATGACTTGCCCGGAGCTGTATCCCGGCGCGCCGTTCGCCGTGATCTTGACTGCCGGAAAGTTGTTAAACCGCGTGACCAGATCCGGGCCGGTGACGTACCTGGAGTTCACCACCGCCTTCAGCGGCACCATGTTGTTCGTCTTGCTGCGTACGTAAAGCTGGCTCAGATCCTGCGGCGTCAGTCGGTACTGCGGCTCGGCCTGCAGGATGACCTGCCACAGCCTGCTCGAACGGTTGAACTGCGAGACGTAGAGCGAGCCGAACATCGTCTGCATCGCGCTATACACTTCCTCGATCGGTACGCCGAGCGTTTCCGACTTGTCGCGATCAACGTCGACCAGCAACTGCTGCGACGACGCATTGAAAGTGGACGTGACACGCGCCAGTTCCGGCCGGCTTTTCGCCTTTGCCACGAAGTCGTCCACCACCCCGGCGAGCTGCGCGATGGTTGCATCGCCCTTGCTCTGAATCCACATCTCAGTGCCGCCGGTCGTGCCAAGACCCGGAATCGACGGCGGATTGACCGGCAGGATGATCCCTTCCTTCACCGTGGAGAGATTCTTGTAGGCGTCGATCAACACCGCCTTCGCATTCTGGGTCTTGATATTGGCAAACTTGTAGCGCTCATCGAAACTCTTGAAGCCGATGAAAAACGCACTAGCGTTATTCTTGTTCTGACTGTCCAGCAGGCTGAAGCCGTCGACGATCGTCACGCTGCTTACCGCCGGCTGTTTCATGAAGTAATCGGTGACGCGTTGCGACACGTCGCCGGTTCGATCCAGACTCGCCGCGTCCGGCATGATGATCGCGCCGAGCAGATAGCCCTGATCTTCAGGCGGCAGGAACGAAGTCGGAATGGTGCGCATCATCACCACCGCCAGCGCGGCCATGCCGACAAACAGCAACAATGCGACCACGAAGCGTTTGATCACCAGTTTGACCACGGACGTGTAGCTGTCCGTCATCTTCTCGAAGTTCCTGTCGAACCATTTGAAGAACCCTTTCTTCTCATGGTGGCCGGGCTTCAGCAGCAACGCGGCCAGCGCCGGTGACAGCGTCAGCGCGACCACCCCGGAGAAAATGACCGAGATCGCGATGGTGATGGCGAACTGCTTGTACAACTGCCCCGTAATGCCGCCGAGAAACGCCACCGGCACAAACACCGCGCACAGCACGAGCACGATCGCGACAACCGGGCCGGCCACTTCGTCCATCGCGCGCCTCGCGGCATCCTTCGGACTCAGCTTGTGGACATTCATATTCCGCTCGACGTTCTCGATCACCACGATCGCGTCGTCCACCACGATGCCGATCGCGAGGACCATGCCGAACAGCGTCAGCATATTGATCGAGAAGCCGAGCGCGAGCATGCCCATGAAGGTGCCCATGATCGACACCGGCACCGCCAGAACCGGAATCAGCGTGGCACGCAGACTTTGCAGGAACACGAACACCACGATCACGACCAGCACGAGCGCTTCAAAGAACGTGTGCACGACATCCGTGATCGACGCTCGCGTAAAATCGGTCGTGTCCATGGCGATGCTGTAGTCGAGCCCTTCCGGAAAGGTCTTTTTCATCTCGGTGAGGGTCGCGTGCACCTGCTTCGAGACGTCGAGCGCATTGGCGCCAGGCTGCTGATACACCGCGATCACAGTGGCCGGCTTGCCCTGAAAGCGGCTACGGATCGAATAATCCTTCTGCCCCAGTTCGGCGCGGCCGACGTCCTTCAACCGGACGATCGCGGCATCGCCACTGGCCGCCCGGATGATGATGTTGTCGAACTCCGCGGGGTCGCTCAAGCGGCCCGTGGTGGTCACGGCAAACGACTGCTCGACCGGTGCGCCGGTGGGCGACTGCCCGAGACGGCCTACCGCGAATTGCTGGTTCTGATTGGCGACCGCGCGTTGCACGTCACCCGCGGTGATGCCCAGTTGCGCCATGCGGTCTGGCTTGAGCCAGATGCGCATCGCGTAATCCGGCGTGCCGAAGATAGACGATTGATTCGCACCCGGGATGCGCTTGAGCGCATCCAGGACGTAGATGTTCGCGTAGTTGGCGATATAGGTCGCGTCGTAGCGATCGCTCGGCGAATAGATCGCGATCACCATCATGAACGCCGACGACTTCTTCTGCACCTGAATGCCTTGCGACTGCACCGAAGAGGGCAGTTGCGGCAGCGCGAGGTTCACGCGGTTCTGCACGTCGACCTGCGCCAATTCCGGATTGGTGCCGATCTGGAAGTACGCGTTGACGGTCAGATTGCCCGTGGATGAACTCGACGAGTTCATGTAGATCATGTTGTCCGCGCCGTTCACCTGCTGCTCGATCGGTGCGGCCACGTTGTTGGCCACCACGTCGGCGCTGGCGCCTGGGTAGTTTGCCGAGATGGTGATCTGCGGCGGCGTGACGTCCGGATACTGCGCGATCGGCAGGTTGAACATCGCCACCGCGCCGCCAAGCGTGATGACAATCGAAATCACTGACGCAAAAATCGGGCGGTCGATGCAGTAACGGGAGATATTCATGTCGCAACCCCCTTACTGCGTGGCAGTCGTGGCAGTCGCGGCAGCCGTGGCGGTCGTGGCAGCCGGGTGCTCCTTCGAACTGCCATCGCCCCCCGCTGGCGCATCGAGCGCAGCGGGGGCAGCGGGGGCAGCGGGCGCGGCCGGCGCCGCGACGATTTTCAGCGGCACATCGGCGGCCACACGGATCGCGCCGTCCACCACCACCCGCTCACCCGGCTGCAACCCCTGGGTGATGAACCAGTCGTCGCCATGCCATTCGCCCACTTCCACGACCCGCTGATGGGCCTTCGAATCGTTGTCGACCACCCACACGAAGTGGCTCTTCGAGCCCTGCAATACCGCACGTTGCGGCACGAGGATCGCGTTCGGGCGCGTGGCGCCGGACACGCGGGCCCGCACGAACTGGCCGGGACGCAAGGTGCCTTGCGGATTGGCGAAAGACGCCCGCACGAGGAACGTGCCGGTCTCATTGCTGAAAGCAGGATTGGTGAAGCTGATATGGCCGTGCTCCGGAAACTCGGTGCCATCCGCCAGGATCACCGTCACCTCGAAATCCTGATTGGCCGGAACCCGCAGGTGGCCTTTCGCGATGTCGTCGCGGAACTTCAGCAACTCGTTTTCCGAAATGCTGAAGTTGACCCACATCGGATCGAGTTGATAGACATAGGTGAGCAGCCCCGACGCCGAGGCGGTGACAAAGCTGCCGTCCTGTTGCCTCGCGAAGCTGGATAAGCCGGTGAGCGGTGACTTGATCGTCGTGTAGCCAAGGTTCAACTGCGCGGTTTGCACCTGGCCAAGTGCTGCCAGCACCGCAGCTTCAGCCTGCTTTTCATTGCCTGTCGCGTCGTCGAGATCCTTCTGGCTCAACGCATTTTGTGCGGCCAGCGGAATCACGCGCGCGAGATTTGCCTTCGCGACCGTCAGGCGCGCCTGCTGCTGTGCAAGCTGGCCTTTCGCCGTTTGCAGCGCGGCCTCGAAGGGCTTCGCGTCCATCTGGAAGAGCGTCTGCCCGGCGTGAACCATTTGCCCTTCGGTATAGAGCCGCTTGTCGAGAAAACCGTCCACGCGCGCACGAATCTCGACCTCGCGTGAACTCTGGGTTTGTGCGGTGTATTCGAAATCGACGGGCGTGTCGCGCTGCGTCACCGGCATCACGGTGACCTCGATCGCGCCGGCGGCCGGCAGCGTAGCGGCTTTGTGGCAGGCGGCGCACAGCGCAAGCGCGGCGAGCCCGGCAATCGCGAAACCTAGGCGGTTCCTGCTCATGGCTGTCACTCCCGTCCCGATCGATGTCTACTGAACCGTGTAGCCACGGCCGGTCATGCAAGCCGCCACTGCCCGATTGAACGTCGCCATCTGCTGGGACGTCTGTTGCTGCCCCGCCTGCTGCTGCGCGGCCTCGGCCTGATTGGCGCGGCGCTGGCGCACGCCGCCAGCCGCTGTGCCGGTAACCGCACCGATCGCAGCGCCCTTCCCGGCGTTGCCTGCGATTGCGCCCACTGCTGCGCCCACGGCGGCGCCCCCGGCTGCGCCCTTGACCGCACCACCCTGCTTTGGCGCAGCGCCAGGTTGACCGGATTGCTGGGCAATCGCGACCGGATCGACACCGGTCGTCTGCTTCGCCCATAGCTGACACTCCGCGGTGTCCGTGTTTTGCTTCTGCGCGCTCTGCCCCTTGGCCGGATAGATGATGGGCTGCTGCGCGGCGGCTGCAAATGTCAGCACCCCTGCCACCAGACCTATTGCGACTCGTTGCATTCGTTGCATGGCTTGAGGACCTCGATCTTCTACGGTCGCCCCATTTACTGGCTAACGGCTGTCAATGTCCGCGCAATGCGCGAGCGATTTCCCGATCGCGCGTCCGGCGCGGCGTGCATGGCCGAGGTGATTCGCGTTAGAACATCGGTGGCCACGACCGTGCGGGATAGTGCGCACTTCATTCGTCAAACTTAACAATTCTCTGCCCCTGAACGCCCAGGCCCGCCATCAAACCCTGTTGGCCAAAAATGAACGCATAGACATCTGACTGCAATGTCGTAGTTGTCATCGACTTCGCCATCCCTGCATCCACCACCACGACGCTCGGTCCCACACCAACGGACAATCCGGTGCCACTCGTGAGCGACGTGATTGCCGGGTCGGTCATGAGAAACATAGCCTCCGAAAAGGTTTGTGCGCCTGCTTGCATCCCGTATGAAACGCCGCGCACTCTGTAGTACCCAAGGATCTTGCCGTCCGGACCAAACATCACGCCCTTTCCACCCTGCGCACCGACTATCAACCCAGCCTTGACGATGCTCGGAAACACGACGACGGCTTTCGCCTGGTATTGGAGATCCTTCGCCTTCGGAGTGCTGTCGAATAGTTGCTGCAGTGCCTGACGTGCCTGCGCGTCTAACTCGGGGTCCCCGCCATTGGCAACAGTCGGGTTCGTTGAGCACGCCACGGCGAACAGAAAGAAGGGAACCGCGAGAATTAGCCGAAGGTACTTGATCATGATGCGTGCTCCATTCAGAAATTGACACCACGGTGTGAAATGCGTTTCCGCCTTAAATTCTTCGCGGGCAACGTGAATAGTGGTATTTGCGTCCAGTTAAAACAATTGGCCTTTGGTCCAATATCGCCTGAATACGCAAGCGCACAGGCTTGCGCTACGGTGGCTGATCGCCTTCAAGGGCAGCGCGTACCGTCTTGACAAACAGTTCGTCGTTGAACGGCTTGCGCAAATAGGCGACCGCGCCGGCCGCGAGCGCGTGCTCGCGCACGCCGATGTCGTCGTGGGCGGTGATGAAAATGACAGGTATGCCACTGCCGGCCAGGCGTCGCTGGACTTCCAGCCCGTTCAACCCTGGCATCTGCACGTCGAGCACGACGCAGTCAGGGTGATATGACGGCATGGACGCCAGGACTTCGAGGAACGCGTCGCCGCTGGCGAACGTTTCGGCAGCGAGCCCGATCGAGCGCAGCAATCGCCTGATCGCCCGGCTTACCGATTCATCGTCATCGACAACGACAACGAATGGTTTGAGTTTTCCCATTGAACGTAGTCCGGTATCCGGGAGTGCGCGCTAGTGCACTCCTCCATACGACAGACTATGAGTCAGGCAGGATTGCCGATATTGGACCTTGGTCCCTAGTCGGTGCCAGAGAGCAAAAAAGGCGGCGCTATTTCTGCGAGGACATCACGGAGAAAGGTGCGTGGGGAGGCCCTGCCGCGCTTGAACTGCTCAACCACGCACTAGCGCCTGTCGCGTCGTTGCGTGTCATTGAAGTGATACCCGGTGTGCGCATCCTGTGCGACCTCACCCGCCGGAACATCCATCGCCCAGGCTCATCGATTCAATTGCATCCCTGACTGTTGGCGCTCCGATAGCATGTCTTGCCACTCGGGCTTTTATACACGCCCTTGCCGTTCTTTGTCTTGGCCTCTCCGCCCTTGCTTGTCTGGGTCGTCGTGACACCGTTCTGATTTTTTTGGGCCTTCCACGCGTTACCGGTATTCGGGTTGTAGCCGCCAGCCGTCTGTCCGTTGCCGCAAACGGTCTCGCCGCGCGCGTTGGTGGCGCAGTTCGCGAATGCGCTCGAAGACACCACGATGCATGCCAATGCAAGCGGGACAGCGAATGTGCGTACAGAAACAATCATGATTTTCTCCCATGAATAGCACGGCTGGACTCGCGCATCTTTCAGACTAGTCGGATGCGACCGTACGCGCATTGGACTTTGGTCCTATTTCCAATACCACTGGTTCAATCGCTGATCGTGCTCGAGTGCGGGAGCAGCAGAGCCAACGCCCGCGCGATCGAGCGGCTACTGGCCAAGAATGGCCAGCGCTGCGCGCATGGGCTCAGGCGAGATTCTGACTATCCCATTGAGAGGCGTGTTCATTTCCAGAATCAGAAAGATCGCGCCGGCAGTCGACAGTGCACACATGGCTAGCGCTGTCATAGTCGTACCGTTGCGAGGCGCGAACAAACCAAACGTGCCGAAGAGAATGGCTAGCCAGGACACCAGAACCACCAGCAGCGGCACGGGGATCGAGCCCTTCTGCTGGAGTAACGCCAGCCAGCGCGCGGCGAACACTTCATCGACGATCTGGAGGGCGCGTGCCTGCAACTGACTTTGCACCGCATTGTGCGGTGAGAGTTCCTCCACCTTGCGCTGGAAGTCCTCGCCCCTTGCCACTGCCTCGGGCCCGCTCATTTTCGCCAACTGCGACGGATCGCCGGAAGCGAGCACCTCGATCGACGCGGCGGTGATACGTTTAAGCAAGCCGCGAATCTCCTGCGTTTCCGGTCCATATCTGGCCAGGACGCGATCAAGGCGCACGATGTCAACGGCACTATGCACAACTTCGCTATTCGTCGTGTCGAACGAGGCTTTTGCCGACGAAATCAGCAGGCCAAGCACTAACGCGGCCATGGTAGCGACCAGGCCGGTCGCCAGTTTGACGACACTGATTGATTCATCGCTAAGGTGGTGTTGCGGCAGTACGACGCGCAGATACGAACCCAGCAGCGCACTGCCGACAACGCTTATGAACACAATCAAAGCAACGACGAGGTGGCTCACCCGGCAATCCTCCGCTTCTGGTTTTTCGCTTAACCCCCGTCTTCGAAGCGGGGGCGTTGGCCGGCACGACGTCTTCGTGGACCCGACGTTGCCCGTGTTTCCCCGAATCGCACGATTGACGAAATCTGGCCATGCCCTCTTACTGTTGCGCATCTTGCTCGCCGCGCGGCTGCATGCAATTGGACCAAGGTCCAATTGCATATGCGCGGTAGTGAACCTATCTTTTTAGCTGCACCACTGACGACAATCGCGACCCGGCCGCCAACAGCCGTACCCCGTATCTGCTCATTCGCCTTCCGTCCCTGGCACGGGTCGCGCTGCGGAAGTGCCGTGAGGCGGACAGGAGCAAAGCATTGTGACTTCCAGACTGCCCATCCGAGTGTTGGCGCTGGCACTGGCGTTGTCGGCCATGCAGCCGAGCCGCGCCGCGACTCAAGACCCTGGTTGGCCACGTGAAATGGTCCAGGGGGACGCGACCCTCACCTATTACCAGCCACAGATCGACGACTGGAAAGACTTCAAGGAACTGACCGGTCGAATGGCGATTAGCATCACCCCGCGCGGTGGCAAGCCACAGGTGGGCGTGATCACGATGCAAATGCACACTGACGTGGATATCGACAGTCGCAACGTACTTCTGAGCAGTCCGCAAATTACCGGCACCGCTTTCCCCGGCACGGACCAGGCAACGAGCCAGAAGCTGGATCAGCTGGTGCGAAAGTTTCTCAATCCGCAGGCGTCGCTGACCTTGTCGATGGATCGGCTGGTGGCGAGCATAGACAAGAAACAGGCCGCACCGGTCGTCGCCGTCAAGAGCGATCCACCGGCCATCTTTGTCAGTTTCGGGCCGGCGGTCCTGCTGTTTGTGGATGGCGACCCGGTACCCGCGCCGATCCAGAATTCAGATGTCACATTCGTGGTCAACGCCAGTTGGCCACTGTTCGTCGACAACGCCGCCCACCAGTACTACCTGTTCACCGGTCAATCGTGGATGACGTCGACCGACCTGAAAACCGGCTGGGCGGAAACGAAGACACTCCCAGCCAAGATGACGAAGATTCCTGCCGACCCCACCTGGACGGATCTGAAGCCCTTCATTCCACCGTCTGCGAAGCACGCTGCGAAGCCGCCGGCGGTCTTCTTCAGCAGTACGCCGGCTGAGCTGATCGTGTTCGACGGCCAACCGGTTTACACCGCGATCCCCGGCACAGGACTGGTGTTCGCGAAGAATACCGATAGCGACGTGTTCGTCTATGCGCCGACCAAGATCTACTACTATCTGACGGCAGGCCGCTGGTTTTCGTCGCCCAACCCCAGCGGGCCATGGACGTTCGCAACCAACCAGCTACCGGCCGATTTCGCCAGAATTCCTCGCGACAGCCCGGCCTCGCGAGTCCTCGCTTCCGTGCCGGGCACGCCGGAGGCCAACGACGCGGTGCTGCTCGCGCAGATTCCGACGACGGTTGAAGTCAACCCTGCTGCCGCGGCGGCCGAGATCAAGGTCGCCTACAGCGGCGAGCCAAATTTCGCACCGATCGAAGGCACCACGCTCGCCTACGCAACCAACACGCCCGACAAGATCATCAAGGTGCAGAATCACTATTACCTCTGTTCGCGGGGCGTATGGTTCGATTCGCCATCGCCGGCCGGACCCTGGCAAACCAGCAGTTCAGTGCCTCAGGTGATCTATACGATCCCGCCGGCCTCGCCCGTTTATAACGTCACTTACGTGACACAACAGGTCGTGCCGGGCGGCTCTGTCCAGGCCAGCTATACCGCCGGATATCTCGGCATGTTTATCGCAGGCGCCGCTGTCGGCGCGATCGTTGCGCAAGGCAACGGCTACTACTATCCGCCCTATGTCCGCGTGGGCTACGGGCCGTATCCCATCTACTATCCGCGTCCGGCGCCGTATGGATACCCGGCCTACAACCCCTATACCGGCGCGCGCGGCGTACGCGGCAGTGCCTATGGCCCGGCGGGTAGCGCGCAGTGGGGCGCTTCGTACAATCCTTATACCGGGACGTACGCGCGCGGCGCCACGGCTTCCGGCAAGTACGGCAGCGCGAGCGTCGCGCAGGCCTATAACCCCTACACCGGCGCTTATGCCGCCACCCGTCAGGGATCGAACGCGTATGGCCAATGGGGAAGCTCTGTCGTGACGAAGGGGAACCAGTGGGCGGCGACGCAGCATGCCACCACAGCGAAGGGCTCGGTCGGGACTTATCAGAATTCGGCTGGCGGCAAGGCGATTGCTGGAAGCACGGCCAACGGCAGAGCCGTAGCGGGCAAGACGGCAAACGGCGACCTTTACGCCGGACGTGATGGCAATGTGTACAAGAACACGGGTGGGAGCTGGCAGAAGTACGATAACGGTTCCTGGTCCAACGTGAACAAACCGACGCCGCAGTCGTCGCCGCAAAAAGTGCAAGCCGCGCAGCCCCAGCGCACGCCCTCCGCGACGAACACCGGCTCGACTCGGCCAAACGCGCAGAACAATCAGCAGCAGCGCGCCGCAGGAGCTCGGCCCGGTAACGCCGGAACCACTCAGCAAAGCGCCCAGAGCATTCAGCAGCAACGCCCCGCGGGAGCCCAGCCGGCGAATCCCCGAACCACTCAGCAAAGCGCCCAGAGCGTTCAGCAGCAACGCCCCGCGGGAGCCCAGCCGGCGAATCCCCGGACCACTCAGCAAAGCGCCCAGAACTATCAGCAGCAGCGCACCACGCCAGCACCGCCGAGCAGGGCCACTGCCCAGCCTCAAAATGCTGCGGGTGGCATCAACCGGACCAGCGCGCAGCCTTCCTTTGGAGAGCTGAACAACGACATGCAGAATCGTCAGAGAGGTGCGACCCAGAGTCAACGCTACGCGCAACCGGGAGGCGGTGTCGACCGGAGAGCCAACGGCGCGGGCGGCGCAAGGGGTGGCGGTGGTGGTTTACGTCGGCAGTAGTCCAGACAAAACCCGTCTGCTTAGTCCCCTGACCATCGCGCGACTATTGCTGGTCGGCGCAACCATGACGGCTGTGCTCGCGCAGGGGGAGCCTCCCGTGGTTCGTTCGAACGCTGACCTGACCGTCGAACAGGTGCGGCGCACGGCCCGGGAAGCCGAGGTCCGCAAGGACATCGATCCGCCCACCAAGGCGCGCATAGCGGAACTGTCCCGCGCAACGCTCGCGGATCTGGAGCGGGTTCCCGAGCTGCGTGCCCAGGCGCAGACCTATCGTCAGTTGATGCGCGATGCGCCGGACCAGATTCGTGATCTGGAGCGGACGCTGGAACAGCTTCGTTCTGAATCAGACCGGGCGGGTTCGGCCCCGTTGAGTGCCGGCAGCACACTCAATGACCTGGAGCAGGCGCGAGCCCAGGCCGAGACCCGCCAGGCCGCCGCGCGCGCCGAACTCACGATGCTCGACCTCGAAATCGAACGTGTCGACACGGAGCCCGCGGAACTGCGCAACGCGCAGCGCGAGGCGCAAGCCGGTCTGGAACGGTCGCGCGAGGAAATCCAGACCGCTTCAGGTGCATCCCGCCAGACTTTGCTCACCATACCGGAGACGCAGGCCAGGCGGGCCGCGCTGCTGGTTCGCGAAGCTCAGGCTGATGCCTTGCGCAGCCGCCTCGATGCGCAACCTCTTTTGGCCCGTTTGACGCAACTGCGGCGGGACGTGATTCGCACGCAATTGCAGCGCGACGATGCCGACCTGAAGCGGCTGGTGGCGCTCGTCGATCAGCGTCGAGTAGATGACGCCCGGCGTGCCGAGGAAGAGGCCTCCGAACGCCAGCGGCAGTTGGTGGACCGCAGTCCCACCCTGAATCGGTTGGCGGCGGCCAATGTCCAAACCTCGGCGCAGCTTGCCGGGACCGCGAAAGAAATCGAGTCGCTGCGGCAAGCTCGCGATCGGCGCACGGCGGAGGCGGAACAGCTGGCGGTCGATTTTCAGCGCGCGCGCCTCAGCCTCGCGCGCAGCAAGCTCACGGAATCACTGGCCCGGGTGCTCGCGGAGCGCGCTGCCGCGCTGCCTGAAGCGGAGCAGTTCCGTCGCGCGCGCGGCGAACGGGCGCGCGCCGCTGAGTCGATCGCTGCGGCTGCGTTCCAGGTCGAGCGCGAACAACGTCGTCTCGCGAACCCGGACGAAGAGCTCGACGCCGTCGTGCGCAAAGAGGCTGCACGCACGCGCCCGGCAGAACTGGCAGCCCTGCGTGGCGAAGCGGTAGTCCTGATTGCGGACCGCAGGGAACTGCTCGATCGGCTATCGACCTCGCAGCGAACCTACCTGAACACGCTGGACGAACTCGTCGCCGCCGAGGACCAGCTCCTGAGCACCGCGCAAGACTATCGTAGCCTGATCGACAAGGCGCTGTTCTGGGTGCCTGTGGCCCCCCTGTCCGAACGGTCCTTCAGCGATTTGCCGCAGACGCTGTTGTGGCTCGCCTCGCCAACGGGCTGGCGCGAGGTGGGCGAAACCATCAAGGATCAGGCGCAGCAACGCTCGCTGCAGGTGCTTGTCCTGTTTGGCGCCGCGTTCGCCATCGTGGCGGCGCGCAAGCGTCTGCTTGCGCGTCTGCGACGCCTGTCCGAGCGCAAGGGAGCAGAGGGCGACCCCGACGTCACCGCCACCGTGCAGGCCCTTGGCACGACCCTGCTCGTCGTTGCGCCGATACCGCTAGCCGTCTGGACGGTCGGCAACCTGATCGTCACCTCGCCGACGGCCTCGGAATTTGCCAATGCTGTCGGCGAAGGGCTCGGCCCGGCGGCGTGGGGGGTACTCGCAGGGCTGTTCTTCTCAAGGCTGTTTCGTCGCGATGGCATTGCCCAACTGCATTTCGGACTCGACGCCCAGTCAGTGCGTGCATTGCGCCGCGCATCGCGCGTGTTCACTTTCCTCGTGGTGCCGCTTGGCTTCGTCAACCAGGTCGCATCCCAGTACGACGATCTCATCGTGCGGGCCTCACTGGGGCGCCTAACTCATATGCTCGCGCTCATCGTGTTCGCCGGCGTGATCGGTATGACCTTCCGGCCGGGTGGCCGGGTTCTCTCGCGGTATTTCGGCCCAGCCGCGGAGGACCGGGACGTGGTCATGAAATATGCCGCCTACATCTTCGCCTGTTTGGTGCCGCTATCGCTGACGGTACTGTCGGCGGTTGGCTTTTACAATGCCGCGCAGGTCTTCGGCCGGCTCACGCTAATCAGTTGCCTCGCTGCGGCAGCGATCGCGCTGTTCCATACGCTGACCGCGCGCTGGTTGCGCGACCGGCGCGACGAACTTGAGCGCGCGCGGACGCAGGGCATGGATCGGGAGTCGGAAGTCCTGATCGACGGGGCACGCAAGAATCTGGACCGACCGGACCTGGCCTCGATCGGAGCCCAGGCGACACGCTTGTTGCGGGCGTTGTCCGCCGTACTGCTGGTGATTGCCGTGCTGGTGGTCTGGCACGGCGCATTACCAGGGCTGAGCCGGCTCAACGAGATTGCTCTCTGGTCCTATACCGATGTCGAGGAGGGCCAAACGGTGGAGCGCACCGTCACCCTCGGGGGCGTGATGCTCGCCCTGACGATAGGATTTATCGCAGTCGTTGCGGTCAAAAACATCGGAGGCTTCCTTGATATTGCCTTCCCGGACCGGGCACGGCTCTCCGGCGGCAGCCGCTATGCCATCAGGACCGTGGCCCGCTACGTCATTGTGGGTGGGGCGGTCATGACGGTGTTTAGCGTGCTGGGCGGCAACTGGTCCCGGATTCAATGGCTGGTCGCAGCCATGGGCGTGGGCCTCGGCTTCGGCCTGCAGGAGATTTTTGCAAATTTCGTCTCCGGTTTGATCATATTGTTCGAGCGGCCGATCCGTATCGGCGATACCGTGACTGTCGCAGACGTGACCGGCGTCGTGACCCGTGTGCAGGCGCGCGCCACGACAGTGACCGACTTCGATCGCAAGGAAGTGGTGATACCGAACAAGACCGTCATCACAGAGCGAGTCATCAACTGGACGCTGAGTGATCACATCACGCGGGTGGTGCTGAAGGTCGGCGTCGCCTACGGCTCCGACACTAAGGCTACATGCGAATCGATCCTGAAAGCAGTGCGCTCGGCACCCAAAGTCCTCACGAATCCCGCCCCTAGCGTATTCTTCCTCGCTTTCGGCGACAGTTCACTCGATTTTGAGGCGCGTTTCTTTGTCGAGGGCGTGAATCAACGAATTCCCGCCACCCACGATGTGCTTACGGCGATCGAACGTGAGTTGCGGCAGGCGGGCGTTGAAATCCCATTCCCGCAGCACGACGTTCATCTCAAGTCCGGACTCCCGGCGCCGCTGGCACACGACGCGGTACCGCGCACGGAGGATGGAACTGCAGCGGGTGCTGCCGCCTCTCGCTAGTCAATGGATCGCGTGTCGTTGCGAGCCTTCTGCTCGTGCCGGGCGCCGCGCACGGAATCGCTGTCCGGCCCGGTGTGAAATACGCACTGTCGGCCCAGTCGCCTTTACGGATAAATTGGCAGTAGCAGAAACAACTTGATGACGATCGCATTGGCGATGTCGATAAAAAAGGCGCCTACCATCGGCACCACCAGGAAGGCCAGGTGTGAAGGGCCGAACCGATCCGTAATGGCTTGCATGTTGGCGATCGCGGTTGGCGTGGCGCCGAGGCCGAAACCACAGTGTCCGGCGGCTAGCACCGCCGCGTCATAGTTGCGCCCCATGACCCGGAAGGTGACGAACATGGCGTAGACGGCCATCGCGATCGCCTGCGCGACCAGGATTGCGAAAAGCGGCAGCGCAAGCGAGGCCAGATCCCCTAAGCGCAGGCTCATCAGCGCGATCGCGAGAAAGAGTCCGAGACTGACATTGCCGATCAGCGACACCGCGGGCTCGAAGACCTGATACCAGCCGGGCATCGCAAGCCCGTTGCGCAGGACAACGCCGACAAACAGGACACACACGAACGCGGGCAGCTCGAACGCTGTGCCGGTCAACCACAATGCGATGGCCGAGCCGACAGCGAGGCAAACGGCAATCAGCGCCACTGTTTCGATGAAGGCCTCCGCCGTGATCGGGCGAACCGCTTTGGGCTGCTCGAAACCGGTCGTGTCTGTGACCTCGGATTCCGGGTTGGGCGCAAGGCCGTAGCGCGTGATCAGAAAGCGCGCGACCGGGCCGCCGATCAATCCGCCGAGTATCAGGCCGAACGTGGCGCAGGCAATCGCAATCTCGGTTGCCGCTGCGAGCCCGTGACGCTCCGCGAACACCTTGGCCCAGGCTGCACCCGTGCCATGGCCGCCTGAGAGCGTCACCGACGCCCCAAGCAGGCCGAGCACACGTTCTTGTCCTAACGCCCAGGCGAGACCGATGCCGAGCGCATCCTGCATCACGAGCAAGCCGACCACGGCACCGAGAAAGACAAGTAGCGCACGCCCGCCGGCTCTCAGCCCGGCGAGATCGGCGTTCAGACCGATGGTGGCGAAGAAAGTGAGCATCAGCGGCGTTTGAAGCGTTGTATCGAAACGCAGGTCGATTTTAAACACGCTCCTTGAGCCAAAAACCAGCAGCGCTACAAGTAACCCGCCGACTACCGGTTCCGGGATGCTGTAGGTTCGCAATACGCGTGTCCGGGCAAGGATCTGCCGACCGAGCAGAAGAACCAGCGAAGCGGCCATCAGCGTCTCCAGCGTGTCCAGGCTCACCATGTTCTTCTCCAGTCGAGAGTTCGATTAGTTATTGGCCCAGCGAGGCAGTTGTTCCGGAATGGCCCGATGCGAACCTGAGATGCCCAGCTCGCACCCTGGGATAACTTAATCATAGGGCGGATCGAGAACTGATGATCGCGCATCATGGGCTGCGCGTGGCCGACATGTTGATAATGAAGGGGGCGTTTATCGATCGTTCGCTCCCTGCTCCGCTCACGCCTGCCGAGACGCCGCCAGCCCCCCGACACGTCGGACGGGGCATGGCAGCGCGGCGCTTTACGCGGGAACGCTCAAAATCGCTTTCGAATACCAATCATCGCCGCTGTCGTATTCATACCCGGCGCGAC
Source organism: Paraburkholderia sp. GAS348 (assembly GCF_050434205.1). NCBI lineage: Bacteria > Pseudomonadati > Pseudomonadota > Betaproteobacteria > Burkholderiales > Burkholderiaceae > Paraburkholderia > Paraburkholderia sp. GAS348. The sequence goes on from NZ_JBNPVT010000006.1 coordinate 213,136, forward strand.
GGGCTGCCCATACTCAACCGACTGATTCATCTTGCCCCGGTTGTCCACGTAACCCACCTGGGCATACAGCGTGGTCGCCTTGGAAAGACTGTAGTTCGCGCCGAGCACAATTTCGGTCGATTTGTTCGCCGAGTTGTTTTCGTCCTTGATGTAATACACGCCGCTTGTCAGCTCGAAAGCCGGCGTGAACCGATAGCCAAAGCCACCGGAAATCATGTCGAAATTAGTGGTCTTCGGATGGGCGGGATTGCGGCCGTTGCTAAACGACGTACTGGCTGTAAAGCCGTTGATCGAATACAGCGCACCGAGGTAGTAGAACCGGTTGTTGTCCAGCCCGGTCGCCACGCTTGTCGGACTGGGATTGGTATCATGCCCGTTGTAATAGGCTGCCGCGAGTTTCAGTCCATAGTTGTCGTACTGCAAAACCGCCGATTCTCGTGTGCTGCCCTGCGCCTGCCCCGCTACGCCACCCGGCGCGTATTCGAGGCTGGCGGTCACGCCGCCGAAGTTCGGGGAGACATAGACAATGGCGTTGTCGTCGAACACCGCCCCAAGCTGTGCGTTCGTACTGGTTCCGGGCCAGCCCGCAGCGGAATTCATGCTGACCAGCGCGGTAAAAATACTGCCGAAGTAGCCACCCTGGCGCACATCGGTGTAAGCCATCGCGTAGGTCAGCGGGATAATCTGCCGGCCCATGGTGAGCGACCCGTACGGGCCGGCCAGGCCAACCGACGCCTCCTGATTGAATTGCGCCGCCACGCCGGCGGTACCGCTCAACCCAAATTTGCCACTGGTACTGTCAAATGAACCTTGCAATTTGAAGTTGGTCTTCCACCCGCCTCCCAGGTCTTCCGTACCTTTGAACCCGAGCATGCTGGTATAGATGCCACCGTCTTTCATTTTGAAAAGGTGGCCGGTATTCGGCGCGGCGGGATTGTACGAAGCCGCCGAAGTATTCTGATAAAGCAACCCCGTATCCACTGCCCCATACATTGTTACCGACGATTGTGCATGCGCAGTACTACCGACTGTTGCCACTGCAATTGCAACTGCAAAGCCTCTTTTCATTTTGTCTCCTTGGATTACCTGATCCGGCGTCCATGTGGCAACCAGAAATTTCCGTGCTGAATCACTTTCCAAAACCAGCAACCTGCGAGACTCGTGGTCAGCAGCCAGCCGCCGAACGGCTTGTGTAAGCCGCTCACCAGCCCTCAACGGTCAACGCCGCACGACAGGTCGTCGAAGCAGCATCGTTGTCCAATACGCGTCTGAAGTCGTTCGCGTCAGCCATATCGGATGATCATTCAGACCGGACGTCCCGCCGCGGTCGTCGGGCGAGACATCGCGGGTTCGGCGTCAGCACCGGATGATGTCCATCACCTGGTCCGCCGGTTTGCCCTGCCCCAGCAACCGCGCCATGATGTTCATTGCGGGTGTGATGTGACGGAAATAGGCCTGATAGCCGGCGCACAGATAATTGAGCCCCGGTTCGCCGTCTTCCGATTCGATAAAGCGGTTCTTGGGGCACTCGCCATGGCACGCGAAGCGGAATTCACAGCGCAGACATTTGGCGGGGAGCGAGGTTTCCTTCGCCATGCCGAAGTCGGTCTGCACCTGCGAGGACATCATGCTGCCCAGGTCGTCCGACATCACGTTGCCGAGGCGATATTCCGGGTACATGAAATGGTCGCAAGCGTAAACACTGCCGTCGTGCTCGACGATGGCGGCTTTGCCGCAACGCGGGCTGAAGATGCACGCGCCCGCAGGCAACTGGCACCACGACGCGAGCGCCCATTCGAAGTTCATCACGTGAACCGTGCCAACGTCGTTGCGAACCCATTCATCGAATACCGCGGACAGAAATGCACCGTACGCAAGCGCGCTCACCGTCAGCGACGTCACCGCTGTTTCTCTACGTGCCACTGGCTTCGCTTTCGCTACGGCAGACAAGCTGAGCGACGGGGGCACGGCAAAATGCAGTCCGATGACCTTTTCCTCAGGCTGAGCCACCCGCTCGACGACCGGATTGAACTGGATGAAACGCGCGCCTAGTTCCTTCAGATGACGATAGATTTCCAACGGCTGATGGACATTGGTGCTGGATATTGTCACCAGCACATTGAAATCCACGCCATGACGCGACAAGACGGCCAAACCACGCACGGTGTCGTCGTAACTCGAATGGCCGCGCTTGTCGGGGCGCGCCACGTCGTTAAGCTCACGCGGACCATCCAGACTGACGCCCACGAGAAAACGCTCGCGTCGAAGAAACGCACCCCACTCGTCGTCGAGCAAGGTGCCGTTGGTCTGCAAGGTGTTGCGAATCAGCTTGCCCTGAGCGAACTTGCGCTGCAATGCCACGGCGCGCTCGAAGAATTGCAGCCCCAGCAAGGTGGGTTCACCGCCCTGCCAGGTGAATTCGACCTCAGGCGCCGACTGAGCCGCAATATATCGCCGGACGTAAGCCTCAAGGACCTCATCGGACATACGAAAGCGCTCGCGTGGCGGAAACGCGTTTTGTTTCTCGAGGTAAAAGCAATAGCCGCAATCGAGATTGCAAAGCGCGCCGATGGGCTTCGCCATCAGATGAATGCCGGTCAGCGATGCCGCGGTTGGGGCATTCATGCTTGACGGCGGCAGGCGGCCACCCAGTAGTGCGAAGCAGAAGTCATGGCTATGGCCTTTGAAGAACAAGCAACCCGCTTGAGATTTGACTAAATCAGCCCCGCAATACGGCCGGCTCCGGCCGTATTGCGTCGATGGCTAATCGTATGGGACGAGCGGTTCCCGCGCCTGTCATTGCGGCCAAAAAGGAGGTCTTTCAGAGTGTCGCCAGAATCGCGCGGCGTACGACGTACGGCATGCCGCATGCCGCGCAGACAAAAACCGCTGCCGTTCCTAGCCGGCAGCCTTCCTCGCGGCGATATCCGCTTCGTAGTAACGCGCGGCAAGCAGAAATAGAACCGCTGCGCTCAGCGACATCAGCGGCGCAACAGTGAGCGCTGTGCGCAGATTCGTCACGTCGGAAAGGAGTCCCACCAGATACGGACCTGGTGCCGTGCCAAGCAGATTGGCGCCCAGCACCGCAGTTGCCGTCACGGTGGCGTGAACGGCGGGATTGGTGACGTCGATCAGCATCGCCACCGCGGCGCCCCCATGCGCCGCGGCGAAGAGCGCGCCGCCGAGCAGCAGCACAAGCCCCGCTAAGCCAGGCGGCAATGCGAATGCCGCAAACAGCATCAACGCGGAAATCAGCGCGTAAGCGGCAGGCACGAGCGCCCGATAGCGAGGCCGTCCCCTGCTCAGCCAATCGGCCACGCCGCCTCCAAAGAGCATGCCCATACCCAGCAGGAGCACCACCACCGCCGCGATCAGGCTCGCCTTCTTCGGGTCATAGCCGTAGAAGCGATTGAAGTATGTCGGCACCCATGCAATCAGAATGGCGGGGATCCCCAGCTGCAGACCGAACGCGGCGAACGTAAAGTTGCCGGAGCGCGCGGCGAACACATGTTTGAATACTTCGGCAAACCGCGGCCGCCCATTGACGCACTGGCCCGAAGCGCCCTGTTGCAAGGCAGGCACCTGGTAATCGCGAACAAAGAAAGGGTAAAGGACGGCGAGCAGCAGGCCCGGCGCGCCGACCGCGAAAAAGGCATAGCGCCAGCCGAACTGGCTCGCGACCGCACCGCCAATCACCACGCCCATCACGGAACCGAAGATGCCGCCCGATTGAAACGCCCCCAATACCGCGGAACGCTTGTCTTCCGGGAAAGTGTGGGCAAGCAAAGCCGCGCCCGCCGCCGCATAGGCGGCCTCGCCAAACCCCACCATTGCGCGCGCCGCGAGCATCTGCGTGTAGCTGGTCGCGATGCCACACGCGATGGTGGCGAAGCACCAGACGAACGCCATCAGCGTAATGCTTTTGACGCGCCCCCAACGATCCGCGATCAGCGACAACGGAAGGGTCATCACGCCGACCACCAGCGACACGATACTGACGAGCGCGCCCAGTTGCGAATCCGATACGCCCCACACCGGTTTGAGAAACGGGAAGACGGCGCCCACCGCCTGGCGCGACAGGTAGTCCGACAGAATCAATCCGAAGCTCAAGGCGAACACGGTCCACGCATAGGCTTTCGAACCTTGGTACACGCCGGCGCCGGAAGCCCCGCGGGCCTGGATCAGGTGTAGGGCTCTCATGTCGACTCTCTGCTTATGTCTTGCGCCGTCGAACCATACCGGCGGGCTTCATTTTCATATGAACACGGAATGTTCAAGGCCGGGTCGGGATACCCAAGGAATAGCTTCGATATCAGCCGTTGAACGCGCGTGCCGTAGGGCGGACGAAACAGACCGATCGGGAACCAGCGCCTCATCCTAAATACCGACTTGCCGTGCGACAGCGCTCTGAATCCCTCCGGCCCGCGCCAGCTTCCAATTCCCGAATTGCCGGTGCCGCCAAACGGCAAGTCACCCTGGAAAACGTGCCATGCCCAATCGTTGACGGTCATGCCACCGGCGTGAACGTCCTGCTCCAATCGTTTGATTTCGCCCGCGTCCGTACCGTAGTAGTACAACGCCAGCGGACGAGGCCGCGCCGTGATGTACCGGATGCCTTCGTCCAGCGAATCGCAGGCCATCACCGGCAGGATGGGATTGAACAGCTCTTCCTGCATGATCCGCATATGGGGCGTCACGTTCGTCACGATCTGCATGGGCACGGCTCGCGAGCCGTTGCCGTTGCCGGTGCCGCACGAGGTGACGGTGGCGCCTTTGGCCACCGCATCGGCGAGCAACTCATGCACGCGCGTGGCGTGGCGGTCGGAAGCGATGTACGTGTAGTTCGGATCGCCGGCCGGGTCGGGAACCATGCGTCGGAATGCGCTTACTGCGGCTGCCACGAATTCGTCGATCCGATCGCGTGGCACCAATGCATAATCCGGTGCCACGCAGGCCTGCCCCGCGTTGAATGCCTTGCCGTGCGCGATCGAGCGCGCCGCGGCCGCCAGCGACGCTGAAGGTGCGACGATCGCAGGCGACTTGCCGCCGAGCTCCAGTGTGACAGGTGTCAGATTGGTGGACGCCGCACGCATGATCTCTTTTCCGACAGCAGGCGAACCGGTAAACACGATGTGATCGAACGGCAAGCTCGCAAAGGCCCGAGCAACATCCACGCCGCCGCCAAACACCGCCACCTGATTTTCCGGAAATATCTCAGCCAGCATCTCGCACAGAACCAGCGTGCTGCGGGGCGAGAATTCCGACATCTTGATCATCACCCGATTGCCCGCTGCGAGCGCCGTGATCATCGGCCCCACTGCCTCGACGATCGGGAAATTCCATGCCGCGATCACGCCGACAACGCCTTTAGGCTGGTAGACCACTTTGGCGCTGTTGGTGCGAAACAGCAAGTCCGTGCGCCGCCGTTGCGGCTTCATCCAACGCCGCAGGTTGGCAAGCGCATGGTCGATCTGCAACGCAGGAAACATCACGTCCAGCATCTTGCACTCGAACTCGGAGCGGCGGCCGAAATCGTCGCTCATCGCCGCCGCGAGTCGATCCTGATAGCGGCTCAAGGCCTCTCGCACCGTTTTCAACTCGCGCCTGCGTTGCTTCAACTCAGGATAGGGGCTGGCGCGGCATGCATCACGCTGCCGGGCCAATACGTCCCGCAGATTTTCAATGGCATCGTTCATTTCGGCATTCCGGTTCACCCTCTTTCTCGGCGCGGTCTCGATCGAGCACGTATCCCGCTACATCTCGCGCTTCAGGCGGCACGCCTGCAGCGGATCGGTAGATCGGCACCTACACCGATCGCCACTGCTCACCCCAGTACTTTTCCCGAACGTCTTTCTTGAGCAGCTTGCCCACCGCGCTGCGCGGCAGGTCGACCCAGAACTCGACGCTCTTTGGCGTCTTCGTGCTGCCCAGATGCTCCTTGCAGAGCGCCATGATCTCTTCTTCGGAAACGGTCAGCCCGGGCTTGCGCTGAACCACCGCTTTCACCGCCTCGCCCCATTTGTCATCCGGCACGCCGATCACAATGCAATCGAGAACGGCGGGATGGTTCTGAATGACTTTCTCGATTTCGACGGGAAAAACATTGAAGCCGCCGGTGACGATCATGTCCTTCATGCGATCCACGATGGTGACGTAGCCCCGTGCGTCCCGCACGCCGACATCGGTGGTGTGGTGCCAGCCGAATGCCGAAACCGCAGCCGTGTCGTCCGGCTTCTTGTAGTAGCCCTGCATAACCATCGACGAGCGCACGACGATCTCGCCACGTTCACCGGCAGGCAACAGGTTGCCTTCGGCGTCCATGATGGCGAGACACGCGACGTCGACCGCTTTACCCGCCGCCCTCACCACATCCTCGTCGAAGCTGCCATCCGGCATCAGGTAGTCCGCAGGACCTTTGACCAGGATCGGCACCAGCGTCTCTGTCTGCCCGAAGCTTTCATACATGACCGGTCCAAACACTTGAACTGCTTCCTTGAACTTCTCCGGCGCGATCGGCGCCGCACCGACGATGAAGGCCTGCAACGAAGAGAAGTCCGTCTTCCGGGTCTTCGGATGCGCCAGCAGACCGTAGACGGCGGTAGGCGGCAGGTAAAGGTGCGTGATCTTTTCCGCTTCGATCAAGCTCAACACGGCATCTGGATCGAAACCCGGCATGAGAATGTTGACACCGCCCTTGATCGTGAAGCCAAGCGCCAGCAGCCCGGCGGCATGCGTCAGCGGCGCCACGCACAAGTGCCGCGAACTGGACGTGATGCCGAACGCCGAAGTGAGACCCAGCCCCATGAACTCGAGGCTCCGATGCGTGTGCACCGCGCCCTTGGACGGCCCGGTCGTGCCGCCGGTAGGTTGCAGGAACGCACGCTTGGCCGGGTCCTCCGGCTGATTGCGGAAAGGCTTCCAGCAGTCTTTCAGCCATTCATCCATCGACATCCCGTGTTCCGATGCGCGGTCGATGCAGACATACAGTCTGGCTTTCGACAGCTTCGCTTTCAGCACCGGCATGCTGCTTTCAAAATAGCTGTGAAAGAACACCATGTCGGTGTCGAAGTAGTCGAGCACCTCGGCGTTAGTCTCAACCGAATTGCGAATGTGGACGGACAGCCACGCAGCGTCGGCCAGGTTGATACCCAGGTGCAGCAGACTGACCCGGTAGTCGTTGGGCGCATAGATTGCCGCATGCGTGCCCGCACCTGCCGCGCGCGCGCGCGTCAAGCAGTGCGCTACCGCATGTACGTATTTTTTGGCCTCGCCGTATGTCATGCGGGTGGCGCCGTCGACAAACGCCAGGTTGTCCGGGTGAAGCTGCGCTACCGCATCGAAATAGTCTGCCAATCTCATTTTTTACTCTCTTCCAGCACCAGTCTTTGAAACGTTCGGGGATCGACCGATCCTGAACCGATCCTCAACCGACTCTATTTCGCACGCATGCGCGACGCAGCATCGAGACGAATGGTTTCGCCATTCAGGTAAGCGTTTTCGATAATGAACGCGCAGCAGTGCGCAAACTCGCGCATGTCGCCCAAACGCTTCGGCGCTTCCATCTGCTCCTTGAGCATCGTCAGCACCTTCTCGTCGAGTCCCGCCACCATAGTCGTCAGGAACAGGCCGGGGGCGATCGCGTTGACGCGCACCCCAATCGCGCCGAGTTCACGCGCGGCCGGCATGTTCATGCCGATGATGCCGGCCTTGGTCGCCGCGTAGGCGCTCTGCCCGATCTGACCTTCGTACGCCGCGCCCGAGGAAACGTTAATCACCACGCCACGCTCTTCGCCCGCCTCAGGGTCATTGCTCGCCATCTGCTCCGCGCATTTGGACATCACATTGAATACGCCGTTGAGATTGACCGCGGTCGTCTGCGCGAACTTTGCGAGCGGCGCTGCCTTGCCTTCCTTGCCCAACACCTTGAATGCGGTCGGCACGGCCGCGCCGTTGATACAGACGTGAATGGCGCCGAAGCGGGCCATGACCTCGCCGACAGACTTTTGCACCGACTCTTCGCTGCTGACGTCCGTTTGCACGAACATCGCGCGATCGGCGCCGATATCGGCTACCGCCTTTTCACCGGCTTCGACATTCAAATCGAAAATAGCGACACGGGCGCCCTTTTCCTGCGTGAGGTACAGCGCGGTGGCCAAACCAAGCCCCGAAGCGCCCCCGGTGATAACGACGACTTTGTCCTGAATACGCATGGGATATCCGAATATAAGTTGAGAATTTGAAAGGCCCTGGTGCGGGCAGCGCCGTGAGCGCCGCCACGCATCAGAATGCGTTGACCCCAGTCAGCGCGCGCCCGATGATGAGTTGCTGGATTTGGGTCGTGCCCTCCGGAATCGGCACAACAATCGCTTCGCGCGCCAGCTTCTCGACCAGAAACTCCTTGGTAACCCCATTGCCGCCGTGAATCTGCACCGCCTGGCGGGCGATTGTCACCGCGGCTTCACAGGCAAAATATTTGGCCATGGCTGCTTCCATCTCGGCGGGCACTCCCGCTTCGATCATCGATGCAGCACGCTGGGTCAGCAGACGGCTGGCGTCGACATGCGTGGCCATTTCGGCCAGCATCGCGGAGATCAGCTGGTGCCCGGCAATCACCTTGCCGTGCTGTTTGCGCTCCGTGGCATAGCGCGTCGCCTCTTCCAATGCGCGCCGTGCAATACCGAGACCCTGCGCGGCGACGAAAACACGCGAGCGTTCGAACATCGTTAACGTGTTCTTCAGCGCTTCCCCTTCGTTGCCGAGCATGTTGCTGGCCGGCACACGGACATCGCTAAGGAATATCTGCGCCGTCGACTGGCTGTTCCAGGCGATCTTATGAATATCCCGAACCTCGTACGGATGCTCTTTGCGGTCGAGCAGAAAGTGCGTCAGGCCGCGGCGCGGATCGTCGCCGGTCCGGCACGTGCAGATCAGAATGTCCGAATAGGCGCCGTTACTGATCCACGTCTTCTCGCCGTTGATGATGTAATGATCCCCATCCCGCCGGGCGCGCGTCTTGATCTCCAGCACGTTGGAGCCAACGTCCGGCTCGGAGATACCCGCGCTGCAGAACAGTTCGCCCTTGAGCAGTCCCGGCAGATAGCGTTCGCGCAGATGCGCAGGCGCCAGCCTCGCGAGCATCTGCGCACAGAAACCATTGATCAGCACCGGCACCGACAGATCGACCGAGGTGGCCGCCACTTCTTCGAACAGCATGATCATCGTGAGCCAATCAAGACCCAGACCGCCGTGCTCTTCACCCACGGTACCCGAAATCAGGCCGAACTGGCTAAGCTCACGCATGAACTCACCCATCTGCTCCTTCGGCACGAACCTGTCGCGATACTCCTTGTTGAACAAGGGATCGGCCTTGTCTGCCAGATAGCGCCGCAGTCCGTCCACCGCGCCTCGCTGCTCTTCCGTCCTGAATACGTATCCCATCTCTAGGCTTCCCTGAATGACTTACTGTTTGGCAAGAATCGTGATGGCCACCACGGCCTCTTCGATACCGTAAAGACCGCCGCCGTTTTCCTGAATCGCAATGCGGGCGTTGTCCACCTGCCGCTTGTCCGCTTCGCCGCGCAACTGGGTCACCAGTTCGTGGATCTGGCCGAGGCCGGTTGCGCCAATGGGGTGGCCCTTCGATTCGAGGCCGCCGGAAGGGTTGATCGGCATGCGGCCGCCGACCGTAAAGTCGCCTCGCTCCGCTGCCGGTCCGCCTTCGCCGAAAGGCACCAGCATCAATGACTCGGCATTGAGAATTTCGCCGATCGCGGACGCGTCGTGAACCTCCGCGACATTGACGTCTTCAGGCGCCACGCCAGCCTGTTCGTATGCCTCTTTCGCCGCGCGGTGGGCAATGATCTTGTGCGGCTCATCGAGGCCGCGCGTGGTGCCGGTTTGCACGACGCTGGCGAGCACACGCACCGCACGGCGAGCCGCGCCGTTGAGCCTCTTCAGTCCCGCTGCGTTGCACAGCACGACAGCGGCCGCGCCATCGCTGATCGGGGAACACATCAACGTGGTCAACGGATAGGCGATCGGTGGCGACGCCAATACCTCCTCGATACTGAAGGGCTGTTGAAACTGCGCCAGCGGGTTGTGCACCGAGTGTTGATGGTTCTTTGCCGCCACAGCAGCGATCTGCCTCTGGGTAGTACCGTAACGCAACATGTGGTTGCGGCAAATCGCGGCATACACGTCCATGAAGACGCTGTACGGGCGCTCGGACATGGTGCCCGGCGGCGGCGTCATGCCCTCGCCCATGGCGAGCAACGTCGCCTTGTTGCGCTCCACCGTCGAGACGTCCCAGCCGCCGTCGAACGCCGCGAACATCCTGGCCTTGTCCGGAATATTCATCTTTTCCGCACCAACGGCCAGCGCGATATCGCAGCTGCCCGAACGCAACGCCAGCGTCGCCAGGTTGAATGCCGATGAACCCGTGGCACAGGCGTTTTCCACCGTAAATACCGGCACGCCTTCAATGCCGAGGCGGCGCATCGCAATCGGGCCGGGGATGGCGGTTTGGCCTTGCAACTGGCCATTCGTCATGGTCCCGTAATACGCGGCGCCAATGTCGGCCGTACCGCAGCCGGCGTCTTTCAACGCAAGCGCTACGGCTTCTCCGACCATGTCGTACACCGACTTTTCAAGCAGGCGCCCAAAGGCAGTCATGCCGACGCCGGCCACATAGATATCGCTCATGTTTCTGTTCTCATTACGATGTGATTCAGCGGCCTTGAAACCGGGGCGCGCGCTTTTCGGCGAAAGCCTGCAAGCCTTCGTGGAAGTCGAATGTGCGCATGTGCTGGCGCAGCATCACCTGCTCGTGCAGCAACGCGTCGTCGCGCGTTTTGTCGGCGGATTGCCGCGCTACTTCTTTCATGCGGCGCAACGCAATGGGGCTCTTTCGCGCGATATGCGTGGCGAGCTTCTGCACGGCCTCGGCGAGTTCCACATCCGGGTGCACTTCGCAGACGAGGCCACACGCCTTCATCTCGGTGGCCGACAGGGACTTGCCGGTCAGCAGCAGATACATCGCCATGTTGAGCGGAATGAGCCGCGGCAGGACGGCCGCGCCACCCGCGCCCGGATACACGCCGAAGTTGGCATGCGCGTCGGCGAGCGTGGCGGTCTCGGCGGCAATCACCAGATCCGCGCACATCGCCAGTTCCAGGCCGCCGGCCATCGTGACGCCGTTCAACGCGGCGATCACGGGCTTCGGGAAATTGCGCAGCCGGCCAAACACCTGGTTCGCACGATCGAGAAAATCCGCTTCGCCGGGACCCAGGTCTTGGCCCGCCAATACTTCCTTCAGGTCTGCGCCCGCACAGAAGGCTGCTTCGGCACCGGTAAGCACCAGCACACGCATCTCATCGTCGGCCTCGATCTGCGTTAGACGGCGATCCAGTTCCGCAAGCATCGCCAGGTTCAGCGAATTCATCGCCTTTGGGCGATTCAGCGTCAAACGGGCAACAGACCCATCGACGTCGTACAACAAAACGTCTTCGTTCATGACATCTCCATACTTTTCGGTGATCAGGACGCTCGACGAAGGCGTCGGCCTCAAGAAATTGGCGAATGTGTTGATCGTATGGAGAACTGTGGTTTGCTACAGGTCATTGGAATGAAGTCGCAGGTCCCGGCGATAAGTTGCGTGTGACGTGGCCTCAGTGCGCGGCGAGCAATTGCACGATCTCGTCTTCGCCAAGCCCGATGGCTCGGAGGATCGCAAGGCCATGTTCACCACGGCGCGGTACGGCGTTAGGGGCGCCGGACGGGGTCGCGGAGAATCGCGGCGCCGGGGCGGCCTGCAATACCCCGTCGCGCTCCGCATAGACGCCGCGAGCGGCCATATGCGGGTGCGTCATGGCTCCGACAGGCGTCAGCACCGGCGCGAAACAGGCATCACTGCCTTCGAGCAAATCGATCCAATGCTGCCGGGGTTGCGTGGCGAATACCACCGCCAACCGGTCACGCAGGGCAGGCCATCGATGCGGGTGATAAGGCTGCCGGAAATCCGGATCGTCACCGAGCCCAAGCTTGCTGAAGAGCAGCGCATTGAATTGCGGCTCCAGCGCCTGGACACTGACAAAGTGGCCATCGGCACACGCGTAGGTGCCGCTCCAGTGCGGGCCGTCCAGAAGGCCGCGCCCGCGTTCGATAGGCTGATGCCCTGCGGCATGCACCGAGAGCAGCAGGTTCATCAGATTGGCGCTGCCGTCGACGATGGCAGCATCCACCACCTGGCCATGACCGGTACGGCGAGCGCCCAGGATGCCGGCAAGCACGCCCATCGCGAGATACAGCGCGCCACCGCCCAGATCGCCCAATAGCGTGGGCGGTGGCATGGGTGGCCTGCCGGGTTCGCCCGCGAACCACAGCGCGCCGGAGAGCGCGATGTAATTCAGGTCGTGGCCGGCGCACTGCGCCAACGGCCCCGTCTGTCCCCATCCGGTCATCCGGCCGTATACGAGGCGTGGATTGCGTGAGAGACACATCTCCGGCCCGAGCCCCAGCCGCTCCATCACGCCTGGGCGCATGCCTTCGAGCAACGCGTCTGAACCCTCGATGAGCCGCAGGACCGCGTCAATCGCGCGCGTGTCCTTCAGGTTCAGCGCAATGGACTGTTTGCCACGATTGACGATAGCGCTCTTGCCGAGATCGAGCATGCCGCCATCGTTGGCGTCGGCGCGCTCGATCAGGATGACTTCGGCGCCCATGTCGGCAAGCAACATGCCGCAAAAAGGACCCGGCCCGATACCCGCTATTTCCACGACGCGGATTCCGTCGAGAACACCCATGGTTCTGCTCCTTTGGAGATCAAGATGATGAGCCATCGCAGCGCCTGGCAAACGGTGAAATGAAACGGAAAGCGCTTTGCGTTTCGCCTCTTTCTCGATGCCGCCGCAGCTCTAATTTTGTGTACCGCGCGATCGTGCCTTCACGAGGGGCATCCAGTGCAGCATGATCCTTCTTTGATCTCGGCCAACGCGGCCTTGATCATGTCGGCGGCTTTCTCCGCGATCATGATGGTCGGTGCATTGGTGTTGCCCGACACGATGTTCGGCATGATCGACGCGTCGACAACACGCAAACCGTGCACCCCTTTCACGCGCAATTGATCGTCGACCACATCGAGCGGATCGTTACCCATGCGACAGGTCCCGACAGGGTGATAGGCGCAGTCAGCGTGGTTGCGAATGAACGCTTCGATCTGTGCGTCGGTCTGCGCGCGCGCCGAATTTCTGGATTCCTTGCCGCCAAATCGCGCGAGAGCCGGCTGACGCATGATGCCGCGCACCAGTTTGAAAGCGCGTATGAGGCGACTCACGTCGTCCTGATCGGCCAGGAAATTGGTGTCGATCAGCGGCGCCGCCAACGGGTCGGCGCTCGCCAATGAAACGCTGCCGCGGGATTTGGGGCGCAACAGGCCGCAGTGAACCGAGTAGCCATTACCGATCAATATCTTCCGGCCGTGGTCGATCAGCTTTGCAACGATGAACACGAGCTGCACATCCGGGCGCCTTTCTTCCGGCAGCGTCTTCACAAAGCCCGTGCCTTCCGCGAAGTTGGACGTCAGCACGCCGCGTCGGTATTTCGCCCAGGTGCGAATGCCCTTCGCCACAGACCACACGCCCGACAGCGACACGCCGAACAGCCCTCGCGACGCACCGGCTTCGTAGCTGTGAACAATATCGATGTGATCCTGCAGGTTCTTGCCGACGCCCGGTGAATCATGGACGACGTCAATGCCGTGCTGCTGTAAATGCCCGGCAGGCCCAATGCCCGACAGCATCAGAATGTGTGGCGACTGCAAGGCGCCGGCCGACAACAAAACTTCCTGCGTGGCTTTCAAAACCTTGATTGCGCCGCCTTGTTGAAACTCGACACCAACCGCGCGCTTGCCGTCCATCAGGATTCGCGTAGCCTGCGCACCGGTGATGACCTGCAGGTTCGTCCGGTCGAGATTCGGTGTCAGGAACGCCTTGGCGGTGCTGCAGCGTTCGCCGTTCTTTTGCGTGACCTGCGTCAGTCCAATGCCCAGTTGATGATCGCCATTGAAATCGGGGTTGGGCGAATGCCCCGCCTGTACGCCGGCCTCGACAAACGCTCTTGCATAGACGCTCGGTTCCAGCACATCCGCCACGTTGAGCGGGCCGCTTGCGCCGTGATGCGCATTGCTGCCCCAGAACGCGTTGTTCTCCGACTTCCTGAAGTACGGCAACACCTCGTCATAACTCCAGCCGGCATTGCCCTCTTCTGCCCATTGATCGTAGTCGGCCCGGTCGCCACGGATATACATCATCCCGTTGATCGAACTACTCCCGCCCAACGCCTTGCCGCGCGGCTGGTAGCCGATCCGGCCGTTCAGCCCGGAGTTGGGCATCGTCTTGAACGCCCAGTTGAAGATGGGATACGGGATCAACGCGGCAAGCCCCGCCGGACATTGAATCAATGGGCTGTTATCAGGCTTGCCTGCTTCGAGCAGGCAAACCTGAACCCGTGGATCCTCGCTCAAGCGGGCTGCCAACACACAGCCCGCCGATCCACCGCCGATCACGATGTAGTCGATCATGGCAGATACACGATATGCACGTCGTTGATCCGGCCATTGAATCTGAACGGCGCGCGATCACGATAGTCCAGCGTCACCGGGCAACCGAGGTCGACGCCGACGTTAAAGGTTTCGCTCGCGCTGAACGCAAGCGGGACGGTGAACGGCGTCGTCGCCCGCGTCACTTCCACGCCGTCGACCATCATGACTAACGCGGCAGCCGCACCCGGCGCAGGCCCGCTCATCATGGTCTCGAGATCGAACCGACGCGGACCCGGCGCGATCCTGTCCGCTGAACGCAAGCGCGTTCTCACCACACCGAGGAAGTTGTATTCGTAGTGGAGGTAACCGTCGTCCATATAGAGCACCAGACCGCCGGCTACCGCACCCAGCGAATAGAGCACGCCGCTGCCTGCGGCGGCCACCTCGACGTCCACCGTGACCCGGTTGTTGCGCGCGCGCAGATTAGGCGCACAGAATTCGGGCAGGCGCGTGATCTCCGTATTGAAGTGCCATTCGGTCTGAGTCGTTCCCACACGAGCATCGGGATTAAGAAGCGGCCCCAAACCCGCGCCGATCGGATAAACGTGATTGGCGCGCGCCTCGCTATCGAATTTCTGTTTCAACTCCGCGAGCTTTTGCGGGTAGTCGCGCGAAATATCGTTCGACTGGGAGAAGTCGCCGTCGAGTTTGTACAAGGCCCAGACATCTTCGTCCGGATTCCAGTTCGCGTAGGCGGCGTAGGCGCCTGGCAACCATGGCACACGCGGCCCGAAAACCGACGCCATCCAGCCTTCCGAGTAGATCCCGCGGCTGCCGAATACTTCGAAGTACTGATGCGTTTTTTGCGTGGGCGCCTCGCTGTCGGCGAACGTATACGCGAGGCTCACGCCGTCCAGCGGATCCTGCTTCTGGCCATTGACTGACTCCGGCGGCGCAATGCCGATGACCTCGTAGAGGGTCGGCGCGATATCGTTGACATGGTGGAACTGCCCACGCACATTGGCGTCGGCCTTGATGCCCTTGGGCCAGGAAACCGCCATCGGCACACGGGTGCCGCCGAAATAACCCGCCACCAGCTTGGTGCCCTGAAACGGACTTTCTCCGGCCCAGGCCCAGCCGGCGTGATACATGTTCGCGACCTTTGGACCGCCCAACGCGGGCAGGCCGCCGTATTCCTCCTCGAGGATCTTCATCTGTTGCGCGAAAGGCATCGGCACGCCGTTGAGCGTCAGCATTTCGTTGATGGTGCCGCTCCAGCCTTCCGAGGACGCCCCGTTATCCGACAGCACGTAAAAGATCAGCGTGTTGTCACGCAAGCCCAGCCGCTCCAGTTCATCCACGATCTTGCCGGCCTGTGTGTCGGCATGCTCGAGGAAACCGGCGTACACCTCCATCAGGCGCGCCTGGAATCGCTTCTCATCGTCGCCAAGGCTATTCCATGCAGGCATCGTGTCTGGGCGCGGCGTCAGGATGCTGTCGGCCGGAATCCAGCCAAGCGCCTTCTGACGCCTGAAGGCCTGCGCGCGATAGACATCCCAGCCTCCGTCGAACTGTCCCTTGTACTTATCCGACCACTCACCGAAGACCTGGTGCGGGCCATGCACCGCTCCCGGCGCCCAATACATCAGAAACGGCTTGTCACGCGCAAGAGCATGTTGCTGGCGCAACCAGCTGGTGGCCTGCGCTGCCAGATCTTCGCTCAGGTGATACTTCGGATCGTTGGGCCGCTCGATCGGCGTGGTGTTGCGATACAGATTCGGCTCGTATTGCGAGGACTCCGCCCCCATGAAACCGTAGAAATGATCGAATCCGCACCCGGTCGGCCAGCGGTCGAAAGGCCCCGCAGCAGAGACATCCTGGGCAGGCGTGTTATGCCACTTCCCGAATGCAGCTGTGCTGTAGCCATAGTGCTGCAACACTTCCGGTATGGTCGCTGAAGTCTTTGGAATCTCACCGGTGTAACCGTCAAAATCGCTCGCCAACTCGGTGATGGTCCCGGATTCCACGCGATGGTGGTTGCGCCCCGTCAACAGCGACGCACGCGTCGCCGAGCAGATCGCGGTGGTGTGAAAGGCGTTGTAGCGCACGCCGGAATCGGCAATGCGGCTGAGCGTCGGCGTATGAATCGCACCGCCAACCGTATCGGCGTGTGCAAAGCCGACGTCGTCCAGCATGATGATCAATACGTTCGGCGCGTCGGCGCGCAAGGGGGTGGCTTTGCTGCGCCACTGGTGCTTCGACTCGGCCAGCGTCCGCGCGGCGAGACTGGCTGTCGGCGTTTTGGGAAATGGCAGATCCTGCGTCCCGGCTATGGCCACACCGGTGAGAAAGGGCTGCCCGATTGAGCCCGTCTCTTCCGAAGACGGTCCCGCCGGAGCGGAATCGGATGCCGCAGGGTTGAGTTCGCGGGTCATGAGGGTCTCCTGTCATGGACTGAAACGTGACGCCAGCCGCCGGATCGCGGGTCTGCGGGTCATTGACAAATCGGAGGCATTTTATGAACGGCATCCCGCGCGGCGCTGGTCTTTGAAGACAATCCAGTGGTCTTGCGCGTGCACCGTGCGCAACCTGGCGCTCGATGCGGGTAAACACCGGGCGAAAGTAAGACGCACGGAAGAGGTTTGCGAACGCCGCGCAACACGCCCATCGGGAGCTTTGACCTTCGTGCAAATGGCGGTTCGCGCGTGTGACGATTCCTGACCTGGCATTTACGCCGATGGAGTTCGCAGTGCAATCGCGGCTACGCTATTGCGATACCGACGCGACCACACCGTCGCTCAAGCGCATTTCTCCCCCAGCCAGCCTGCCGCTCGCACACAGCACGCCGGCCCAGCAATGATTGCCGTCCAACATGCAGAGAGCCACCGCCTCCCGCTCCGACAGCGACGCCGTTCTCACGACGATCGGTGGCTATGCGCTCGCAATTTCACGCGCCCTCGAGCACAGCGGAGTCGATAGTGCCCGGATCTTTCATGCGGCCGGCGTCCAGCCGTCGCTGATGAAGAACGATCCCATGACGCGGCTCCCGGTCGCCACGATGGCCAGGCTGTATAAGGTCTGCGTGGACGTGACGCACAACCCCTACTTCGGATTGACGGTCGCCAGGTTCATTCACGTTTCGAATCTGCACGCACTCGGCTACGCGCTCGCGGCCAGTTCCAACCTGATGGCATTCTGCCAACGGCTGGAACGATTCTTCAGACTCGCTTCTCAGGCCTGCGAAATCAACATTGTTGAAAACGGCGACGAGGTCTCGCTGCGCATGAAACTGCTGGTGCCCGTGTGCGCCGAGACGGAAGATGCGTTGCTGGGCTTTGTCGTGCTGTCCATGCGCCAGCTCTACCACGCCGATTTCAAGCCGGTCCGCGTGGCGTTCTCTCACCCGATGCCGCGCGAAGGGGGCGGCCCCTACGAGAAACTATTTCGCTCACCTGTCGATTTTGACCAGGCTGCACCTGAACTCGTGTTTTCGAAACCGGATTTGCAAAAACCGCTGACCGGCGCGTGTGCTGAGCTGGCGCAATTGCACGACAACCTCGCCACCAGCTATATCGCCCGTCTCGACAAACACGATGTGGTAAGCACAGTGCGGCAGAAAATCATTGAGTATCTGCCCAATGGCGACTGCTCGAGAGACAAAGTCGCCAGCGCCATGTGTATCAGTCCGACCACCTTGCAGTTCAAGCTCTCGCAGCACGATACGAATTTTAATGAGCTGCTCGACGCGACACGCAAGGAATTGGCCTCCAGCTATGTACAGCAATCGGCGTTGTCGATTACCGAAATCACGTTCTTGCTAGGGTTTAGCGACTCGAGCAACTTCACGCGCGCGTTCAAACGTTGGGAAGGCGTTTCACCGAGCGACTATCGCAAGGAAGCCAAGATCCAGAGCGCGTGAAGTTCTGTTTCCGTCCGCCGTTCGCGCCAGCATGCAGCCTAGTGCGATGCGTGTGTTTCGGCACCGGTGCCGAGGCCGGCCTTTTCGGCGACGCGGACCAGCTCGGCCAGCGACGAGACTTCCATTTTCGCCATGACGCGCGCGCGGTGAGCCTTGATCGTCTTTTCGACCGTGCCCAGTTCGCCGGCGACCTGCTTGTTCAGACGGCCGCTCACGACGAGCGCCATCACTTGCCGCTCGCGAGGTGTCAGTCTTCCGACACGCAGACGGATCGCGTCCAGTTCGCGGTGGACTGCGTGCGTTTGCGCCACCTGTTCGAACGCCTGGTCGATTGCACGAAGCAGATCCGTATCACGCACCGGCTTCGGCAGGAAATCGGTTGCCCCGGCTTTCATGGCGCCCACCGTCATGGGGATGTCGCCATACCCCGTGATGAAAATGATAGGCATCGCCGCATTGAGTTCGCGTTGCAGTTCCAGACCGCTGACATCCGGCAGCTGGATGTCCAGTATCAAACACGCTGGACAGGTTTCGGCACGGATCCTGTCCAGGAATGCGCGGGCCGAACCGAATGTCTCTACCCGATAGCCAGCGAACTGGATCAGACGCGCGAACGCTCGGCACACAGACTCGTCGTCGTCGACGACGAACACCAGCAGATCAGAATGTGTCATGGCCTTTATCGCGACTCGTCGTGCTGCATCGCATCATTCGCGGGCAGCGTGACATAAAAGGTCGCGCCTCGATCGGTGTTGTTTTCGGCCCAGAGTCGCCCGCGGTGCATGTCGATGATGGAGCGGCTGATCGACAATCCCAAACCGAGCCCCTGGGGTTTTGATGTGAAGAATGGCTTGAAGATCTTATCCAGCTTGTCCGCTGTCAATCCGTGCCCGTTGTCGCGAACCGCAATGCACACCATGTCGCCACCCTGAGGCTTGAGCGTTACCGCTACCATCCGGTCGACGGGCGGCACATCGTTCAGCGCGTCGAATGCGTTGAGCAGAAGATTGAGCATGACCTGCTGCAGTTGCACCCTGTCGCCGCGCACGGGCGGCAGGGTGTCGTCAATGTCGAGCCTCAAACGCGTGCCTCGCACGATCGCGTCACTGTGCACCAGCAGAATCACGTCGCGGACCACCCCCGCGAGATCGAGCGGCACGACGTCAAGATCGCCCTTCTTGACGATTGCGCGGATGCGTCGAATCACTTCGCTGGCACGATAGTCATCCTGAACAATGTCATTGAGGATTTCCCGCACTTCCGCCAGGTCGATCGGGTCGGCGGTCATGAACCGTTGTGCTGCCTGCACATTGCTCAGAATCGCGGTGAGCGGCTGGTTCAGCTCGTGGGCGAGCGAAGAGGCGAGCTGCCCCATGGTGGAGACGCGCGTCAGATGGGCGAGCTCCTGACGGTTTCGGTGCAGTTCATAGCGATCTGTCCTGTCGATGACAAAAGCGAGCATGATGCAATCGTCGTCGAAGCGAAACGCATTCAGCCCTATTTCCACGGGAAACACCACGCCGTCCTTGCGCCGTGCGGATAATTCCTGCAAAGGCGCCGCGCCGCGCACGTCGGGTAGCGCGAACCTGTCCGTCCAAAAGGGCGTGCTGCCTTCGAAATGCAGGTCGGGCACCAGCAACTCAACAGGTCTGCCGATCATTTCTTCGCATTCGTATCCAAACAGCTTCGCAGCTTGCGGATTGACCATGACCATGCGGCCACGCTCGCCCAGCATGAGAATCGCAAACGGGAATAATGCAAGCGCTTCGCGAAAGCACGTCTCGCCGCTCTTTCGTTCCGGAGCGGCGGCCTGAGCATGCGGTATGTCCATCGATCGTCCGCCACTCGTACAAGCCTCCCGGCGAACCACCCTCGCGGAAGCCGCCGCGCCGGGTGCACCTGCAGGTGGATGCCCTGCGCGCGCCCCACGTTGGCCGGCTTCCGTCACACCAGACACTTCCGCGACGCGAGAAGCCTCCACGCAGGTGTCGCGTGACGGACCAGCTTTCACCGGTGAATGGGAAGCACCACCCGCCTCGACCACCGTTCTCGCAATGCGTGCAAACACCATGTCCAGGCTGGCCAGAGCGCGTTCTGCGTGCGCAGAACTACCCAGCGGTTTAATACTGGCGATCGATGCCGCCGCCCCGTGGCGTCGCGCCAACATCACCAGCAACCACAGAATGATGGTCGCTTCCAGCACGACTATCACGGGCATGACGATGCTCATGGCCGGACTCCATCTCAAAGGCTGGTGCCGGGTGACGTGCTGAAAAAATTCGCTCTGGATTTCGACGAAATGCAATGCGCCATAACCCGGAAGCCGGTTGCCGCCACCCGATCTTGCAAAGTGGCCTGGGCATGCAGAATCATGATTCCCTCGTGATTGCGCGGCCCCGGCCTGCCTCACGGGCGGTCTGTCGGGTCGTCTCCATGACAGCGCATTATCCTTCTGTTTATTCAGTGAATGACTAGCAGCGGAATCGGGCACTGCCCGCCCGAGGATAGATTCGGTTAAAACTTCCGCAGTCGGATAGAACCAAACGGTCAATTAATCCTAGTCTGCGATCGGACAATAGTAAATGACGCACGGCACATTCATCTATGTTTTGACCTGAATGCTTGTGTTGTGGACGACTACTGGATGGGACCGCCAATCGCGATGTCTGCGTAGACCAGCAAGATTGTTTGCGCGGCGGAGATGATCGCCTGCAGGCCCGAGCCACAGAGACGGTTCGCCGTAAAGCCCGGCGTTGCCTCGGACACACCTGCGTTGAGCGCCGCGACGCGGGCCAGATACAGGTTCTTCGGCTCGGTCGCGATGACATTCCCGAAGACGACGTGGCCGACCTGATCGCCACCAACGTCAGCACGCGCCAGCGCCTCGTGCACGACAAGCGAACCCGGTTCCGTCGGGGCGATATCTTTCAGGCTACCTCCGAACTAGCCGATGGGAGTGCGAACTCCGCTCACAACGACGACTTCTCTTTTAATTTCGGATTCCTTTTTTAATGTGCAAGCCTGCTTCGACGGCTTTCGAGTCCGTTTCGCAGGTCACATATTCGGGTAATTCGGCCCACCGCCGCCCTCAGGCGTCACCCAGACGATGTTCTGGGTCGGGTCCTTGATGTCGCAGGTCTTGCAGTGCACGCTTGCTCAATGAGACTTGCGGGGGTCATTGATGTGAGATCCCTCAGTCAGAACTGGTCTTCGGCCAGCGCCAGCACACTCTCCCCGCTCTTCGCGGTAACGATCGACGCTTCGAGCGCCGACGCCTGCGGCAGCACATGCTCGGCATAGAACTGCGCGGTCGCGATCTTCGCGCCGTAGAACGACGGATCTTCGGCGCGCTTTTCAGCCGCCACGAGCAGCGCACGCGCCATCTGCCAGCCGCCCAGCACGATGCCCGCGAGCTTCAGATATGGCACGCTGCCGGCGAACACCGCGTTCGGATCGTCCTTCGTGTTGGCAACAACGAAATCGACCGCCGCGGTGAGCGAGCGATGACCTTGCGCCAGATACTTCTTCATCGATTCGAACGCCGCACCCTGCTGCGTGCCGAGCGCCTCGATCGTTTCTGCTACGCCGGCCAGCAGCGACTTCGCCACCTTGCCGCCGTCGCGCACAGTCTTGCGGCCGATCAGGTCGTTGGCCTGGATCGCGGTCGTCCCTTCGTAGATCGGCAGAATGCGCGCGTCGCGGTAGTACTGCGCGGCGCCCGTTTCTTCGATGAAACCCATGCCGCCGTGCACCTGCACGCCGAGGCTCGTCACGTCGATCGACAGCTCCGTGCTCCAGCCCTTCACGATCGGCACGAGGTATTCGTAGATCGCCTGATGTCCGGCACGTTTTGCTTCGTCAGGATGACGATGCGCGATATCGCAGTGAGCCGCGGCGACATACGCCAATGCGCGCGATGCTTCGGTGAGGCCACGCATCGTCGCGAGCATGCGGCGCACGTCCGGATGCTGGATGATTGCCACCGATTGCTTCGCCGAGCCGTCCACCGGGCGGCTTTGCACGCGATCCTTCGCGTACGCCACGGCCTTCTGATACGCCCGGTCCGAGACGCCCACGCCCTGCATGCCCACCGCGAAACGCGCCGCGTTCATCATGATGAACATGTACTCGAGGCCGCGATTTTCTTCGCCGATCAGATGACCGATCGCGCCGCCGTGGTCGCCGAACTGCAGCACCGCGGTGGGGCTCGCCTTGATGCCGAGCTTGTGCTCGATCGACACGCAGTGCACATCGTTACGCTCGCCGAGCGAACCGTCTTCATTGACGAGAAACTTCGGCACGATGAAGAGCGAAATGCCCTTCACGCCTTCCGGTGCGTTCGGGGTGCGCGCCAGCACGAGATGGGCGATGTTCTGCGCCATGTCATGCTCGCCCCACGTAATGAAGATCTTGGTGCCGAACAGCTTGAACGAACCATCGCCTTGCGGTTCGGCGCGCGTGCGCACCAGCGCGAGATCGGAACCGGCCTGCGGCTCGGTCAGGTTCATCGTGCCAGTCCACTCGCCGGAAATCAGCCTGGGCACGTAGGTCTGTTTTTGCGCTTCGGTGCCGGCGGTGAGCAGCGCTTCGATCGCGCCGTCGGTCAGCAGCGGACACAGCGCGAACGAGAGGTTCGACGCATTGAGCATTTCGATGCACGGCGTGGCGATCAGCTTCGGCAGGCCCTGGCCGTCGTAGTCGAGCGGATGCTGCACGCCTTGCCAGCCGCCTTCCACGAACTGGCGGAACGCCTCCTTGAAGCCGGGCGTCGCGGTGACCACGCCATCCTTCCAGCTGCTCGGATTGCGATCGCCTTCGACGTTCAGCGGCGCCAGCACTTCGCCGCACAGTTTCGCCGACTCTTCGAGCACGGCCTGAGCCGTGTCGAGGTTTGCGTCTTCGAAGCCAGGCAAGGTCGCGATGTCTTCGAGCGCGGCCAATTCTTTCATCACGAACAGCATGTCTTTTACGGGCGCGGTGTAGCTCATCGCGTGTCTCCTCACGGTACGTTTTCAGGCACAGATACGCGTCCCGTGACGGACTGACTCCGGCACGCCGCGATCCACATGCCGCATCGTAGCGCCCTCGCCAGCCCCACCCAATGTCCAAACCTGCCCATTCATTGACAAAAGCTGCCGCTTCGCGCGGCTCGCTCGCGTCACGCCAGGACGCCGTTGACCGGGACGTCGATGTCCTGACTCACGCCATCTTGCGATACGCTTGAGGCGTGCTGCCCGTCCAATGCCGGAAGGCCCGATGAAACGCGCTCGGGTCGTCAAAGCCAACGTCATAGGCGATCATTCCGATCGCGTCGGCCGACCGCGTGAGCCGCTGAATGGCAAGATCGCGCCGCAGTTCGTCCTTGATCGCCTGAAACGTCGTGCCTTCAGCCGACAACCGGCGGCACAGCGTCCGGACGGAAAAATGCAGGTCCTGCGCCACGACTTCGATGGTTGGAATCGTCGGAAGACGAGCGGCAATAGACTGGCGAACGCGGTGGCAGACCATTTGTTCCGCGAACGACACGAAAATCCAGCCTTCCGGCGCGCGCGCAAGAAATGTTTTCAGGTCGGTTTTGTGTTGCCTGATGCGCATGTCGAGGTACGTGGCGTCGAACGACATGAAGGTGCGCGCGCGGCCAAACTGCACCGGCCCTGGAAAAAGATAGAGATAGTCGCTCGCGCGTGGTGGGCGCGGAAAATCGAACTCCACTTCCGACAGCGGAATCTTCTGTCCAACCAGCCACGAGGCGACCCCGTGCGCGAGTTTTAGCACGAGTTCGCGACCCAGCACGCTGACGGCCGGGTAGTCTGGGTTCGGCACCAGTTCAACGCGGCAGACAGCCCCTTCGCGTCGCGATTCGAGTCTGAACTCGTCGAGAATCAGGTGAAAAAACTGGCCGAACCGATTCATCGCAACCTCGAGTCGTGGCGCATCGAGGAGGCTCAGGCAAAGATACTTCAGTGTCCCATTGCGCAACGGCCGACTGAAGATACCCGGCATTTCGTCGTCGAGTTCGTTCGCCAGCAGGCGATAAAGCGTGGAAAACTGCTCCTGCGTCACACGGGCTGCGGGCTCGTGCAGTAACTCGTGCGGGATCCCCGCTTGCCCGGCCAGACGCACAACCGCCGCCTGGTCAGCGCCGGCCAGGAAGCCGTTGACGAGCGATATGGGTACGGTGGCGGAAAGGGGATTCAAGGGTTCGCAGTTGCCACGCAGTTGTCGCTCAGTTGCCGCTCAGTTGCCGCTCAGTTCTCAGTCAGTTCTCATTCTCAGTTAACGGCTCTTGCACTGGCGTGGCCGTCGATGGCCTATTTTGTCATAGGTGCCGGCCAGGCGTGAACTACTGCTCGGCCACAGCACGAACGCGGAATGCCGCGATGGAACAGGAACCCGCACGCTCAACCCTGAAGCCGGATTGAGAGGATTACCACTCGCGGATGCAAACCAACATTACAAATAACAAACAATATAGCAAACTAGATCAATACGATAATTACATTACCCAAACATTCCCCATGCAGCGAGATTCAGCATGAAACTCGCTCCAGGGATTAATACGGATAAACGCGGCTTCAATCATGCAAGCGTTTAACGCTCGGCGTACACTCGCTCGAAGCCCAGAGCACAGGGCGCATGGGGCTGCAGAGCCACCCGTCGTCGAACACGGGTTATCGGAGAGTCAGGAGAACAATCAATGAGTTGGACACGGGAACAGAGAAACGTCACGATCGCCGCCTACCTGGGCTGGACCCTGGACGCATTCGATTTCTTTCTAATGGTGTTCGTATTGAAAGATATCGCGGCGGAGTTCAATACAACAATCCCCACGGTTGCCTTCGGCATTATGCTGACCCTGATCATGCGTCCGCTCGGCGCATTGATTTTCGGCTGGCTCGCCGACAAATACGGCCGTCGTCCCACGCTGATGATCAACATCGCGTGCTTCTCGCTGCTGGAATTGCTGTCCGGCTTTTCACCCAACCTGACCACCCTGCTCGTGCTGCGCGCCCTGTTCGGCATCGCGATGGGCGGCGAATGGGGTGTGGGCGGCGCACTGACGATGGAAACCGTGCCGCCGAAATCGCGCGGCATCGTTTCGGGTCTCCTGCAGGCCGGTTATCCGAGCGGCTACCTGCTCGCCTCCGTCGTGTTCGGCGTCTTCTATCAATACATCGGCTGGCGCGGCATGTTCTTCGTGGGCGTGCTGCCGGCCTTGCTCGTGCTGTATGTGCGTGCGCACGTGCCGGAGTCACCGGCTTTCAAGACGCTCGAGAAGAAAGCGCATCTGGGTCTCGTCGCCACGCTCAAGCAGAACATCGGCTTGTCGCTCTACGCGATCGTGCTGATGACCGCGTTCAACTTCTTTTCACACGGTTCACAGGATCTGTATCCGACCTTCCTGCGCGTGCAACATGGGTTCGACGCGCATACCGTGTCGTGGATCACGATCACGCTGAACATCGGCGCGATCTGCGGCGGTCTGTTCTTCGGTTTCATTTCGGAGAAGATCGGCCGCAAGCGCGCGATCTTCATCGCCGCCCTGATCGCGTTGCCGGTGTTGCCGCTTTGGGCTTTCTCGTCCACGCCCGTGTTGCTCGCGGCCGGTGCCTTCCTGATGCAGATCTCCGTTCAAGGCGCATGGGGTGTGATTCCGGTGCACCTGAACGAAATCTCGCCCGATGAAATTCGCGCGACGTTCCCGGGCCTCGTGTATCAACTCGGCAATCTGATCGCGTCGGTGAACGGACCGCTGCAAGCGAGCGCCGCCGAAGCGCACGGCAACAACTACGCGCTGATCATGGCAGTCGTGATCGGTATCGTGGCGGTGTTGATCGCCGTGCTGATTCCGTTCAGCCGCGAACGCCGTGGCATCGACATGACGCAGTCGGCGAAACAGGTCGCAACGCACGCCTAAGAAAGTCCCCGCCCCGAAGGAGTCCCTTTGGGGTGATTGGTGGATTGAGGCAGAGCTTTAAGCGTTCGAACTAAACAGCTATTTCGCCGGCGCGTTATGGGGCACAATAGCTACAAAGGCGGCTCGATCCGCCACCAGGTAACGCAGACGCAAAGCAAGCGTAAGAAGTAAGAACCCACGCGAAGCTGGCGCGAGAAAACAAACGCAGGGCCAAACACAGGTAGCAAGCAATACGAGGCCGTTCCGATTTCGATCGGAACGGCCTTTTTTATTTCCGCGCGGTTTGACGCGCCCGCGCGCATTGGAACGACGGACCTTCGTCAGGTCTTCTAGAGGAGTTAATCCACACCGAGCCCTTGATCGCAGTCCCTATCCTTCTTTATCCTGAAAAAAACGGCTGTTTCAAATAGTCATTTGAATCGCTTGTTTGCGGGCCGGATGCCCGGCAACTGGGAGACGCAAAATGGCAGTTCGAACAACAGGCCGGCATGCCGGCGACACGAAGTCCCGCATCCTCGACGCCGCCGAAACACTCTTCATCGAATGCGGCTATGAGGCCATGTCCCTGCGCCAGATTACTTCGCGTGCCGAAGTAAATCTCGCGGCGGTCAACTATCACTTCGGCAGCAAGGAATCGCTGATTCACTCGATGCTGGCGCGCCGGCTCGACCGCCTCAACCAGGAGCGCCTCAAGCTGCTCGACCGCTTCGACGAAATGCTCGGCGCGCGTCTGACCTGCGAGCACGTGCTCGGCGCCATGTTCATTCCCGCGCTGCGGCTGTCGCGCGATCCGCGCGTCGGCGGCAAGGCGTTTCTGCGCTTGCTGGGGCGCGCTTATACGGACCCGTCGGCATTCATTCGGGACTTTCTGAATGCGCATTACGAGTCTGTGGCCGTGCGTTTTTTCGATGCTTTCCAGCTTGCGCTGCCTCATCTGCCGCGTGAAGAGCTTGGCTGGCGTCTGCACTTCTCGATCGGCGCGCTGTCCGGCGTGCTGGCCGGCGCCGATACCGACAGCCTGATTTCGGAGTTCTCGCAAGGCAAGTCGATGAACGACCTGCAACTGATCGCGCGTCTCGCTTCGCTCATGGTGGCCGCGCTGAAAGCGCCCTTGCCCGACGGCTCGCAACTGGCCACGTTCGCCGCCGTGCTGGGCGACGCCACCGAAGGCGGCCCCGAAGGCCAGATGGAACGCGCGAATCCGCCTGCGGGGGTTGCGGGTACGCAGCCGGCGTCAGGCGGGTTTGAACCGTCGGTGCCGGCAGCCTCGGACGGTGAACGCCACGGTGGCGACGTGGAGGCGAGTTCGTTTCAGCCCGCGTTGCACGGCACAGCTTGAAGCCAACGGTGCGGGCGGCGCTGCCATAAGCCGTCCGCGCCCCGTGGATGCGTTCGCACGCACCATCGAAACAGGAGGAAACGTCATGCCGTGGTTCACCCTGGTGCTCGTCATTGCCGCTCTCGCGCTGGTCTACTTTCAGGCGCGCGCCTCATGGTGGCTTGCCTTCATGATCGTCTGGGTGGCGGCCGCGCATGTCAGCGGAGCGGCGGGTCCGGTGGTGACGACGGCGCTCGCGATCGTCTTCGTCCTCCCCGCCCTCGTCCTCGCGATCAAACCGCTGCGCCGTGCGTGGCTCACAAAAACGGTGTTCGAGGTCTTCCGCAAAATCCTGCCGGAGATGTCGCCGACCGAGCGCGACGCAATCGAAGCCGGCACCGTCTGGTGGGACGCCGAACTGTTCTCCGGACGCCCACATTGGGACACGCTGCTCGGCTACGGCCCGGCCACGCTCACCGCCGAGGAACAATCGTTTCTCGATGTCGAATGCGAGCATCTGTGCGATCTCGCGAACGACTGGGAAACCACCGCGGTGTGGCAGGACCTGTCGCCGGCAACCTGGCAATACATCAAGGAACGCGGCTTTCTCGGCATGATCATTCCGAAGCAGTATGGCGGCAAACAGTTCTCCGCTTACGCGCATTCGCAGGTCATCATGAAGCTCTCCACGCGCTGCTCGGCGGCCGCCGTTTCGGTGATGGTGCCGAACTCGCTCGGCCCCGCCGAGCTGCTGATGCATTACGGCACCGAAGCGCAGAAGAACCACTATCTGCCACGCCTCGCCCGCGGCGACGAGATCCCCTGCTTCGCGTTGACGAGCCCATACGCGGGTTCAGATGCGGCAGCGATTCCCGACGTCGGCATCGTCTGCAAAGACACGTTTGAGGGCCGCGAAACGCTGGGTTTTCGCGTCACGTGGGACAAGCGCTACATCACGCTCGGACCGATCGCGACCGTGCTCGGCCTCGCCTTCCGTGCGCTCGATCCCGACCATCTGCTCGGCTCGAATGAAGAACCCGGCATCACTTGCGCACTGATTCCGACCGACCATCCGGGCGTCAACATCGGCCGCCGCCATTGGCCGCTGAACGCGGTGTTCCAGAACGGTCCGAACTCGGGCAAAGACGTCTTCATTCCACTCGACTGGGTGATCGGCGGCCGCGCGCAAGTCGGCAACGGCTGGCGCATGCTGATGGAGTGCCTCGCGGCGGGCCGCGCGATTTCACTGCCGTCGTCGAACGTGGGGATGGCGAAGATCGCCGTGCGCGGCACCGGTGCCTATGCCGCGATTCGCCGTCAGTTCCGCACCGCCGTCGGCAAGTTCGAGGGCGTACAGGAAGCGCTCGGCCGCATGGGCGGCAATCTCTACGTGATGGACGCCGCGCGCCGCCTGTCCGCACAGGCGGTGGACCTCGGCGAAAAACCGTCGGTAATTTCGGCGATCGCGAAGTATCACATCACCGAACGCGCCCGCATGGTGATCAACGACGGCATGGACGTCGCCGCCGGCAAGGGCATCTGCATGGGGCCGTCGAACTTCCTCGCGCGCGCCTATCAGCAGGTGCCGATCGCGATCACCGTGGAAGGCGCGAACATCCTCACGCGTTGCCTGATCATCTTCGGCCAGGGGGCGATTCGCTGCCATCCGTATGTGCTCAAGGAAATGACCGCCACGCTCGAAACGGACCGCACCAAGGCGCTGCGCGATTTCGATGCCGCCTTCTTCGGCCACGTCAGCTTCACGCTCTCCAATGTGGTGCGCAGTTTCGTTTATGGCATCACGGGAGGCGCGTTCATCGCCAGGCCGCGCACGGCGTACGCGCCGCTGTTGCCGTACTACCGCGCGGCGACCCGTCTCTCGACAGCATTCGCGTTGCTCGCCGACGTCTCCATGTTCGTGCTCGGCGGCGATCTGAAACGGCGCGAACGCATCTCCGGGCGTCTGGGCGATGTGCTCTCGCAGCTCTATCTGATTTCCGCGACGCTCAAGCGCTTCGAAGACGAAGGCCGTCAAGAGGAAGACCTGCCGCTAGTGCGCTGGGGCGTCGAAGACTCGCTGTACAGGGCGCAGCACGCGCTCGACGGCGTGCTCGCGAACTACCCGAACCGCCTTGCCGCGCGTCTCGTGTGCGTGCTGGCATTCCCATTCGGCCTGCCGTATCGCGAGCCGTCCGACCGGCTCGGCACCGAGATCGCGGAGCTGATGCAAACGCCGGGCGCGGCGCGCAACCGCCTCGTGTCCGACTCGTACGTGCCGCATCCGGATGTCGACGCGCTCGGCTATGGCGAACTCGTGTTCGAGTTGAACCCGCGCTTCACGCAGATCGACCAGAAACTGCGCGATGCAGTCAAGCAAGGCCTGCTCGAACCGCTGCCGCAGAGCCTCTCGCACCTGGCCGCGTGGACCGAAGCGGCCCAGCGAAAAGGCCTGATCGATGCCGACGATCGCCGCGTGCTTGAGGACTACGCGCGGTATGGCGAACAAGTCGTGAAGGTCGACGACTTCCCGCCCGACTTCGACATGCTCGCCAACTTGCAAAAGCGCAAGGACGCGCTCGAGAAAGCGCTGGAACTCGCGGCCTGAGTGCCTTAAAAGAAACATCCAGACAGGGCACACTCAGTGCCCCAAACTGGGTGCACACTGACACACGTCCGACGTCCCCGAATCCCCCAATCTCCCAAGGGACTTCCTTCGGGCGTGGCCAGCGGAGCAACGAATAATATGAACGACTCTTATCTGAACTTCGTCAATTCGCCGTTCGGCGCGCGCCTTGCGCGTTCGTTAGGCTTACCGAAGCCCGAGGTGCTGCGCCGCTATCGCGCGGACCAGCCCGAGTTCGACGGCCTGATCGCGATCGGTGCGAGCCGCGAGCCGCATCTGCTCGACGCGCTCGCGAATCTCGTGACGAGCATCGGCATGACGAGTGTGGCGCATGAAAGCGCGGGCCTGTGGGTGCCGCTCGCGAATCGCCACGGTTTGATGACAGGCCGTTTCGAACCAGCGGAGTCCGGTTCGCCCGGCAAGCTCACCGCCTTGCTGTTCGATGCGAGCGGTATCGAAGACAGCAGCCAGCTCGAACCGCTGCACGGATTCTTCCACGATACGTTGCGCTCGCTCGGCAAATGCGGCCGCATCATCGTGCTGGGGCGGCCGCCGGAGGCCTGCGCGAGCCCGCGCCAATGGACCGCGCAGCGCGCGCTCGAAGGCTTCGCGCGTTCGCTCGGCAAGGAAGCGCGGCGCGGCATTACCGCGAATCTCGTCTATGTGGAGCAAGGCGCCGAGAACGGCATCGAAGCGACGTTGCGATTCTTTCTATCGCCGCGCTCTGCGTACGTGTCGGGCCAGGTGGTGCGCATCGGCGTGCGCGCCGGCGCCGACGCCTTGCCGGCGTTCGACTGGCATCAGCCGCTCGCCGGCCGGCGCGCCGTCGTGACCGGCGCGGCGCGCGGCATCGGCGCCTCGATTGCGAGCGTGCTCGCCGCGCAAGGCGCGCACGTCATCGGCATCGACATCCCAGCGGCGCGCGACGCGCTCGATTCGACCATGCACCAGTTGAACGGCACCGCCCTCGCCTTCGACATCGCCGCGCCCGAAACGCCCGCGCAGATCGCCGCGGCGCTCGACGAACAGGGCGTGGATATCGTCGTGCACAACGCGGGCATCACCAAGGACAAAACCATCGCGAAGATGACCGACGCCGCGTGGCAAAGCGTCATCGACATCAACCTGTCCGCGCAGGAACGGATCGACGACGCGCTGCTCGCGGCCGGCATCTTGCGCGACGGCGGCCGCATCGTCGGCGTGTCGTCGATCAGCGGCATTGCCGGCAATCCCGGCCAGACCAATTACGCCGCATCCAAAGCCGGCGTGATCGGCCGGGTGCAAAGCATGGCGCCGCATCTGCGTGCGCGCGGCATCACGATCAACGCGGTCGCGCCCGGCTTTATCGAAACGCAGATGACCGCGAAGATTCCGCTGGCCATCCGCGAGGCCGGCCGCCGGATGAATTCGATGAGCCAGGGCGGCCAGCCGGTGGACGTCGCACAGGCCATCGCGTGGCTGGCGCACCCGGGATCGGCGGGTGTGAGCGGCCAGGTTGTGCGCGTGTGCGGACAAAGCCTGATTGGAGCGTGAGCATGGGTGAGCCGGGTAATCCGTTCACGAGTGGTCACGCAGCGAGCGCGGCCCGTCCGAAGACCGTCGTCATCGAGCCGTTGCCTGCGCCCGCGAAGCTGTATGGGCGCGCGTTGTCCGGCATCGTCAAACGCGGGCGCGACACGCACTTGCCGGCGTTGCGCCTCGTGCGCCCCGCCGTGGCCCTCGACCCCGGGCCGATCTGGCGTTACTCGCGGGTCTGCGGCTTCATCCCCGAGCACGGCGTGCCGCTCACGTATCCACATCTGCTCGCCTTCCCGTTGCATCTGCTGATGCTGACCGACCCGGCGTTTCCCTGGCCGGCGCTCGGCCTCGTGCATCTGGCGAACCACGTGCGCCTGCGCCGGCCGCTCGCTTACAAGGACATGTTGCGCGTCGAGGTGGAATTCGGCGCGCTGCTGCGTCACGACAAGGGCCAGGCGTTCGTGCTGCATACCCGCATGTACCGCCGCGGCGAAGCGGTATGGGACGGCGACAGCGTCTATCTGAAGCGTGGCGTGCCGGCGAGCGGCAGTCCGTTCGATCCGCTGGAACTCGGGCACGACGCGCTGGAACGCATCTCGCGCTGGCAACTGGCGCCGCAACTGGGTCGCGACTACGCGAGCGTGTCCGGCGACTACAACCCGATTCACCTCACCGCGCTATCCGCGAAAGCGTTCGGCTTCTCGCGCGCCATTGCGCATGGCATGTGGACGCTGGCGCGCGCCGCCTCCGCGCTGCAACCGCCGAAGCCGCTCGCCGAAGCCACGCTCTGCGCCGAATTCAAGCTGCCGATGCTGCTGCCGGGCGAAGCGTCGCTGTGGAGCGCGTCGCCCTCGCTGATCGAGCGCGACATCGAGGTACGCGACATTGCCGGAGAAAAGCCGCATTTGCGCGGCCGCATGCAGTGGAAGCTGTTATGAGACACCGGCAGGCACCCGCAGGGACGTGCCTGTCTTCGTGACCGCATGGAATTGAAGCCACCTGAAAATCGTTGTTGAGCTAACAGACGCACCGACGCAAAGAAGCCTTACTCACGATTCGTATCATTCGCACCGTTGAACCAGGGAACGACTCTAAAGGAGCCGAGCATGTCCAACCCGCAGCCCGCCGTGCGCCGCGTCGCCATCATCGGGGGCAACCGGATTCCGTTTGCCCGCTCGAACACCGCTTACGCGACCGCGTCGAGTCAGGACATGCTGACGTTCACGCTGCAAGGCCTGATCGACCGCTACAACCTGCACGGTGAACGTCTGGGCGAAGTGGCAGCCGGCGCCGTCATCAAGCACTCGCGCGATTTCAACCTGACACGCGAATCCGTGCTGTCCACCACACTCGCGAGAGAAACGCCGGCTTACGATGTGCAGCAGGCCTGCGGCACTGGGCTGGAAGCGGCCATTCTCGTCGCCAACAAGATCGCCCTCGGGCAGATCGAGGCCGGCATTGCTGGCGGTGTCGATACGGCATCCGATGCACCGATCGGCGTCAACGAGCGCATGCGCAAGATCCTGCTCGAAGCGAATCGCGGCAAGAGCACCGGCCAACGCGTCGGTGCGCTGGCCAAATTGCGGCCGGGCATGTTTTTCAAACCGCTTTTGCCGCGCAACGTCGAGCCGCGCACCGGGCTGTCGATGGGCGAGCATTGCGAGCTGATGGCCAAGCGCTGGAACATCTCGCGCGAAGCGCAGGACGTGCTCGCCTACGACAGCCACCGCAAGCTCAGCGACGCGTATGCGCGCGGCTTCGTCAACGATCTGATGACGCCGTACCGTGGCCTTGCGCGCGACAACAATCTGCGTTCGGACCTGACGCTCGAAAAACTCTCCGGTCTGAAGCCGGTATTCGATCGCGACGCGGGCACGCTGACCGCCGGCAATTCGACCCCGCTGACGGACGGTGCTTCCGCCGTGTTGCTAGCGAGCGAAGATTGGGCGGCCAGACATGACCTGCCGGTGCTGGCGTATCTGAGCTGGTCCGAAACCGCCGCCATCGACTTTTTCGACAAGAAAGAAGGCCTGCTGATGGCGCCCGCCTACGCCGTGCCGCGCATGCTGGCGCGCGCCGGGCTCACCTTGCAGGACTTCGATCTGTATGAGATTCACGAAGCGTTCGCCGCGCAGGTGTTGTGCACGCTAGCGGCGTGGCAGGATGACGAGTATTGCCGCACGCAGCTCGGCATGCCCGGGCCATTCGGCGCGATCGAGCGGACAAAATTGAATGTGAACGGCAGCTCGCTCGCCACCGGCCATCCGTTTGCCGCCACGGGGGGCCGCATCGTCGCCGGACTCGCGAAAATGCTCGCACAACTCGACAAGCCGGCCGGCACCGCGCGCGGGCTGATCTCGATCTGCGCAGCGGGCGGCCAGGGCGTGGTGGCGATGCTGGAACGCTGAGCGTCGCCGCTGGCTCAGCACGTGCTTCAATGCATGCCTGGCTTTGAAGGCTGCTGCAATGACCGCGTTGATTACTACCTTGATTACTGCATGACTGGCTGCAAGACCAGCACACAAACAGATGAAGCGCCTGCTTCAGGAGACGAACGATGACCCAGCCCACGCAAGCCCCGCTCTCGCCCACCGCCGGATCCGCACCGCTCGCGAATAGAGCGGGCCAGACGCCCGGTCAAATGCGCAGTCAGACGCCCGGTCAGGCGGCAAATCACGCGCCCAACACCGACGGTATCTGGTACGCGTCGTATCCGGCCGACGTGCCGCGGGAGATCGACGTCAACCAGTACGAATCGCTCGTGCAGTTCTTCGACGAATGCATCGCCGAGTTCCGCGAGCGCGTCGCGTATGTGAGCGTCGGCGCGAACCTGACGTATGGCGAGCTCGGCCGCAAGGCGGCTGCGTTCGCCGCGTATCTGCAAAGCATCGGTGTGAAGCCCGGCGAGCGCGTCGCGATCATGCTGCCGAACACGTTTCAGTATCCGGTGTCGCTGTTCGGTGTGCTCAAGGCGGGCGGTGTGGTGGTCAACGTCAATCCGCTTTACACGGTGCGCGAGCTTGCGCATCAGTTGAAGGACAGCGGCGCGCAAACTATCATCGTGTTCGAGAACTTCGCGAAGACCGTTGAAGATGCGCTGCCGGGCACCAGGATACAGAACGTCATCGTGACGGGGCTCGGCGATCTGCTCGCCGACGGCCCGAATCTGAAGGGACGTCTGCTCAATTTCATGCTGCGCCGCGTGAAGAAGATGGTGCCGAAGTACAACCTGCCGAAAGCGGTGCCGCTGCTCGAAGCGCTCTCGATCGGCTACACGCGGCCGCTGACGCCCGTGCGCCCCACGCACCACGACATCGCCTTCCTGCAATACACCGGCGGCACCACCGGCGTGGCCAAAGGCGCAATGCTCACGCACAGGAACATCATCGCCAATCTGTTGCAGGCGAAGGCGTGGTCCGAAGGCCAGTTGAGCGGCGAGATCGAAACGGTGCTCACGCCGCTGCCGCTTTATCACATCTATTCGCTGACCGTGAACGCGCTGATCTTCATGGGGCTCGGCGGGCGCAATATCCTGATCGCCAATCCGCGCGACATGAAGCGCGTGATGATGATCATCCGTCACGAGAAATTCACCGGCATGACGGCGGTCAACACGCTCTACAACGCGTTCCTCGACAACGAGGAGTTCTGCAAGCGCGACTTCTCGAACCTGAAGCTCGCGATGGCCGGCGGCATGGCCACGCAGAAGTCGGTCGCCGATCGCTTCAAGGCGGTCACCGGCAAGCCGATCATCGAAGGCTATGGGCTGACCGAGTGCTCGCCGATCGTGTCGATGAATCCGGTGGACCTGACCAATCTGCACGACTTCGAAGGCTCGATCGGTTTGCCCGCGCCGTCCACGCAAGTGCGCTTCAGGAAAGACGACGGTACATGGGCGAACATCGGCGAACCGGGCGAACTGTGCGTGCAGGGACCCCAGGTGATGAAAGGCTACTGGAATCGCCCGGAAGAAACCGCCAAGGTGATCGACGACGCCGGCTGGCTCGCCACCGGCGACATTGGCGTGATGGATTCGCGCGGCTTCATCCGCCTGATCGACCGGAAAAAAGACATGATCCTGGTGTCGGGCTTCAACGTCTACCCGAACGAGATCGAAGACGTGATCGCGATGCTTCCGGACGTGCGCGAAGTCGCCGCAATCGGCGTGCCCGACGCGGCGCAAGGCGAACGGGTGAAGGCGTTCATCGTCAAGCGCAATCCGTCGCTGACCGCGGAACAGGTGATCGCCCACTGCCGCAAGAACCTCACCGGGTACAAGGTGCCAAAGCTCGTCGAGTTCCGTGACGAGCTGCCGCAAACCAATGTCGGCAAGATTCTGCGCCGCGCGCTGCGCGACGAGGAACTCGCAAAGCAAAAACCTGCCTGACAGGCGAGGCGCTCGATACCACGCGCCGCCATCATTTCGGAGAGTTTCATGAAGCACAGCCTGTTCGTACGCTCGCGCCGCTCACCGGCCTTCATGCGCCTCGCCCGTTTTTTGTCGGAAAACGCCACATTGAATGCGTCCCTGACTGCGTCATTACCTGCGGTTTCGTCGCGGGGACTCCTGATCGGCGTGCTGGTAGCCAGCGCCGCTGCGCTCGCGCCACCGGCGTTCGCGCAGAACGACGCCACACCGCCCGCGCTCGATACCGCCAGCGCTGTCAAGGCGCCGACCACGCCGCCCTCGCAGGTCGGCAAGCTCACGCTGGATCAGCAGGTCAAGTGGCTGCGCGCCGCGCAACAAAGCGGCGCAATGGAGAAGCTCGACGACGCGCAACTGGTCGCCCTGTTCCAGTCGCTCGATCCGCTTGCATTGCCGCGTTACATCAAGGAAGGGCCGAACGGTTACCCGTCGTACGAGTTCGTCATGTCGCGCTCGGAACGCATTCACGGCCAGTGGCCCGACAAGCCCGATCACATGCTGGTGCGCATCGCCCACGATCCGCTGCGGATCTACGCAAAGTGGCTGCCCGACGGTGCGCACGCCGGTCAGGAAATCATCTACGACGAATCCAGACGCACCGACGAAATGTATGGCCACCTCGGCGGCATCATGAACGTGCTGCCGCTGTGGACCTCGCTGAACGGCGCCCTCGCCCGTGCGCAGTCGAACCACCAGGTGCGCGATCTCGGCACCGAGTACATTGCCGGCCAGTATCTCTCCGAAGGCAAGAAATACATCGAAGCCGGCTTGCCGCGCTCGACCCAGGTGGAAGTGACAACGATCGACGGCGTGCGCGTGCTGGCCTTCACCGTCGAAGCGCCGACCGGCCAGCCGCAGTTCTATGCGAAGAAGGAAACGCTCGGGCTGGATCTGCGGCATCCGTATTTCCGCACGGTCGAGTCATATAACAACGACGGCAAGATCTTCGAGAAGATCGTCTTCGAAAGCATCACGCCGAAAACCTTCGACGACTCCACCTTCGATCCGAAGAACAAGGCTTATAAGTTCTAGCGTAGAAGGCGCGGCGTCAGCGCGAAGGCGACATGCCCGATGGGCCCGGCGCCCTGCTCGACGCTGTGCTCGCCCATGTGGCCTATGCGGGTGGCCAGTTCCCTGAGCACGAAGTAATCGGATGCGCGTATGAGGCCGATCAGCGACGCCGGCGATTGCGCGGGCGTTTGCCTGAGACGCGGCGCAAGTGTGGTGTACCAGAGCACGCCGATGTCGTCGCCAGTTTCGAAGGCAGACAGCTTCATATGGGCGACGTAGTCGGCGAATGCAGGGCCGCCCGCGAGCGTGGAGTCGATCACGGCGAGCGTGTCGCGGCGGGCGGCTGCATGCGCGAGCCATGGCCACGCAGCACCTGCCGCGGTCGAAAGCCATGCGCCGGTCATCATGAAAGTGCGTCGGTCCATTGTTTGGTTACGCCATCAGCTCGCGAATGCCACCCACGACATTTGCCTCTCGCACACGTCACATCCGTCACCTCCGTCACATCCGTCACCTCCGTCACGCACCTCACGTATAACCCCGCCGGTCGCGCCACGCCGCCGGCCAGATCCCCTGCTTGCCCGGCGCGAGAATGCCGTTCGGGTCGAGTGCGTCCTTGATCGTTTCCGAGAGCCGCAGCAACGCGCCATCGTTGAAACTGTACTGCGCCGCGGCGAAATCCATATACGCGAGATGCGCGCGATATTCGCCGTAACCCGCCGCGCGTGCGTCGCTCATCAGCGAGCGCAGTAAAGCACCGGCCTGCTCGACCTGGTTCGCGTCGTCGCGGTCGAAGATCGCCGCGAAGATGTGATGCAGATGACGCACACCCGCCGTAAAACCACCGTAGTAATCGAAGCCGTATTCCGCCGCTCGCGTCTTCACCATCGTGTATTGGCGCAGCGCGTCGCGCCCGGTCGCCGGGCACACCGGCGCGAAGTCCACATGTGCGCCCGCGCCGCCGCGCCAGTCGAGCATGCGGAACGCGCTCATCGCGGGGATGCCGGCCAGATTGCGATCGCCGCCCGCGGTGGGTTGCGCATCGCCCGCATAGCGAGCTGCCGAAAGTTTCGCCTGCGGCACGCGGGCGAACGCGCGCTGCACGATCGCATAGCGCGCGTCGATCAATTCAGGCGTCCCGTACAGCGCGAAATGCAGATTCCAGCGGCCCACATTCAGCTTGTCGAGCATCGCCGCGACCGCGTTCTCGGGCATCGCACCTTTGCCGTCGTACCACTGCTGACGTGCCGACAGTCCCGCGGCCCGGCGCAAACCGCCTTCGATCACCGCGTTATTGCGGATCGTTTCATCGAGCCGCAACGGCCGCAAGCGTTCGACGATCGTTTCGAGATCCGCTTCGTGCCGAAACTGGATTTCGCCGAGCAGATACGCGGGCGGCGCGGGCATCAGCCAGACACCGAGCTTGGTGACGATGCCATAGTTCGACTGCATGAACATCGCGTCGAAGGAAGGCCCATAACCCGGTTGATACAGTTGCCACGTGGTGCCGATTTCGATTCCGCCCATTCCAGTGCGCAGCACGTCGCCGTTGGCGAGCACCACTTCCATGCCGCACTGCGCCGCCGCGTGATCGCCGTACGCGGTATAGCCGAAGCCCCGCTCGAGCGTATTGCCGACCACGCTGCCCCAACCCGCCGCGGGCGGATCGACCCAGAGCTTGTAGCCTTTGTCGCGCAGATGCGCGTAGAGATCGAAGTAGCTGACGCCCGGTTCGACCAGCGCGTAGGCGAGTGTTTCGTTCACTTCGATGATGCGGTTCATCCGCTGCAGATCGAGCACCACCGAACCCGCCAGCCGCGGAGCAGCGCCACCGTACGCGAAGTTGCGCCCGGTTGAGACCGTCCACAGCGGAATGCGAAATTGATTGGCAATCCGCAACACCGCGCGGATCTCGTCGACGGATGCGGGCAGCAGCGCGGCGGACGCGGAGAACGCTTCTCGCTCGCCGGGCGCGAACGGATCGAGATACGCGGCGAGCCCGGCGGCCGAGGTGACCACCTGCGGCTCACCGACGATCGAGCGCCAACCGTCGAGCGCGCGATCGAACCCGGCGGCGGAAACTTTCGGCGGCAAGCTGCGCGTCAAGGTCTCTCCTTTGCGGCCACCCGTGCGGCTGGCGGCAAGCTAGCGGTGCATCCCACCGCCGCCGCTGCTGCCGTGCGACATGCCGCTCCACATGTGCGTCGACGCGCCGCCATGCCAGTTACCGTGCGCACCCATTCCATTTGGCCCCTGCGCATAACGCACATGATCCATGTGATGAAAATGATGAAAGCGGTCGACGAAAATGACCGACACGCCGCCAGCGAATACCACCGGCGGCCCCCAGTACCATGGATCGTAGTAATACACCGGAGCCGGCGCCAAAGCCAGCGCCGCGGCATCGTCTTCGACTATCTGCCAGCTGCCGTCGGGCTGCAGGCACGCGCGGCCGCTGACCTGTTGCATGACGCCATCGATTTCCGCCTGACCCACGACTAAGCGGCACGTCGAAGTGTCGTTCAACGGCGCATCCACGTCCGATTGCGCCTCGACCGGCGCAACGCTTGCGGCGCACAGGCACAGACACGCTACGCCGGAACACAGCCCCGTGCCGAACTGATGAAAAGTAAGCATGATTTCGCTGCCTCGACGCGCCGGCGTTGCGACTCGCAAAAGCGTGTCGACACCGTAAAGACCCCGTCGGTTCGCCTCGCACGAGACCGTGCCGTCCCACCGCGCAGGCAAGGCGGGACAGCATGATCCTGCAGCGAGTAAACGAAACGCCGCGCGACGCTATTCCGACAGCGCGCGCGAGTGCCAGGCGGTTCTGTTACAGCGTGTTGCAGCCGGCTGGTGTGGCCTGCGTTTTGCGCGGGCCCCAGGTGCTTGCCCTGCGTTCAGCGCTACTGCCAGGCCTCCGGTTTGCCGCCGAGCGCGCTGCACACCTCGATCGCAATCGAGCGCAGCTTGCCTTCCGCAATCGGCCCGGAC
The DNA here is from genome assembly GCF_050434205.1 of Paraburkholderia sp. GAS348. NCBI lineage: Bacteria > Pseudomonadati > Pseudomonadota > Betaproteobacteria > Burkholderiales > Burkholderiaceae > Paraburkholderia > Paraburkholderia sp. GAS348. Next base: position 253,399 of record NZ_JBNPVT010000006.1, read on the forward strand.
AACGCGTAGCCCATGCGGTCGCTGACCCAGTAGAAAGTCCGCCGGTTACCTTCGCGGAACAGGCGAAACGCGGTTTCGTCGCGAGAAATACCCGTGATATACAGCGTAAGCCGCGCGCCGCTGGGGTTCTCGTACATGAACTGCGCGGCCGGCCCCGCTTCGCCGGGCAGCAAACGCCCACCCACCAGCGAATAACCGTACTCCTGCAACGACGGCACCGACAGCGGCCGGTTCAGGCGCTTGGACAACCAGTTGATCAGATGCTCTTCCTCGCTCGCCGCGACTTCGACCGGATGCCGCCGCTCGGGCGTGTACACCGCATAGGCGATGTCGGCGCGCTCGGCAAAGCTCGGCGGCTGGCCGCCCAGTCCGTTCCATGCGCCGCCCGTCAGACGCGGCGCGAGCGGTCCCAAGGCGAGCGCGAGACCCGCGCCTGCCGCGAGCCAGCACGCCGCAAGCCCGACGCGTTGCCACCACGACGTCGGCCGCCGCACCACGATGAAGGCCGGCTCGTCGGCGTCGCTCTGCCCGATGCCCCCGATGCCCCCGACGCTACCGCTGTGCTCGCTGCGCTCGCCGTTGCGCTGTGACGCACCGCACAGCGCCTGCAGCGCCGCTTTCTGCGCCTGCCACGCAGCCACTCTCGCGGCAGCCTGCGGTTGCTGCGGCAGTTGCGCCTCGATCGCGGCGCGCTCGACAGGCGGCAACTCGCCGTCGACAAACGCCGACAGCGCTCGCAGATCGGGCCCCTCAGGCAAGCTGGAATCGTGGTCGTTATTCATCACGGATTTCTCACTACTTTCAACGGCGGGACTTTACGCGCCAACCCCACAGCGCCCCCTTCGAGCGGCCCCTCCGTCATCAGCACGCGCATGTGTTCCCGCGCGCGGGACAGCCGCGACATCACCGTGCCGATCGGCACGCCGAGCGCCTTCGACGCTTCCTGATAAGACAGTTCCTCCACGCATACGAGCAGCAGCACCTCCCGTTGCTCGACCGGCAGGCAATACAGCGCGCGCTGCAGATCGCGCAACACCAGACCGTCGACTTCGCCATGTGGCGCTTCGAGATTGCGCCACGGCGCGCTTTCGTCGTCGACAGCAATCTCGCGGCGGCCGCGCAACTGATCGATGTAGAGATGCCGCAGGATCGTCAGGAGCCACGCTCGCAGGTTGCTGTTCGGGCGGAACGCCGCCCAGCGCGCGAGCGCACGCTCCGCCGTATCCTGCACGAGGTCGTCGGCCCAGGCGCGGTCCCCCGTCAGTGCGCGCGCATAGCGGCGCAGCTGCGGGAGCCACGAAATCACTTCTGCTTCGAAACTCACCCGGCGTGGCAACGCTCAGTAGCCGCCGCCACTGCCGGTGTTGCCGCTGGTGCCCGAGGCGCTGTTGTCAGTCGCGGAGGTGCAGGCGCTCGTTGCGAGCGAGCCTAGCGCGAGCGCCAGCAGCACGAATGCGGCGGAAAGAATCCGGGATACTTTCATGGTGAGTCTCCTGATGAGCGCCCAGCCGGTGCCTGCGAGCCGGGAATCCGATCGGCCGCGTGCGAAATGCAGCGCCGCCATGTCTGAATTAACGTGAGCGGGCTGTGATTTATTCCACGCGCGGCAGCGGCAGGCCCCCCGCTTTTTCCGCCATCCCCATCGGGCGCGCTCGAACGTGGCCGAAGAAGGCGCTTTTCGTCCGCAGATTCGTAACTCAACGTTACAGCTAAAAGTTATCAGATGCTTATGTGCGCGCAAGCCGTTATAGTGGACGCAGTCGGCCGCCGACGCGTTCCACCCCCACACAGGGTAGAATCGCGGCGAACAACCGTATTACTAACCTGAATTGTCCATGGCTTCCGCAGAATCGCATCCGCAAAACGATTTCATGAACGCTGCGCGCAAAGAACGAAAGCGCGTCGAGATCTACCTTGTCAACGGCATTCGCCTGACGGGGTGCATCGAGTCGTTCGATCAGTATCTGGTGATGCTGCGCACGCCTGTCGGCCTGCAAGGCATCTACAAGCGCGCGATCTCGACGATCCAGCTCGACACCGGCACGCGTCCGGCGCCGCGAGCCGGACGGCCTTCGCACGGTGAACATACCACGCGTGGCCCGCACGGCTCGCGTGAGCCGCGCGACCATCGCGAGCCGCGCGAACCGCGCGATTCGTACGGCACGCCGGCCTCGGATCGCCCTGCGTCCGATCGTAGCAGCAGCACGTCCGACGGGCCGGTTGTCGTCACACGCCGCCGGCGTCTGTTCGGCACGGGCGGCGGCGACGGCGGCAACCATGGCGGCGGCAATCATGGTGGCAACACCGATGGCAATGGTGGCAATGGTGGCACCAGCAGCGGCGGCAACGAATAAACCGCCTCCGCCGCGGCCGGCTACTCCGACGAATAGCCGAGCCGCTGCAAAATCTTCTCCAGCCGCATCACCTGCAAGTTCGTCAGTTCGAATCCGCATTTGACCGCCAGCAAGCGGCGCCGCCAGTACACGGCGTCCAGCATGCGCAGCGCCGGTTGCCGCGTCGCCCAATCCAGATGTTCCAGTTCGGCTTCCACCACATGTGATGCGTTGAAGCGCTGCACGCGTGCAGGGTTTGTTCGGTCCATGTTGTTCGCTGCCTTGTTGTTCGCTGCCTTGTTGTTCGCTGCCTTGTTGTTCGCTGCTTTGGTTGTGCTCCCCTTCCGAGCTGGGTGTTGCCCGTTCACGGTATGAGGTGTGGTCTGCCGTGTGGTCTGCCGTGTGGTCTGCCGTGTGGTCTGCCGTGTGGTCTGCCGTGCGGTCTGCCGGTCGATGTGGCCGGCGGATGCTTTTGTTGTCAGGCGACACTCGGAAAACGACTTGATGCGGGATGGTTTTAAGTTTTGCTTTTTCCCGTTGTTTCCCGATCTGATTTTTGGGGTTTCGGACCTGAAAGAAACGCTTACGGCGCGAGTGCCCAGATCGTTCGGTCGATGCTCGCGCAGGCCCGCTTTGCGCTATGCTGAATTGTCGGCTTTCTTCTAACGGAGCACGTCATGACCAAGCAGAAGCATCAGGCACCTCACCCCAAGGAAGCAGCCCAGGCCGCCGAGTCCGCCAAGTCCGCCGAGAGCCGGCTCGATGAGGCACTCGATGAGAGTTTTCCCGCCAGTGATCCGATCGCCGTCGATATGGCTGAGCCGCATCACGCGCCAGCGGATGAGGCGCCTTCGGCGGGGAAGAAGCGGCATTAGAGGTGTGGTTTTTTTGCGTTGCGCGGCGCTTGTTCGTCTGCGTGCCTGCGGCGCTGGCGTTTTCTTGACCTGGTTGGCTGCTCGGCGCTTGTTCGTGCGGATGCCTGCGGCGCTGGCCTTTTCTTGACCTTAGTGTCGCATCTGGAATCCGTGTCCTCGCATCTGCTGCGTCAGTGACAAAGGAGTCGTCAGCTCCCACTGCGCACTGCGTGCGTCGCGGATGGGTTTGCGAAGGAAACCAACGGGGCGCCGAGGGGTGCCGCTCGGCGGCAAACAGGCTTCGGCAACGGGCTTCGTGCCGCGGGGATAGGTGACTTGCGCTACTAAACGGCTTGTATGTCCGATGGGAGGGCGGCGCGTTCGCGCCGCCCTCCCCGGTTTTCGGGTCTTCCGGTCAGTGCGACGGCAGGCCGGTTTCCAGTTGACGCTGCAGTTCGCGAACCTGGCGTTGCGCAGCGCGCAGCTGGTCTTGTGCGGCAGCCTTCTGCTGCGCAAGCGCCATTGCTTCGGCACGGGTCTGCTGCTGCTGATTCGCGACAATCGTCTGCTGCTGATGTGCGACGTCGAGGTCAGCCTGCAAGCGGTTTGCACGATCCTGCGACAACGCGATCATCCGTTCCGTGAACGCCTTCTGCGCTTCCAGTTGCGTGCGGCTAATCTCGACGTCCGACAGTTGTAGCGTCTGGCGCACAAAATCCTTGTAGATCATGTCCGCACGCGTGGCGTCCTGCGTCTTGATGACGCGCCAGAAGTTCTTCTGCTGGAACAACGCCACGTAGTACGTCATCTCCTTGCCGTAAAACAGCAAGCTCGCGCCGTAGCTGCCGTTGTACGTCGTGCGCAATTCGCTCAGATCCGAGCCGCGGATCATCTGCTGCAATTCCGCCACATTGCCCGCAGCGGACTGCTTTGCTTCGTCCGGCGTCAATGCGCTCGTCTGCGCCTGTCCAGCCACTGAATTGGCCGGCAGCGCCGCCGTCGTGCCCGGCTGGGAAACGACGCCAGCGCTCGATCCGCTATCCGGCAGAGCCTGCGCATTCACGCCCTGCACGACCCCCATCGCGATGATTGCGGCCAAGGCAATCTGCCGTAGTTTCGACTTTCGGTCCATGTAAATCCTGCTCGAACAGTTTTTGTTTTAGTACAACCGTCTCATTATTACTCACTTTCGCGTGTTTCGGGCTCTTCATCAAAAATTTGGTACTTGCGCATCTTCTCCCACAAAACCTTGCGGCTGATGCCCAGATAAAGGGCCGTGTCCTGACGACGCCAACTGTTTGCGTCGAGCGCGGCCAGCACGCGGCTGCGCTCGGCCATGTCCCATTTGCTGCGATCCACCAGCACCTCGGCGGCGCTCTCGGCCGGCACCGGCTGGCTGGTCCGCGCAAGCGCGAGCAGCCGCTGCAGGCGCGCCGCGTCCCATGCGCCGATCTGACGGACCGTCACGCCGATCCGCTCGGCCAGGTTGCGCAGTTCGCGCACATTGCCCGGGAAGTAGGTGTCGGCCACCGCGTCGGCGAGCCAGTATGGCAGGTCCGGTAAGCCGGCGAGACGCTCGCTGCCGACGATCTGCGCGATAAACGCCTTGAAGATCGCAATCTTGTCGACCGCACCCCGCTCTTCGAGGGACGGAATCTTCAATTCGATCACCGCAAGCCGATAGTAAAGATCGGCGCGGAAGGTGCCGTCCTTGACCAGTTGCGGCAGATGTTTGTTGGTCGCCGCCACCAGCCGGAAATCGAGCTTCACCGGCGTGGCCGAACCGATTCGCGTAACCGCGCTGTCCTCGAGCACGCGCAGCAGCTTGACCTGCTGGTAGAGCGGCAAGTCGCCGATTTCGTCGAGGAACAGCGTGCCGCCGTCGGCCTGTTCGAAGTAGCCCTTGTGCGCGACCACCGCGCCGGTAAACGAGCCTTTCGAGTGGCCGAAGAACAGCGACTCGAACAGGCCGTCCGGAATCGCGCCGCAGTTCACCGCGACGAACGGCCCCTTGCCGTAGCGGGTATGTTTTTCGTGCAGCAGTTGCGCGATGCGCTCCTTGCCGACGCCGGTTTCGCCGTGCACCAGCACGCTCGTGTCGCAGTCGGCAAACGTGTCGACTTCGTGGAGCAGCGCCTGCATGCACTCCGAGTTGGCGATCATCGCATCCGACGCGTGCGTCTTGGCGCTGTGCGCGCGCAGTTGCAGCACCAGCTTCATGACCATGCCGCGCAATTCGGCGCAGGTGAAGTCGAGCGGCAGAATGTGCGAATAGTCGGCCGGGTAAGTCGCCGGGTCGTGATCGCGCGGCGCGGCGCCGACCCACACGACGGGAATGCCGTGCGCGGCCTGCCAGTCGCGCATGAGCAGCGCGCCGCTGTCGATCACCGAGACGCTGATGATCGCGAGCGACGGCCGCAGCGCCGTCCGTTCAGGCGAGATCGCGATATCGTCCGCGCGGATCACTTCGACGTCGAAGCTCGCCATGCAGCGCGCGACCCGGTCGACGATGTCGGCCTTGCCTTCCCAGACGTAGATATCGAGTTCCTCGATTTTGGGGTTGGTTCTCATCTTGTCGTGGTTACGCTAGTTGACCAGTTGCGAGACGCCGCATGTCAGCGACAGGTCGTGAATTGTGCTGACGCCAATCTGCGCGCCGAGAAGTTGCAGCACAGGAACGAGGAGCGTGTCGAGACCGGCGAGCGCGGGCGCTAACACGTTACCGAGAAGTGTAACGATAGGCGACGCGATCGAGCCTGGCGGCAGGCTCAAGCCGCTGAGCTGAACGGTCAATGCGTTCGGCTTTGCCAGTTGAGCGCCGAGGCCCGATAGCGCATTGGAAATCACACCGCCTACATTGTTCGAATTGGTCGACTGATATTCGTTGTCGACGACACCGTCGAAAGTAAGCGAGCCGGTCTGCGGATTCACTGCGGAAACTGACGCCACGCCCGTAACGGTCACCTGCGAAACGTTCACAAGTGTGGCGGGATTTGTACAGCTAAATGCCTGCGTGGCGGACAAATCGTTCGGCCAGTCGCCGACACAGAGATTCGCGAGCCCCGTCTGTACGCCAACCACCGATTGACTCGCCTGAGATGTCGAAGCGCACTGTGTCGAGCTTAGTCCGGCTCGCCCCGGCGCCACCTCGAGATAAATCGGCAGAGAGACATTGATCGGAAGCAGCGCCCCGAGGAAGCCGATCGGCAACGAAGCCGTGCCCAGATTCAGTTTCAGGTAAGCCCGCACCTGCGCGGAGCGTGCTGTGGTGACCCATGCCGTCGAGTCGCCGGCTGGCGTGCCTGCTTCACCGATCGCCAGCACCGGCGGCTGGATGATCTGCAAATTCAAGGTGGTGCTGAGTCCAGGCAGATTCAGGCCGGCCGCAATGTTGATAGGCGGCTGTCCTTTCCTGGCGATTTCGGCAGACACAATCAACGCATCCAGTGGACTGATCGTTGCATCGAGCGCAGCCTGCGTATTGGCCAGACCGAGCGATAACAGGCCTGATGCCGAAGAACTGTCACCGATGTTGAATCCGCCTGGCACGTTGGCGCTCCCCACTGTCTGCAGCGCGCCGATGGTGGAGCTCAGATTGGCATTGACAACCGACGTCTGCTGCAGCGCCGACACCATCAGATTGGCAAGGCTGCTCACCGTGACCGGAAGGGCGAGTAGTCCGTCGACCGTGCCCGCATTCGCCGCTACCACGAGATCACGCATCTTGATCCGCGCGGTCGCCAAGCCGCAGTACGACACCGCGTCCAGTTGCAGGTTCATGCCTAGCAAACCGCCGAGCACGTTGTTCAGGGTACTGCTGGAGGCCGTGCAACCGTTACTACCCACCGAAATCAGCGAAGTGCCGATCGTGAATGCGCCGATATTCGTCGCTTTCGCCGTCGCCGATGCCTGTACGTTACGCGCCGGCCCAAGAAAAAAGTACGGGACCGATTGGCCGACGGTTACCTTCACCGCGTTGATCGGTGAGCCCGTTCCATCGGCCGGGGGAGTCGTCAGCGTCGTGCTGGTCGCCGTGTCCCATCTGCCACACGACACCGTCACGGTGCCGCTGGCCGGTAGACCATTGGTCGCCGCACTTTGCGTTGCCGCCGCGGTCGCCGCGGAGCAACCACCCGCGCTGCTGACCAGTTGCACGCCCGCCACAGCAGCCAGATCCGCCGCACGCTGTAACTGCCGGCGCACGAAAAACACATTGCCGATATCGATCGCGCCGAGCGCCGCGATCGCGATGCTCAGCCAGATCACCGCCAGAACCGCGACCACGCCATGCTGGCGGCGCGCGCCATGCATCGACGCGCCGCCGCGCCGCGCGCATAGCGAGCGCGGATAGCGAGCGGCGACGGTAAAGGTCGAGGGTTTGCGCATGTCAGTTCGAACCGCCGCCTGGGCCAGTGCCGCTGGTTGCGCCCATCGCGCCACCGCCGCTGCCGCCGCTGCCGGTATTCAGCGCGGAACCGTACAGATCGGGAATCTTGCTCTTGAACGATTCCATGTAGCGACGGTAGGCAAGCCCGGCTTCGGCGCCCAGCGTCGGCAGAGCGGGTGCGGCTTCTGTGTTGCTGCTTTGCAGGTCGAGCCACGCGCGGGTCGAGTGCCCCACTTCACTTGTCCGGACCAGTGGCGGCGTGGCATCCGCCGGCGGGGCGGTTGCGCTCGATTGCGCAAGCGCTGACTCGGCCACCCCCATGGCCACACCGAAGCACAGCACCGATGCCGCCCAGCTCCGCTTCGTTGTTCTGCTATTCATCTCGATTCCCCTGATTGCCTGATCGGTCTTTGCGCGCTTACTGCGCGAAACGCTGCAACACGCGCGGCGCCGGCTCGATACCTTGCGCGCTCGCGACCATGCCGGCGCCTGCGCCCGCCTGCCCGAACGATGGTTGCGGTTGCGCCTGCGACCCGCTGGCCTGCGAGCGTCCCGCCGCGGCTACCCGCGCCGCGTCGTTGCGAATCGCCGCACGCACGTCCGGCGTGAACTTCTGCTGATTCATCACTGCCAGCGCCTGCGCCTGGTCGCCATGGGCGAGCAGATAAAGCGTCATGTTGCTGACGATCTTCGGATTGTTCTGATCGAGTTCGGCCGCCTTCATGAGCGGCACGCGTGCACCATTCACGTCGCCATCGCGCAGTCGCGCGTAGCCGAGATCCGACAGGGTCACCGCATCGGTCGGCGCGAGTTGTGCGGCCCGCTGCAGTTCCTGCGCGGCACGCGCAAAGTCGCCGGCCGCGCCCGCGATCAGACCGAGCCCGCGATATCCGCGCGCGGCGAGCGGCGTCTTCAGCAGTTGTCCGTAAGCGGTCGCGGCGGCGTCAGGCTGATCGGTCATACGCAACGCGTCGGCACGCAGCAAAATCGTGTCGGGGCTCGCACCGTACTGCTTTTCGTAGGCGTCGATATGCGCAAGCGAGGCAAAATAAAGCCCCTGCGATTGCATCTGGTCGATCAGTCCAAGGTACATGCCGGGGGTGTCCGGCGCGGGATCCCGATTGGCCTGCTGGGTCAGCGCCGCACGCTCCGCCTGGGCACCGACGCCATAACCCACGATGTCTTTGGACGCGCACGCGCCGAGCAGGGAGAAGGCGACCAGCGCCACGGAGCAGCACGCGGCGCGGCGGCCGGTTCGAGCGGCACGCATCGGAAATTCGAACGATGGTAGACAGTGAGCCATTGCAAAATCCTTACCGGCGGTGCATCGAGAGCAACGAATGCTGGACAGCGAGCACGCCCGGGCCGGCTGTCACGATCATTAGCGCGGGCAGCAACGTGACAATCATCACGCCAGTCATTTTCACGGCGAGACGGCCAATGCGTTCGCGCAACATCGCCCGGCGCGATTCGCGCAGGCGGTCACCGAACTGCTTGAGTGGTTCCTGAACTGCACCGCCATGGCGGTCGACCTGCACCAGCATGCGCACGACCGCGCGCAAATCTTCGTTGTCGTAACTCGCAGCCAACCGGTTCAGCGACTGCTCGCGGGTGCGGCCCGCCGCAAACTGGCGCTGCGCGATTTCCAGCTCGCTCGAGAGCACGGGCAGCATCGTCCGGAAATCGTTGACCATCACTTGCAAGCTTTGATCGAGTGACAAGCCCACGCCTTGCAGCAAGCGCAGCAGATCGACCAGCAGCGGCAATTCGTCGACCACCCCCGTGCGGCGCTTGCCGGCACGCCGCATCAGAACGATCTTCGGCAGCAGGAAGCCCGCCACCATCGAGATCGCCACCAGCACGATGTAGCGCGTACCGCCCAGATAGCCGCGCGCCAAGGTGCCTGCCAGCACCGGCAGCAGCAGCGCGCCTGCAAGCCGCGCTACCAAAAACAGGCCGCGCGTGCGCGTATCGACGAAGCCACACTGTTCAAGCAAGCGGCGGTCTTCCTCGGCCACGACCTGGCGGCCAAACGGCGTGTCGAGCCACCGAATCCCGGTATGCGCGAAGCGCTCGAGCAGGCCCTTGAACCCTTTTGGCTGCACGTTTCGCAAGACCGCTTTCGAACCGCCCTGAGCACCGTCCGCGCCACGTGCGGCCGCCGCGGCCGCGAGCGCCGCGGTCTGCATCGCGCGTCCGTCGAGCGCTTGTCTTAGCGTGCGTTCGCTGCGCCGCACGGCGGCGACGCGCGCCAATACCAGGCCGCCAAGCAGCAACAGCGCGAGCGCGGCCAGAGCGAGCGCGAGAGCCACGAGTTGATGAACTCGCATCGTCATGTCCTCAGATTTGCGAGGCGATACAGCAGATAGGCGCCGATCACCTGTAAGCCGAACGCCAGATAGACCAGCTGCCGCCCAGTCGGATCAAACCACATCGAAGCGAAATAATTAGGATTCGAGAGGATCAGAAAACCGCCAATGCCAATTGGCAGCATCGCCAGCACCCACGACGACAGCCGCGTTTCCGCCGACATTGCCACAAGTTCGCGCTCGGCCTGTTCGAGATCGCGCATGAACGAGGCCATGCGGTCGAGCATCACGTCGGCACGGCCGCCGTACTTGACCGACAGACGCAGCACGGCGCCGACCAGTTCGAGCTCGCGCACCCCATAGATCACCGCGACCTGCGAAAGCGCACGATCGATTTCGACGCCGGTGCGCAACATCCGCGACACATAGTCCAGACATTCGCGCAGCGGCGCTTCGGTGCTTTGCAACGCAGACTGAAACGCGGCAGGAACGCTGTTGCCAAGCGTAATCAGACGCACGATGCCGTCGAGGAACAGCGGCAGTTGCCGCACGATCAGTTGACGGCGCTTGTTCGTGCGCACCGCCAGCAGAAAATAGATGAACATCGCGCACGCAATCAGCGTCGCACCGGCGGCGAGCACGCCGCCTACCAGCGCGGCCCAGGCGCACAGCAGCAGCACGATTGAGCCGGCGACCGCGGTAGGAGCCTTTGCATTGGCAATCCCCGCGCGCGCCATCGCGTGTTGCAGCATGAAGCGCAAACGCGCTTGCAGGTAGCGCCATTGCGCAAGCCAGCCCGCATCGGCCGGCGGAGCTTGCGGCGCGAACACGGCCGGCGCAGCAGCCGCGCGCGCGGGCGCGACGCGCGGACCGCCCCCCGCACCGCCGGCCGACCCGCCCGCACCCGCGCCGGCCGGCATGGCCACCGCCATCCGGCTATCGATATAGCGTTCAGCGCTCGCCTGGTCTTTGCGTTGCGCGCCGCGCTGCCATAACAGCAACGCGAACGCCGCGCACAGCAGCGCGAGCGCCGCGAAGACCAGTACCGCGCTAGACATTGAAGCCTCCGCCGAAGCCGCCACTGCCGCCTCCGAAGCCGCCGCCTCCGAAGCCGCCACCGCCGCCGAAACCCGCGTTGCCGAATCCGTTCTGCACCTCGCCCCCGCCCAACGCCTGGCGGAAACGCGCCAGTTTCGGCGAGTGCGGGTGGATGCCTAGCGAGACCCAGTTATCGAGTTCGTCGCCTTCCGCGGTCGCGACCGGCTCGTAGCGATAGAGCTCCTGGGTTGCGATGATGTTGTCCGACAGCCCCGTGACTTCGGTAATCGACAGAATCCGCCTGCGCCCGTTCGAAAGCCGGCCGATCTGCACGATGAAGTCGATCGCATTGGCGATCTGCCGGCGCAAGCTCGACTCGGTCCCCTGGAAGCCCGCGAAGCCCGCCAGCATTTCGAGGCGGTACAGACATTCGCGCGGCGAACTGGCGTGCACGGTGCCCATCGAGCCGTCGTGGCCGGTGTTCATCGCCTGCAGCATTTCGAGCACCTCGCCGCCGCGCACTTCGCCGACGATGATGCGGTCCGGCCGCATCCGCAAGGTATTGCGCAACAGGTCCCGAATAGTCACGACGCCCGCGCCGTCGAAGCCGCCTGGCCGACTCTCGAGCCGCACCACGTGCGGGTGGTTCAGCGACAGTTCGGCCGTGTCCTCGATTGTCACGACCCGCTCCGGCTCGGGGATGTGAAACGCCAGCGCGTTAAGCAGCGAGGTCTTGCCCGAGCTCGTGCCGCCCGACACCAGCACGTTGCAGCGCGCGGCGACCGCCGCTTCGAGCAGCGCGCCGATTTCCGGGTTGTAAGTGCCGTTGGCGAGCAGATCCTCAGGACGCATCGGATCTTTGCGGAATTTACGGATCGAGACGATCGGCCCGTCGATCGACAGCGGTTCGATCACCACATTCACACGCCCGCCGTTCGGCAAGCGTGCATCGACCATTGGATTCGACTCGTCCAGACGCCGCCCGATCGGCGCGAGAATGCGCCGCACGATCCGCAGCAGGTGCGCATTGTCGGCAAAGCGCACCTGAATCCTGGTCAGGATGCCGTGACGCGACACGTACACGTCGTTGTAGCCGTTGATCAGAATATCTTCGACGGCCGGATCGGCGAGCAGATCCTCGATCGGCCCGAAGCCCGCCAGCTCCTTGGTCAGCGCCTCGGCGATCAACCTTACTTCACTCTCGTTGATCGGTATCCGGCGCAGCCGCACAAAGCTGTCCATCTCCAGATCGACGAACTGGTTGATCGCATTACGCGACCAGCGGCCGAACTCGGAGCCGAGTTCCTCGATACGCGTGAGCAGATGTTCGTGGGCGGCGTTCTTAATGTCCTGGAACTGCTGGCTATGCGCGAACGAAGGTGCGTCGTCGGCAAATTCGATTTCTTTTGCCATCGTCTATGACCGCTTGTAAGTGGTTGGAATGAAGCGCTTGAGCGCGCCGAACGCGGATTTGCTGCGTACTTGCGCGACCGCGCGCGTGGCGCCGCCGAGCCGTTCGATCAAGGGTTCGAGTGCGCGCACGTAGGGGTCACGCGCCGCGATTTCGGCCAGCAGATGCCCCTGGTTGACCGCCTGACCGAGCGTGACGCGCCGCTCCGGCAAGGTGCCCAGCAGCGGAACGTCCAAACGCTGCGCGATCTGCGCGGCGGCAAGGCCGAGGTCGGCGTCGAACTTGTTGACGATCAACCGCACGTTCGCCGTGTCCACGCCCTCCTCGCGCAACGCGTCAAGCACGCCGACTGCCGACACGATCGAGGCCACGCCCTGATCGCACAACAACCAGGTTTCGTCGGCAGCTTGCACAACGTGGGCGATGAACTCGCTATTGGTGAAGCCGCCGAGATCGACGATCTGCTGGTCGAAGAACGCGCGCAGCCGGTTCAGCAAGCCGATCGACGACGAGTACGACACCTCGCGCATGTCGGCAAGATTGGGCGGCAGCGTGGTGAGCGCGAGACCGCTCGAATGATGCGACAAGGCGGTGTGCACGAAGGTCTGATCGAAGCGGCGCAGGTTGCGCACGGCTTCGACGAAATTGAATTCGCTGCGCGTGTTCAGGAGCAGCGAGCCGTCACCGGCCGGCAAGCCGAGATCGAGCAAAGCGGCTTGCCGTCCTTGCGCGACGTCGCGCCGCTGCAACATCACCGCGAGGTTCGCGGCGAGCGTGCTCACGCCCATGCCGATGCGCGCGCCCAGCAGCGCGGTGACATGGCCATGGCGGCTGACCGGTTCGACGAGGTTGTCCAGAACCTGGCGCGTAATACGCAACGCGTCTTCGGCGGGCGCGGACACATCGATGAAATCGCGCACGCCGGCACGCAGCGCGGCCAATGCGCTTTCGGGCTCGGCGAGCGCTCCGAGCGCGACGATCTGCATGCCCGGATAGGCTGTGCGCACCGCGCTCGCCGCAGCGCTCGCGGCAGCAGCGCGGCCGCCGGAAAAGTCGACGAACACCAGCGACGGATTCAGCACTGCAATACGCTGCATCAGCATCGAGGGATCGAGTGTGGCTGCTTCGACCACGCCGGCATCCACCAGCGTATCGGCGAGCCAATGCACGTGTTCGTCGTCCAGCGACGCGAACACGAAATAATCGGTAACCGCCCGTTCAGTCAATGAATGCGTTCTCGCGTTCATGTTGGACATCCTTATGCGGCATCGGCTGCGAAGCCCCCGCGTCGTCCTGCTTGCCAGCGGGGCCGCGCGGTTCGCGTACACACTGGCTCACTGCTCCACCGATCCGGCGCGCCCCCTGGCCGCCCGCCGGCTTCACTTCGAAAATCCCGGCGCTGCATCGCCTGCCGTCACGCCGCCGATCAGCGACCGCCACACCGGTCCATTGCGCTGCTCGGATTGCTCGCCCGGCGTCGTCGGCAAGGTCGCGCCCTTCGCAAGCGGCGACACCAGATGCGGCGTCACGATGATCACCAGCTCCTTCTCGTTCTGCTGGTAATTCAGTTGTTTGAAGAAGGTGCCGATCACCGGCAGATCGCCGAGCAAGGGCACTTTCGCAACATTCGATGCGGTCTCGCGATCAATCAGGCCGCCGATCACGAAGCTCTCGCCGTCGCCGAGCTCGACCGTGGTGTCGGCACGGCGCGTGGTGAACGCGGGCACCGACACGCCGCTGATCGTCACGGCGTTGGCAAAATCCAGCTGGCTTGCCTCCGGCGCCACCTTCAACGCAATGCGTTGCGGGCTCAATACAGTCGGCGTCAGCGTGAGTCCAACGCCGTACGGCTTGAACTCAATGCCTGTGGAACCGAGCCCCTGTGGCACTGGAATCGGTACCTCGCCGCCGGCGAGGAAACTGGCGCTCTGCCCGGATAAGGCCACGAGTGTCGGTTCGGCCAGCACGCGCGCGAGGTTGTTGCTCTCCAGCAGGCTCAGGTTCGCGAACAGGCCATGCGTGGCGGAGTTGAAAATCAGGTTGAACGCCGACGAAATCGGCATCGTGGCCGTCGTTTGCGGCTGCTGCCCCGCGGTCGCGGAAACCGAGGTCAGCGCCGATGGCGCAAACGAGCCAAACGAAAATCCGTTGTTCTGCTTGAAGAAGTTGAAGCCGACTTCCTTGAGCACCGAGCGGCTGAACTCGACTACCCGCACATCGACCTGCACCACCGCGCGACTCGCCACAGTCGACGTGTCGAACACGGCGCCATCCTTGCCCAGCGAGCCTTCCGCCGCGACCACGGCGCGCTGGTGCGCCTCCATGGTCGCCGACGAGCCGGAGACCACCGCCGTGCTGCCGAGCACCTTGACGGCCGGCGTATCGGGCCCGAGCAGCGAAGCCGCGGCCGGCGTGGTTACGTTGACCGTATAGGTCAGCGGCGTCTCGCGATCGCGCGCCCAGAGCATCAGGTTGGTCGTGCCCGCCGCCTTGCCGACCAACAGCACGCCGCCGCGCTTGTCGCCCTTGATGATCAGCACATCGGCCACTGCCGGGTCACCGATCGCGACACGCTGCAGCGTATGGCCGGTCACGAGCGGTTGCTGCGCACCGACCGTCAGGTCGATGGTCTGCGAGGACGCAGCCTGAGCTGTCTGGGATGCCTGTGCGGAGTACGTCCGCTGCACCGGACCGGCCGCGTCAGTCGCAGCCGATGCGGCGAGCAAAGCCAACCCAAGCCACGCCGCCTTCCCGAATACAAAAATCCGTTGTGTCATGTAGTTGTGGACGCGCGTGGCCGCCCGCTCCCTGAAACTGCTTACCAGGCGACCGACTCGGCGCGCCCACCCCGTATCACTTCGATACCGCTCTTTGTACTATTTGTGTTACCCGCGACGCGCGTCGGCGGCGGCGGCATATGCGGCAGCGGCGGCCGTGCACCGGCGCCTGCCGAACTGGTGCTTCCCGACAACGCGTCGAGCGACACGCCGGCCGCGGCACGGGTCGAATCCTGCAGCGGCTCAGCCGCGCCGGTGTGGGCCACCGTTTTCAATACGCCCGGATAGGACGGCAGCGCGTCTTGATCGACTACTTCGGCATCCTTTGGATTACGCAGCGCGAAGATCAGACGGCCAGCGCTTTCGGCGAGCGTCAGACGGTCCACATCTGCGACCGGCACCGCCAGCACCGCGGTGCGCACCATGCCGTTCGGGTCGCCGGCACTGTCGCCGTTGGTGGTTGCGTTGCCGAACGCGAGCACGCGCACTTTCGACATCAGGAGACGCGCTTGAGTACGATCGATTTCGCTGCCGTTGCCCACGACGCCGTCGCGCTTGAGCGTGAAAAACACGTCGACGAAATTACCTGGCCGCAACCGGTTTCCGACCGCATTGCCCTCGTCGACCCGCACGGCGAGAGCGCGTTCGCCCGGCTCGATACGCTCGGCAAGTCCTGACGACAACTGAGCCTCGAGCACCGGCGAGTCCGCGCCGATCTCGGCGTTCGGCACGCGGCCGGCCAGTTGCGCCGGATCGGTGAAGGCGCCGTTCGGATTGATCGGCAGCGTCTGCACGCGCAGTTCGTCGACGGTGATCGGCTTGCCTGCCGGCAACATGCGGGTGGCGACCACCACCGGGAAGCTTGCGTGCGTCGCGGCGGTCACAGCCACCGGTGCCGGACGGCGCGACAGCGTCCACGCGAACAGACCGAGGAGCAACGCGACAGCGATCAGCACGCCGGCAAGAATTTTGGTCAGAGTCGGCATGACGACTCACTGCTTCGGTTGAACGATGCCGTGCCGTACGAGCGTTCAAAACAGCATCGACGGACATAAAGGCTGGGAGCCGGCGCGTACGTCACTGAATGTTCTCCGGGTTGAGTTGCACCGTGGCGCTGCTCGCCAATGTGCCGGGCAACGTGAAACTCATCAGCGGCAAGGTCGGCACCAGCGGGTTAGCCTGGTAGTTGTAAGTCAGCAGGACGTTCACGCACTGCATCGTGTTATTCGGGCCGCAGGGCGCGGAAGTCGGCGTGCATTGCGCGGATTGCACCAGTGTCGCGATCATCAGTTTTGCCGCGGCACAGGCGGCGTTGCCGCGATTGAGGAGCGCGGTTTGCAGCGACGTATTGCTCTGCCAGTTCAGCGCGGCGCGCGCGCCTTCCTCTGCTGCGAGCGTCAGGTTCTGCTGCGCCACGAAGATCAAACTGAAGGTAACGACCGCGTACAGAATGGTGAAGAACAGCGGGAACAGCAACGCGAACTCGACCGCCGTGGAGCCCCGTTGCGCCCTCGCGTGACGCATCTGGATGCGCTTGAGCGACGCGCACGCAGGCTGGGTTGCTAGCGGTTTCATCGCAGCCCCCCAGCCAGTCCTTGCAGCACGAGCCATGCACTTGCGGCCACCGTAAGACATGCGCCGTAAGGCGTAGAGCTTTTGCCAGCCAGTTCGAAAGTCGCGCCGTGGGAACGGACCAAACCAGCGAGCCGCGTGCGCGTCGTAATCAACAGCCAGAGCGCATGGACACCCGCGGCGAGACTAGCCGCCATCCATAGGCCTAGCAAAGCGTGCATGCCGCACCACGCGCCCAGCACGGCGAACACCTTGACGTCCGCAGCCCCCATTACGCCGAGCGCGAAAAACGGCAACAGCACGACGAGACCAATCAACGCGCCAACGCTCGCCTGGGTCGCCGAAACGCCGAAAGGCCCGCATTGCAGAAATGCGCAGCCGAATGCCGCCGCCAAACCAGCGACGACAACTGAATTGGAAATATGCCGGCGGGCGCAGTCACTAATAGCGACCAGTGCAGCCCAGGCGATAAATAATAAAATACCAACGAAGACACTCATTTCGCACCCGGCAGGCAAAGCAACGCCATGTGAATTGCAATGCAATTCGCTCTAGCCAATTTGGCGATGCGTTAGAAAACGCCTGCGAAGCGAGCGAACGTAATCACGCCAGCCGATTCGCAGGACGTTTGCAGGTTGCCCTTTAGGCGCCTGGGGCGCTAGTCGGGATCGCGGCCGCAACGTTGCCAAGCGCGTCTTTGAGATTCGTCCCAATCGACGTCACCGACGCAACGATGACGAGTACTACTAACCCCGCGATCAAACCATACTCGATGGCCGTCACGCCCTTGTTATCGCTCAGGAAGCGTTTGGTGAACTTTTTCATTTTTACCCTCGGACTTTCATTTATTTCGTTCGTTTACGCGCTGCTTCGGATGACGGAGTCTTGGGCGCTGCGGACCATTGGTCTCTCAATTCCTGGTCCTGCGTGTTGCGCTGCAGAAGTACCGTTTGGCAGCTGGCTTCAATAAAACAGATGTCTACGAGCTGTCTGTTCGATTACGCACCTCCCACGTCAATCCTCGATGCATTCGGGTTTTATAGCCGAATCAACATATTTAAGCAATTGTCCGCTGCCCTTGGCGCGACGCCATATGCATTTTCGCGTCGTGCTCAGGTTAACGGCAGTTCGTGCGTTGCAGCACATAGGAATAACCATAAGTTAGATTCGCTACACTAATTATTTGTTTGAACAGAACGTTTCAAGCGCGCGGCCCCTCCCTTTGCGCTTGCGTTACGCCGTGTTTCGTAACGGCGCGCGTGGCTCGTTACGTTACGCAGCCCTCGCAAACGTTTAGCGAATTCATTTTCGCGCGGTATATCTGAGTTAACGGGCACTCCATCAATTCCTCGCAAAGCCATATCACGCATAGCCTCACGCCTCTCGGCAACAAATATTCTGCATTACTCAGTCGAAATGGCACGGCTCGTGCAGAGATAAGCACGCAGCAACACCCAAAAACACATGCGATGCGAGGGCGACATGAAAATTCAAACGGCCAACACCATACGACGAACAACGCTGATTGCGGCCAGCGTGGCAGCGATGCTTTCTCTTGGTGCTTGCGGAGGCTCCGGAGCCCTGAGTTCCGGCACCGGCAGCAGCGGTAGCGGCTCCGTCGGCAGCGCACTTTCCACCACCGGCAGCGGTTCGATGGGCTCGGGCGGTTCCGGCATCAGCACCGGTTCGGAAGGCGGCTCCGGTACGGATACTGGAACAGGAACGGGAACGGGAACAGGAACAGGCACGAGCGCAGTCGCGAATGCGCTCGGCACAACAATCGGCAACACCAGCGGTGTGGTCAGCGATGCCGGTTCGACGGTCTCGAGCATCGGTACCGTGATCGGCTCGCAAACGCTGCCGGGCGTCAGCTCGCAAACCACCCAGGCCGCCGGCGGCATCGTGCAGCAAGCCGGCTCGGCGGTCTCGACGCTCGGCAACGGCGTAGCGCAAGGACTCGGCCAACTCGGTACCGGCGGCGACGCGATCGGCACGACGGTCTCGAGCCTCGGTGGCGTGGTCGGTCATGCCGGCGGCGCCGTGACGGATGCAGGCAACCTTGTGACGAGTCTCGGCAGCGGCCCGCTCGCGCCGTTGGCGGCCATCACCACACCACTCGGCGGCGCCGTCAATACGCTCGGCGGCGCAGTGACCAACGGCGGCAGCACGCTCACCACTGCGCTCTCGACGGGTCCGGTGCAGCAAGTCACGCAAACGTTCAGCACCGCTATCACGCCGATTACGTCGATGGTCGCAGCGACCACGCAGACGGTCGGCACCACCACGGGCCTCGGCGCACCGTTGAACGGCCTGCTCTCGACCCTTGGCGGCGGCCTGGGCAAGGCCGGCACGCTGATCGGTGCAACCGGCGGCAATCCGATCACGGCCGCACTTGGTCATACGGTCGCGGATACGGGCACCACGGCCGCATCGGTAGGCGGCCTGCTCACCGGCGGCACCGGCGGCAATCCGCTGGCCCCGCTCACCAGCGCACTTGGCGGCTTGACCGGCGGCGCCAGCAGTGGCCCGCTCGCTCCGCTCACCGGCGTAACAGGTGGCCTCGGCGGCGCATCGAGCGGCGGCAGCCCGTTGGCGCCTGTCACCGGCCTGCTTTCGAGCGTGACCAGCGGCCTGAACAGCACGGCCGGCGGCAGCAGCCCGCTCGCCCCAGTCGCCGGCTTGGTGTCGAGTGTCACCGGCGCGCTCGGCGGCGTCACGACCACGGCGGCCGCCACGCCAGCCACGACGACCACCACCGCCTCGACCAGCTCGGGCCCTGGCCTGTCGCTGTCGAGCACCAGCGGCAAGGGAACGGGCAGCAGCCCGCTCGCGCCCGTGACGTCGATCCTCGGCGGCCTGCTCGGCGGTCTGTCGAAGAAGTAAGCAATGCCGTCGCCGTCATCGAAAGAAGTGCAGCAACCTGAAACCGGAGTGTGGCCCGCCAGCCGCGCCCCGGCCCTTCCGGAACCTGGCTGAATTGAGCCGCGCCGCTCAGACACCCGTTGTCCCGGCGCACGAAATCAACGCACACGACACCTGGAAGACACTGAGGAGCACATATGTCCACCCAACGTTTTTTTAATCTCTATGCGGCGTGCGCGACCGTGTCGTCGTTGCGCGCACCGTTGATCGCCGTAGCGGCCGCCGGCTTGCTCGCGGCATGTGGCGGCAATGGCGTCACTGCGCCGCCGAGCGTATCTGGCAGCGGTAGCGCCGGCGGCGGGGGTTCGACCAGCGGCGGGCCGCCCACCACGGCGACGTCGGGGACCAGCGGCCTCGCCACTGCCGCAGCGCAGACCACCGGCGACCTCGGCAACACGATCGCCTCGCAGACCATCCCGGGCCTCAGCCCGCAAGTCACGCAAGGTCTCGGCAACGCGGTGTCGAGTACGAGCAGCACACTGGGCGCCCTCTCCAACGCGATAGGCGACGGCGTCGGGCAAACCGGCACGACCTCCAATCCGGTCGGCACCACGGTCGCCGGACTCGGCTCGGTGGTCAGCTCGACGAGCGGCGTCGTGCAAGGTCTGAGCACCGCGGTCGGCGGCCTCGGCACCGGCAATCTCGCGCCGCTATCGCCGCTCACCACGCCGCTTGCAACGGTCCTCTCCACGACCGCCGGCGCACTGAACGCCGGTGGCGCAACGCTCGGCAATTCGCTAGCTTCCGCGCCGGTGCAACAGATCACCCAGCCGATCAGCACCGCCATCACGCCGATCACGCAGACCGCCGGACTCGTGACGCAGACGGTCGGCACGCAGACCGGCCTCGGCGCGCCAGTCGGCGGCGTGCTCGCGCAAATCGGCGGAGCGTTGAGCTCGGCCGGCTCGCAAGTCGGCGGGGCAACGAATAATCCGGTCGGCGCCGATCTCGGCACACTGGTCAGCTCGCTCGGCAACACGGTGACGAACGCCGGCGGCCTCGTCAATCCGAACGGCCCGAATGGCGCGAATCCGATTCCCGGCTTGCTTACGAGCCTCGTCGGCAGCCCGAACACGGCCGTCGTCAATGGAGCGCCTGCTAACGGCAGCCCGACCGGCCCGCTGCAAAACTCGCTCGCGAGTCTCGGGCTCGGCAACAACCCGCTCGGCTCGCTGTCGACGCTGCTCGGCGGCACACCGCTGTCAGGCCTGACCTCGGCGCTGAGCGGCACGCCCCTGGGTTCGCTGACTTCGGCTACGGGCGGCTCGCCGCTGGGTTCGCTGACCTCGGCGCTGGGCGGCACGCCCTTGGGTTCGCTGACTTCGGCGCTGGGCGGCTCGGGTAGCGCATCGAGTCCGCTGTCGACGGTGACCGGCGCGCTCTCCGGTGTCACCAGCAGCGCCTCGGGCAGCAGCGGCGGCGGTCCGCTCGCCCCCGTCACCGCCCTCGTCGGCCAGCTGACCGGCACGCTCAGCTCGGCAGCCGGATCGACGAGCAGCTCGAGCAGTCCGGCGGGCGGCTTGACGACACTGCTCGGTGGTCTGGTGCCGGTGAGCCATAAGTAGTCCGCATAAGTCGCTCATCAATGCCGCGCGCACGAGGCGTCCCATCGGACGTCCCGCTGCGCAACGCGCATAAGCAGTCCGTCTCATCACGTGCTCCGCGCTTTTGCAGCCGATGCTCAAGCCCGACGGAGCCCGTGACGTTATACATGCAAGCATGGCAGTATGCGTCGAGCCACACATAAGCGATCGCGACCAGCCCGGCCAGGCGGCGCGCCCGCAATACAAGAACGGCATACGAGGAAAATCCGATGAAACTCGGGTACGTTAGCAAATGGACCCTCCTGCTCGCTGCAATTGCGGCAAGCGCGATGCAGGTAGAAGCACAAGCGCAGTCACGCCCGGCCGGCCCGGCAGTCGGCGGTAATCCACTCGATTCGCTGCCGCAGATCAAGGCGCCCGACAAAGGCCCGAACGTGACCCTGCAGGTCGCGCCGCAAGCCCCCCAACTTCAGGAACTGCTCGCCCGCCATCTGACGCCTTCAAAGATTCAGGTCGAGGGCGTGAAGTCCATTCCGTTCGATGAAGTCGCGCAACGCTTCACACCCCTCGTCGGCAAAGACACCACCATCGGCGATCTGATTCAGGTCGCCGACGGCGTGACGAAGCTGTATCAGGAGCGCGGCTATGCGCTCTCGTTCGCGTTCATTCCCGCGCAAACTTTCGAAGGCGGTGTGGTGCGAGTGACCGTAGTGGAAGGCTACGTGTCCGTGGTCAAGGTGACGGGCAAGCCGGGCATGGTCGAAGACAAGATCCGCTCGATCGCCGACCACATCGTCGCCGACCGGCCGCTCAAGCGCGCCACCTTCGAGCGTTACATCAACGTGCTGGGGCTGTTGCCCGGCGTCAAAGTCGCGGCCAACGTGGCGCCACCGCAAAACACCGACGGCGCCACCACGCTCGAATTGAACGTAGAGCGCAAACCGTTCGACGTCAGCGCGGGTATCGACTTCAATCACCCCGGCGTGCAAGGCCTGCTCACCGCCACCGAGAACGGCCTGACCGCGCTCGGCGAACAACTGAGCGTGTCCGCCTTGCTGCCGAAGGGCCGCGACAACGTCACCTATCTTGCCGCGCACGCCGCGGTACCGGTCGGCAGCGATGGACTGACCGGGAAGATCGACGCGTCGCACTATCGCGGCAATCCGGTCGACAATCCCGGCCTGCCCTCTTACATCGAGCGCACGGTCATCAACGACAAGGTCGGCGGCTCGCTGGCCTATCCGATCCTGTTGAACAACAAGCAAAGCGTGATCGGCACCGCCTCGGTCTATGCCTCGCATGACGAGGACCGCTACAACAATCAGCAGACCGGTGCACAGATCGGCTTGCGCTCGCAGGTGCGGGTGATGCAACTGCAGACCGACTACGCCAGCGCGGAAACCGGCCAGGTGCGCCGCGCGAGTATCTCGGTGGCGAAGGCATTCGATATCCTTGGCGCATCGAAATCCGGCGACTCGAACGTTCCCGGCACGACCGTCGCGAATCCGGCGTCGATCAACTTCGTGCGGACCGGCGCAAGCTTTTCGCAAACCAATGAGTGGCCGCTGAAGATCGGCACCGCGATTTCGTTGACCGGCCAATACAGCGCCGTCTCGCTGCCGACGTCGGAACAGATCTCGTTCGGCGCACAGCGTTTTGCGCTGGGGTACGAGCCAGGAGAGGCATCGGGCGATTCGGGCTGGGGCGCCACGTTCGAAGTCAACCGGGCGTTCACGCCGGGCTTCACCTATCTGCGCACCTTCACCCCCTACGTCTCGTTCGACATGGCTCGCGTCTATCTGCATGCGGGAACGCCCTCGCCGTCGAAGCTGTCGTCGATTGCATTCGGCTTCCGGATCTCCGACTCGAAGTATTACAGCCTGGATTTGTCGGTGGCCAAGCCGATCGGCGACGCACCGGTGGAAAGCGCGTCGCGCAGCCCCCGCATCAACGCGACGTACTCGTATCAGCTGAACTGACGTTCGAAAGTGCCGCGTCCTGATTAGAGGGTCCACTATCAAACGGCGCGCGCACTTTCACGTATTCTGCGCTGACGATGTGCGAACCGCGGCACTCAAGCCGCGAGTCGCAGACCGAGGGAGCCGAAGTTGAATCTGAGAGGCAGTGCCAGGCATCACGGCGGCCGGCAATTGCAGAGGGCCCGGGATGCCGATAACGCCGCGCGACCACGATCGCGCTGTCTTTAATCAAGGAGGAAGACAATGATGCAATTCACTCAACGCGCACGCGCAATCGCACTTCGCACAGCCAAACATGCCGCCCTCGCGGGCGTGCTGCTCGTCAGCGCCGTCACGGCAATGGCGCAAACCGATTCCCTGATCGGCACGTGGCAAACCATCGACGATCACACCGGCCAGCCCAAAGCACTCGTGCAGATTTCACAGGACAGCAGCGGCTCGTTGAGCGGCAAGGTGATCAAGGGGCTCAATGCGAACGATCAGCCGGATCGCCGCTGCACTGAATGTACGGACGCGCGCAAGGACCAGTTGATTCTCGGTATGACGATCGTCAGCGATATGAAAAAAGACGGCGAAGGCTGGGACCACGGGCAGATTCTCGACCCGGAAAACGGCAAGGTCTACAAGTGCAAGATGCACCTGGAAGATGGCGGGAACAAGCTGGTGGTGCGTGGCTATATTGGCGTTTCGCTGCTGGGCCGCTCGCAAACCTGGATTCGTCAGCAATAGTAGGCGAGTCGTTCAGGCGTCGATGCCTGAGGTGCGAAGGTGGTGTTCCATCAGGGCCTCCATCAAGGCCGCTACCGCTGCCCTGATGGAACCAGAGGAAACGGCCGACGATCGCCATCGTCCGGCCGTTTTTTTGTTTGAGTTCGGCTGCTTGGCGTCGTCATGCAGCGTGCTTGAAGGGCGACGCATACGCGAACGGCGAAGACGGTAACGGCGTGACCGATGCCGGGCTATACGCCGTGGGCGCCGTGGCCGGAACCTTTTCCGCGTCAACGCTCTTCTGTTCAGCGCTCACATGCGTACGCATGCGTGCTTCCATCAGGTTACAGAGTTCTTCGCTTGCCGCACCGAACAACTGGTCCATGACGCGCTTGAGCACGCCGGATTCGTACCATGCCTTGAAGCGGCGATGGCAGGTTTGATACGAGGGATATTTGCGCGGCATGGCGGACCAGGTCGCGCCGCTATACATCACCCACAGCACGCCGTTGAGCACCGAGCGCGTGTTGGCAAGCGGCCGGCCACGCAGTTCGGAGCGCGGACGCAGCTCAGGGAGCAACGGTGCAACACGTTGCCATTCTTCATCATTGATATCACGGTAGGGATTCATGGTCACTCCTTTGTCAGAACCATGACAAAGAAGATATCCAGTCGTCCGCGGACGGAACATAAGACCAATCCGAATCTTGAAAATACGCCTTCGGACTTCGCCTCTTCGGCGGGCAGACCGTGATCTATCGCAAAAGCATCCGCGCCCGCGTCGCGCGGCGGCTTAAGTCAGCGACGTATCGACGATCCGGCGCGGTGCGTCGAGATATTCTTTCGATTGCATTTCAACGATGCGCGACACCGTGCGGGTGAATTCGTTGGCCATCGGACCGTCGACGTACAGCTGATCGGACGGCACCGCTGCCGACATCAGCAGCTTGACCTTGTGGTCGTAGAACACGTCGATCAGCCAGGTGAAGCGGCGCGCCTCCGAGGCCATGCGCGCCGACATCTGGGGCACGCCGGACAGGATCACCGCGTGAAAACGGCTCGCCAGTTCCAGGTAGTCGTTCTGCGAGCGCGGACCGCCGCACAATGTCGCGAAATCGAACCACACGACGCCGTCGGCACGCCGTAGCGCCTTCAGCTCCCGCTTTTCGATGTGCAGGATCGGGCTCTCATCGGGAACCGCTGCAAGGCGCGAGAATGCGTCGCGCAACGCTTTGTCCGCAGCCGCGCCGAGCGGTGTGTGATACACCTCCACCTGGGCCAGTGTGCGCTTGCGGTAGTCGGTACCCGCGTCGACATTGATCACGTCGAGCTTCGCCTTGATCAATTCGATTGCCGGCAGCATGCGGTCGCGATGCAGACCGTCTGGATACAAGGTGTCCGGATCGTAGTTGGACGTCATCACGAATTGCACGCCGTTCTCGAACAGCTTGTCGAGCAGACGGTAGAGGATCATCGCGTCGGCGATATCCGAGACGTGGAATTCGTCGAAACAGATCAGCCGGTAGCGCTTGGCGATACGGCGCGCGAGTTCGTCGAGCGGATCGGCTGTGCCTTTCAGCTCTTCCAGTTCGCGATGCACCTCGCGCATGAACTCGTGGAAATGCAGCCGCGTTTTGCGCTGCACCGGCACGATCATGTAGAAGCTGTCCATCAGGAAGCTCTTGCCCCGCCCTACGCCGCCCCACATGTACACGCCGCGCGGCAGGTCCGGATGGATAAGCAGCTTCTTGAACGCGTTCGAGCGGCGCGACTTGTACTCGACCCACTCCTCATAGCACCGCTGCAGGCGGTCGACCGCCGCGAGTTGCGCCGGGTCCGATTGATAACCCCGCGTCTGCAGTTCTTTTTCGTAGTATTCGGTGACGTTCATCGTGTTGCTGCAAAAAGAAAGGCGGCCGGGAGTGAACCCGCCCGCCTTCGTGGTGATGCCAGAGTTGCGTTCAGTCAGGCGTGCGCGATTACATGTTCAGCGCGCGCTTGTCCACGGCGAGAGCCGCTTCGCGCATGACTTCCGAGAGCGACGGGTGCGGATGGCAAATGCGGCCGATGTCTTCCGACGCAGCCTTGAATTCCATCGCCACCACGGCTTCCGCGATCAGATCCGATGCGTTCGCCGAGATGATGTGCACGCCCAGCAGCTCGTCGGTCTTCGCGTCGGCGATCATCTTGACGAAACCATCCGCCTTGTTGATGCCCAGCGCGCGGCCGTTCGCCATGAACGGGAACTGGCCCGTCTTGACCTCGCGGCCTTCAGCCTTCAGTTGCTGCTCGGTCTTGCCGACCCATGCGATTTCCGGTTCGGTGTAGATCACCCACGGAACGCAGTTGTAGTCGATATGCGGCTTCTGGCCGTCGATGATTTCTGCAACCATCACGCCTTCGTCTTCAGCCTTGTGCGCGAGCATCGGGCCACGCACTACGTCGCCGATCGCGTACACGTTCGGCACAGCCGTTGCGCAGTGGTCGTCGACGTCGATGAAGCCGCGCTCGTTCGCCTTCAGGCCAATGGCTTCGAGACCGAGGTTCTCGGTGTTCGGCACGCGGCCGATCGACACGATCAGGCGGTCGGCTTCGAGCGTTTGCGCGTTGCCGTCCTTGTCCGTGTAATTGATCGTGACGCTGTTGTCGGTCGTCTTCACTTCGCCGACTTTCACACCGACGTGAATGTCCAGACCTTGCTTCTTGAATTGCTTGGCGGCTTCCTTAGCCAGCGCCTGGTCAGCCGCGCCGAGGAATTCCGGCAGCGCTTCGAGCACGGTCACGTCCGAGCCCAGACGGCGCCATACCGAGCCAAGTTCCAGCCCGATCACGCCCGCGCCGATCACGGCGAGCTTCTTCGGCACGGAGTCGAATGTCAGTGCGCCTTCGTTGTCGGCGACGATCTTGTTGTCGACCGGAACGTTCGGCAGATGGCGCGCCTTCGAACCCGTGGCGATGATGACGTTCTTCGCCGTCACGACTTCAGTCTCGCCTTCGCCGCTGACTTCGATCTGCACGCCGGCGTCCGTCTTGCCGGTGAACTTGCCATGGCCCTTGAGCCACGTGATCTTGTTCTTGCGGAACAGGAATTCGATACCCTTGGTCATCTTCTCGACGATGCCTTCCTTGCGGGCCAGCATCTTCGCGATATCGACCTTCACGTCCGACACGGAGATGCCGTGATCAGCGAGGTGGTGCGACGCGTTTTCAAATTCTTCCGACGACGCGAGCAGCGCCTTCGACGGAATGCAACCCACGTTCAGGCAGGTGCCGCCGAGCTTCAGCGCGCCGGCCGGGTTCTTCCACTTTTCGATACATGCGACGGTCTTGCCGAGTTGCGCTGCGCGGATTGCGGCGATGTAGCCGCCGGGGCCTGCGCCGATCACGACGACGTCAAATTCTTTGGACATGACAATCCTTTTGATGACGGAGCGACGCGCGGCCACGCTTCGTGGCGGGCGTCGTTCCAATACTGCGGAATGCGAAAGACGTGCTGCTTAGGTGGGGCCGGCTTGCGCGATGACAAGCCGGCCCGGGCCGAACCGGCGCTTACAGGTCGAGCAGCAGGCGAGCCGGATCTTCCAGCGCATCCTTCATCGCGACCAGCGACAGCACTGCTTCGCGACCGTCGATGATCCGGTGGTCGTACGACAGCGCCAGATAGTTCATCGGACGGATCACGATCTGGCCGTTTTCGACCACAGCGCGTTCCTTCGTGGCGTGCACGCCCAGAATCGCGGATTGCGGCGGGTTGATAATCGGCGTCGACAGCATCGAGCCGAACACACCGCCGTTCGAGATCGAGAACGTACCACCCGTCATTTCTTCGATCGACAGCTTGCCGTCCTTGGCCTTCTGGCCGAATTCAGCAATCTTCTTTTCGATTTCGGCGAGGCTCAGCTGATCTGCGTTGCGCAGGATCGGCACCACCAGGCCACGCGGCGAACCGACCGCGATGCCGATGTCGAAGTAGCCGTGATAAACGATGTCGTTACCGTCGATCGACGCGTTTACGAGCGGGTATTTCTTCAGCGCGTGAACAGCCGCCTTCACGAAGAACGACATGAAGCCCAGCTTCACGCCATGTTCCTTTTCGAACTTGTCTTTGTACTTGTTGCGCAGGTCCATCACCGGCGCCATGTTCACTTCGTTGAACGTGGTGAGGATGGCGTTGGTTTGCTGCGACTCGAGCAGACGCTCGGCGATACGCGCACGCAGACGCGACATCGGCACGCGTTGTTCCGGGCGGTCCTTCAGCCATTGGTCGGCCGATGCCGGCGCCTTGACGTCCGGCAGCGACGGCTTGGCAGCCTTCGGTGCGGCAGCCGGTGCCGGGGCAGCCTTGGCAGCCGGTGCGCCTGCGCTCAGCACGTCGCCCTTGGTGATGCGGCCGTCGCGGCCCGTGCCGGCGACGTCGCCTGCGCCCAGACCCTTCTCGGCCATCAGCTTGCCGGCAGCCGGCGAAGCAGCAGTGTTCGCACCCGTTGCGGATGCAGCCTGAGCGGCGGGAGCAGCAGCCGGTGCCGATGTGGCGGCGGGCGCCGGCTTCACTTCGGCTTCGACAGCAGCGGCGCCTGCCGTGCCTTCGGTATCGATCTTGGCGATCACCTGATCCGCAACGACGATGTCGCCGTCGTTCGAGATCACTTGTGCGAGCACGCCGGCAGAGGGTGCCGGCACTTCGAGCACGACCTTGTCGGTCTCGATTTCGATGAGAATTTCGTCTTGTGCAACAGCCTCACCGGGCTTCTTCTTCCACTGCAGCATGGTGGCTTCCGAGACTGACTCGGAAAGCTGGGGAACTTTGACTTCAACAATAGCCATTATGAATATCCTGAATACGTATCGGGTGACGGCGCGCGATCTATGTACTCGACGACCGCCTGCGAACCTCGAATGCCGTGAATGATCACTCGGACGCGGCACGGGAAAGCGCCCTGCGCTTTCCCGGTTCGGTTCTCGTGTTTATTTAGCGATCGACGCGCTCTTCAAGCGGCCGAAAGCGCCTTCGATCAGCGCCTTCTGCTGCTCGTAGTGCTTCGCGTAGTAGCCGACTGCCGGCGAGGCCGAAGCCGGACGTCCGCTGTATGCCAGCTTCTGCCCGTCCTTCATGCCTTCCTTCAGGTGGTGCTCGATGTAGAACCACGGGCCTTGATTCTGCGGCTCGTCCTGCACCCAGACCACTTCGGTCGCGTTGTCGTACTTCTTCATTTCCGCTTCGAACTGCTTATGCGCGAACGGATAGAGCTGTTCGATACGGATGATCGCGACGTCGTTCGACTTCGATTCACGGCGATGTGCCAGCAGGTCGTAGTACACGCGGCCCGAGCAGGCCACCACGCGCTTGACCTTCTTCGGTTCGATCGCTTCGTCGATTTCGCCGAGGATCGGCTGGAACGCGCCCTTCGCCAGTTCGGACAGATCCGACACGGCTTCCTTGTGGCGCAGCAGCGACTTCGGCGTAGCGACGATCAGCGGCTTCCTGAACAGGCGGATCATCTGACGGCGCAGCAGGTGGAAAATCTGCGCCGGCGTGGTCGGCTGAACGACCTGCATGTTGTGGTCTGCGCACAGTTGCAGGAAACGCTCGATACGTGCCGACGAGTGCTCCGGACCTTGGCCTTCGTAGCCGTGCGGCAGCAGCATCGTGAGACCCGACACGCGGCCCCACTTCACTTCGCCCGACGAGATGAACTGGTCGATCACGACTTGCGCGCCGTTCACGAAGTCGCCGAACTGCGCTTCCCACGCGACGAACGTATTCGGCTCCGCGGTCGAGTAACCGTATTCGAAGCCCAGCACCGCTTCTTCCGACAGCACCGAGTCGATCACCGTGAACTTCGCCTGACCTTCGGCGATGTTCTGCAGCGGCACGTAGGTGCCGTCGTTCCAGCGTTCGCGGTTCTGATCGTGCAGCACCGCGTGGCGGTGCGTGAACGTGCCGCGGCCCGAGTCCTGACCGGTCAGACGCACGGCATAACCCGATGCGACCAGCGACGCGAATGCCAGGTGTTCGCCCATGCCCCAGTCGAGCTTCGCTTCACCACGGCCCATCGCGCGACGGTCGTTGATGACGCGCTCGACCAGCGGGTGAACCTTGAAGTTTTCCGGGATCGTGGTGACGCGCTCAGCGAGGCGCTTCAACTCAGCCAGCGGCACTGCCGTATCGGCTGCGTCGGTCCACTTGCGGTTCAGGAACGGAACCCAATCCACCGCGTACTTGCTCTTGTAGTTCGAGAGTACCGGGTCGATCGTGTGATGGCCTTCGTCCATCGCCTTGCGGTAGGCCTTGACGAATTCGTCGCCTTCTGCCGCCGTGATCACGCCTTGTTGCACCAGCTTTTCAGCGTACAGCGCGCGCGTGCCCGGGTGCTTCGCAATCGTCTTGTACATCAGCGGCTGCGTGACAGCCGGCGTGTCCTGCTCGTTGTGACCCAGCTTGCGGAAACAGACGATGTCGACGACGACGTCCTTGTGGAACTGCATCCGGAAGTCGATAGCCAGCTGCGTAGCCAGCACGACCGCTTCAGGATCGTCACCGTTCACGTGCAGCACCGGCGCCTCGATCATCTTGACGACGTCCGAGCAGTACAACGTGGAACGCGAGTCGCGCGGGTCCGACGTCGTGAAACCGATCTGGTTGTTGATAACGATGTGCAGCGTGCCGTGCGTGCCGTAACCGCGCGTTTGCGCGAGGTTCAGCGTTTCCATCACGACGCCTTGACCTGCGAAAGCCGCGTCGCCGTGAATCTGCACCGGCAGCACTTGCAGGCCGCTGTCGTCGCCGCGGCGATCCATACGGGCCTTCGCCGAACCTTCGACCACCGGGTTGACGATTTCGAGGTGCGACGGGTTGAACGCGAGCGACAGGTGAACCGGGCCGCCATCGGTCGAGACGTCCGACGAGAAACCCTTGTGGTACTTCACGTCGCCGGCCGGCAGGTCGTCGACGTGCTTGCCTTCGAATTCGGCAAACAGGTCCGCCGGCATCTTGCCGAGTGTATTGACCAGCACGTTCAGACGGCCACGGTGGGCCATGCCGATGACGATTTCCTGCACGCCGTTAGCGCCGCCATGACGCACGACTTCGTCCATCGACGCGATGAAGCTTTCGCCGCCTTCGAGCGAGAAGCGTTTCTGGCCGACGTACTTGGTGTGCAGGAAGCGCTCGAGACCTTCAGCGGCCGTCAGGCGATTCAGGATGTGCTTCTTCTTTTCATTGGAGAAGCTCGGCGTCGACCGGATCGACTCGAGCTTCTCTTTCCACCAGCGCTTCTGTTCCGGATCGCTGATGTACATGTACTCGGCGCCGATCGTGCCGCAGTACGTGTCACGCAGGGCCTTGACGATCTCGCGCAGCGACGCACGCTCGAATCCGAAATACAGATTCGTGGCGCTGAACTCCTGGTCCATGTCGGCTTCGGTGAAGTCGTAGAACGCGGGTTCAAGTTCGGGGATAGCGGGACGTTCGCGGCGCTTCAGGGGATCGAGATTGGCCCATTGCGAGCCGAGGAAGCGATATGCGCCGATGAGGGACTGCACATAGACTTGCTTGCGGGAGGTAGCGAGGTCTTCGCCGCCGGCCGCCGTGCGCGGGATGAAGGCGTTAGCCTTGGCCCGTTGTGCAAACGATTCGACGATCGGGCCATGGGCCACGTCGTTGGCATTGCTGCCATCCGATGCAGGGACGTTCTGCAACGCGTCGAAATAGCTGCGCCAGTTCTCGGGCACTGACGCCGGATTGTCGAGATACGCTTCGTACATTTCTTCTACGTACGGAGCATTGCCGCCGAACAGATAAGAGTTCGACTGGAATTGCTTCATCATTTTTACGCTCACCTTTCTTCGAGTTTCTCGAGAAATAGCGGGTTACAGAACCTTCCGCGACACGGCCTGACCGTTTGGCGGATTGCGCGAATCAAGTCTTGCTTGGAAGGACCTAAAACTTTGCACCCAGGGAGCATATCACAGAACGGATAGTGCAGATAGCAGACGGAATGCCGCTCAAGCCCGTGGCGACGGGCTTTCAGGGGTATTGCCAGTCCTCGCAACAGTCTTCTGCGGGAAACGGGGGCAAACACTTGCAATCGGCCCGCCAACCGCGAGCACCGCACCGCCGTCGTATCTATTCAGC
This sequence comes from Paraburkholderia sp. GAS348, assembly GCF_050434205.1. NCBI lineage: Bacteria > Pseudomonadati > Pseudomonadota > Betaproteobacteria > Burkholderiales > Burkholderiaceae > Paraburkholderia > Paraburkholderia sp. GAS348. Next base: position 285,367 of record NZ_JBNPVT010000006.1, read on the forward strand.
ACCTCGCCCGCGAAATTATCCACACACTGAATGTGCGCAATATGCGGCGGCATTGGCGCCAAGGAGTTCGAATCGCCGAGACCGCTGCGTATCGGCACGGTGTCCGCTTTCATGCGGCTTTTGACCCTCGATGGAGCAGCCAATGGAATTTAACACCCAATACACGAGCACATCCGCGCAGACCATGCCTTCGGACACATTCGCAGACATATCGCCGCCCGCGGACGCGCGGCCCGTTCAACCCAAGATTTTCCCGGAATCCGATGTCATACATCAATCTGCAACAACGCCACATGACCAGTCAGTAAGGCCGCCTCCCAACACGAACGCCCCTCCCCAGCACGGGGTCGGCAAAAACGCCGCAAGCGCCGACCAAACACTCAGCCGAGAAAAGCGCGGCGCAGCGTTAGGCGCATGCGCGAAATCGGAATTCCGGGAATGCCGGGGTGGCGAGGCTCTCAAAGACGGTGCATCGTCGCACCTGGCGTTCGATCAATTCGACAAAAAAGAGACTCGGGGCGAGGAAGGGCGCGGAACGTGCGACGGCATCATTCACGAAACAATGCGCCGCATTGACCGAAGTGCCGCGGGGGCGACGACTGACTTACCGTCTGCGGTCACCTACATAAGGAGCGAGATCAATGGCGGCGGAACAGCAGCACAAAGCACGCTCGACAGAATCCAAGCTTTCCAGGACCGCCCGGAAAGCCTCGGACTAAACAATTACCACCGTTCCACAACGCGGCAGTGGAACCCCCAAGGCGGGGCGACGCAGGAGGAGCGCACAGACGGTGTTATACACAACATGGGTACCTCGCCGGGCATGCCACCCGGGGGGATCGCATACATAGGCGTGCGCGTACAACGTCCTGGCGAGGCTCCGCAGAGCCATGGTCATGCACTGCTAGTACAGCGCCTTCCGTCCGATGCACATGGCGACGCATCTCGATATGCCATCTTCGATCCTAACAACGGTGTATTCACATACCCGGACTGGCAGCATACGGAAGCCGCCTTGCGAAACTACATGCACACAGCATTTAACGAGGATGGATACAACGCTGCGCCGGATCTGCTCCGGCTGTACGTTCCCAATCCCGGACATGGCGACCCACCATACACCTCACATTCCAGGCACGGTACCGACGATGAGACGGGCGAGCCCCCGGAAGTGGGGCAACGCCCGCACTTGGGACACGATGAACTCTAATCGCGCCACGGTGAAAACCGGCCGGCGTCCGAAAACGCAATCCCGCACAGATATCTAACCCAAACAAAAAGCCGCTCCGGGCATGCCCGGAACGGCTTTTTTTCGTCATGCACGCAACGCGCATCTCAGGAACATCGCTCCCTCAATGCGCCAGCGCCCATCAGTCCACAGCGCCCTTACGGCTCGCGCTGCGGCGCTCGTGTTCCTTCAGGTAGCGCTTGCGCAAACGAATCGATTGCGGCGTGACTTCGACCAGTTCGTCGTCGTCGATGAATTCAACGGCGTATTCCAGCGACATCTGGATCGGCGGCACGAGGCGCACCGCTTCGTCCGTACCCGAAGAACGGACGTTGGTCAGTTGCTTGCCCTTGATCGGGTTCACGACCAGGTCGTTGTCACGGCTGTGAATGCCGATGATCATGCCCTCGTACAGCGGCTCGCCCGGCGACACGAACATACGGCCGCGATCCTGCAGCTTCCACAGTGCGTACGCCACTGCCGCGCCGTCGTCCTGCGAAATCAGCACGCCATTGCGACGCTCGCCCACCGCGCCTTCCTTGACCGGCTGGTACGAGTCGAACGTGTGGCTCATCAGGCCCGTGCCGCGCGTGAGCGTCAGGAATTCCGACTGGAAGCCGATCAGGCCACGCGCCGAAATACGGTACTCGAGACGCGTACGGCCACGGCCGTCCGACGCCATGTCGAGCATTTCGCCCTTGCGGCGGCCCAGCTCTTCCATCACGCCGCCCTGGTGGCCGTCTTCCATGTCGACCGTCAGGTTTTCGTACGGCTCGTGCTTCACGCCGTCGATTTCCTGCATCACCACGCGCGGACGCGACACGGCCAGCTCGTAGCCTTCACGACGCATGTTTTCGACCAGAATGGTCAGGTGCAGCTCGCCGCGGCCCGCCACTTCGAACGTGGTTTCGTCGCCCGTTTCTTTCACGCGCAGCGCCACGTTGTGGTTCAGCTCCTTCATCAGGCGGTCGCGAATCTGACGGCTCGTGACGAACTTGCCTTCGCGGCCGGCCAGCGGCGACGAGTTGACGAGGAAGTTCATCGTCAAGGTCGGTTCGTCGACGGTGATCATAGGCAGCGCTTCCGGCTGTTCCGGCGCGCAGATGGTCACGCCGATACCGATTTCTTCGATACCGTTGATCAGCACGATGTCGCCGGCTTCAGCCGAGTCGACCTGCACGCGCTCCAGACCCTTGAACGACAGGACCTGGTTGATCTTGCGGTTCAGGATCGCGCCATCGGGACCCGAGCGCACGGCGACAGCCATGCCCGGCTTGATCGTGCCACGCGTAATGCGGCCGACGCCGATACGGCCGACGTACGACGAGTAATCCAGCGACGTGATCTGCAGTTGCAGCGGCGCTGCCGGATCGGCCGGGCGGACCGGCACGTGTTGCAGCACGGCTTCGAACAGCGGACGCATGTCGCCTTCGCGCACATCAGGCGTCAGGCCGGCGTAGCCGTTCAGACCCGATGCGTAGACGATCGGGAAGTCGAGTTGTTCGTCGGTTGCACCCAGCTTGTCGAACAGGTCGAAGGTCTGGTTGATCACCCAGTCGATCCGCGCGCCCGGCCGGTCAACCTTGTTGATCACGACGATCGGCTTGAGGCCGAGCGCCAGCGCCTTCTTGGTCACGAAGCGCGTTTGCGGCATCGGGCCTTCGACTGCGTCGACCAGCAACAGCACCGAGTCGACCATCGACAGCACGCGCTCCACTTCACCGCCGAAGTCGGCATGGCCCGGGGTGTCGACGATGTTGATGTGCGTGCCTTCGTACTCGACCGCGCAGTTCTTCGAAAGAATCGTGATGCCACGTTCCTTTTCGATGTCGTTCGAGTCCATCACGCGCTCGACAACCTGCTGGTTGTCGCGGAACGTGGCGGTCTGGCGGAGCAGCTGGTCGACGAGCGTGGTCTTGCCGTGGTCGACGTGAGCAATGATGGCGATGTTGCGTAGGGCGCGAGTCATAGGAACCTGGAGACAGTTGAGTGCGCCAGCAGCAGCATTGTGTACGAAGCCAACAAAGCCCAAAGCGCACTTTTGGGAACCCAACATTATAGCACGCCCAAATGAAGCTTTCTGGTATTCCCTGATAACCCCGCCATCCTCCATGCAGCGGTGCGTAGGAAATGAACTCGCCATACCTCAGCAATACCCTACGCAAAACTGCGCGCATTGTGTCTTGAGCGGCAAGAGTTCCTTGCCTAAGCTGCAATAACGCTTGCCGCGTCAATCAACCGCTGTCTATAATCCTGCCTAGTCAACCATTGCATTCGCACGAGAATCATGACGGATCCGTCCTCCACACCCGACTCAGTCGTCAGCGAATACCAGTTAGGCGAAAGCGTCGGCTATCTGATCTCGCGGGTGAAATCGACCGTGTCGAACCTGGTCACCCAGCGCAGCATGGCTGAACTGGGCATCACCAGCCAGCAAGGCAGCATCCTGTTCATGGTGGCCAGCGGCAAATGCTTGCTGGCGGCCGAACTGGCGCGTGAATACGGCATTGACGCAAGCGCCGTTACGCGTCTGGTCGACAGGCTGGAGAAGCGCGGCCTGCTGACAAGGGTGCGCAGCAACGAGGACCGACGGGTCGTACGACTCGCGCTGACACCGGAAGGCGATGCGATCGCGGCCAAAATGCCGGCCATTTTCAACGGTGTGCTGGACAGTCTTCTGGGCGGCTTCACCCCGGAAGAGGTGGGCTTCCTGAAGAGCATGCTGCGCCGCGTGCTTGTCAATTCCGGTGAACAGGCAACGGGTCTAACCCGTGATGCGGCAAGCAATCCTGACAGCAAATCGTAATAACTTGCTTGCAGCGTCCATCATTACATTCCACTCAAGAGTCGAGCGATGAAATCCCTTTCCCTGTCCGCGCCCGCGTTTTCGAGCCGGGCCGCTGTCGCCGCCGCGGTGACGGCGCTCGCCCTCACGGGGTGCGCGAACTACTTCGGTATGAAGAGCGACAAGCAGATCTCGTCGCCGGCTCAGTACGAGTCAAGCCAGAGTTTGCCCGGCCAGGGTGGCCAATGGCCGTCGCTCGACTGGGCCAACCAGTTCGGCGACCCGCAACTGCCGAAGCTGATCGCGGAAGCGCTGGACGGCAACCCCTCGATCGCGCAGGCGCAGGCACGCCTCGCCAAGGCTTCGTCGTACATTGAAAGCTCGCGCTCGGCGCTGTACCCGAAGGTCAACGGCAGCTACTCATGGAACCGCGAGCTGTTCTCGGCAAACGCGCTTTACCCGCCGCCGTACGGCGGCACCTGGTACAGCGAGAATAATGTGCTGGCGAGCGCGTCATGGGATCTGGACCTGTGGGGCAAGAACCGCCAGCGCCTCGGCCAGGCCGTGTCGCAGGAAAAGGCCGCAGAAGCCGATATGCAGCAAGCGCGCGTGACGCTTGCCTCCTCCGTGGCGAGCACCTATAACCAGCTCGCCCAGTTGTACGCATTCCGCGACATCGCCGCGCGCGAAATCGCCAACCGCCAGGACATCAGCCGCATCACCAACGGCCGCGTAACCGCCGGGCTCGACACCAACGTCGAACGGGAAACCGCCAACGGCAACATCGCGACCAGCCAGGCGAACCTGACCGATCTCGACGGCCAGATCACCGTGGCGCGCTATCAGTTGGGCGCGCTGCTCGGCAAGGGTCCGGATCGCGGCCTGCAGATCGCCAAACCGGTTCTGACCACCGGCGACACGGTAGTGCTGCCGAACAACTTGCCTGCCGACCTCGTGGCACGCCGCGCGGACATCGTCGCCGCACGCTGGCAGGTCGAAGCCGCGATGCACGATGTGAAGGAAGCAAAAGCCGAATTCTTCCCGGACGTCAATCTTGCCGCCGGCTTCGGTTTCGATGCGTTCGGCTGGGGCCGTTTCCTCACCTCGGCAAGCCGGCAGATCCAGTTCGGCCCGGCAATTCACCTGCCGATCTTCGACGCCGGCGCGTTGCGCTCGCAGCTGAAGGGCCGCTACGCAGACTTCGACCTCGATGTGGCGAACTACAACCAGACGCTGATCAATGCGCTTTCGGATGTCGCGACGCAAGTGTCGTCGATCCGCTCGATCGACCAGCAATCGGGCGACGCCCAGCGCGCGCTCGACGCGTCGACCAAGGCCTATCAGTTGGCAGTGATCCGCTACAAGGCCGGTTTGTCGGAGCAGTTGCAGGTGCTGACCGCCGACCAGAACCGCCTTGCCGCCGAACAGACGGTCACGGGCCTGAAGATGCGCCGCCGCGATCTGCAGATCGGCCTCATCAAGGCGCTCGGCGGCGGTTTCGATGCAACGCAGACCGGCCTCGTGGTGCCGGCCGATGCCCCGGCATCGGCCGCCGCGGCATCGGCCACCGCCGCGACCGCCGCTGCAAACTGAAGCCACATCGACGCGACCCACACTTGCACGAACATACGAATAAATGACGACGCTTGAGAGAACCCGGAGCACATCAATGAGCACCACCCAGCAGCCCGCGGCTACTACACAGCCGACTCAGCCGGCCCCACAGCCGACGCAACCGGCACAACAACCGCCGGCGAACAGCGGCAAACGCAAGCGCATGATGACGCTGCTCGTCATCGTGATCCTGATCGCCGCGCTCGCCTACGGCCTCTACTACTTCCTTGACGCGCGCTTCCACGAAGACACCGACGACGCATATGTGAACGGCAACGTCGTACAGATCACGCCGCAAGTCACCGGCACGGTGATTGCCGTGAACGCGGACGACACGCAGACCGTGAAGGCCGGCGACCCGCTCGTCGTGCTCGATCCGGCCGACGCGCGCGTCGCGCTCCAACAAGCCGAAGCGAATCTCGCGCAGACGGTGCGCCAGGTGCGCGGCCTGTTCGCCGACGACAATCAATACCAGGCACAAGTCGCCCAGCGTCAGTCCGATCTGTCGCGCGCGCAGGACGACCTGAAGCGCCGCATGACGATCGCGCAAACCGGCGCCGTGTCGGCGGAAGAAATCTCGCACGCCCGCGACGCCGTGAAGAGCGCGCAAGCCTCCGTCGACGCCGCCCAGCAACAACTGGCGTCGAACCGTGCGCTGACCGCCAACACCACGATCGCGAATCACCCGAACGTGCAGGCTGCGGCCGCGAAGGTGCGCGACGCGTATCTGGCCAACGCGCGTAACAACCTGCCGGCGCCGGTCACGGGCTACGTGGCGAAGCGCTCGGTGCAGGTCGGCCAGCGCGTCTCGCCGGGCACCCCGCTGATGGCCATCGTGCCGCTGGGCGGTGTGTGGGTCGACGCGAACTTCAAGGAAGTGCAGCTGAAGCACATGCGCATCGGCCAGCCGGTCGAGTTGACGGCCGACGTGTACGGCTCATCGGTGGTGTACCACGGCAAAGTGGTCGGCTTCTCGGCGGGTACGGGTTCGGCGTTCTCGCTGCTACCCGCGCAGAACGCAACCGGCAACTGGATCAAGGTGGTGCAACGTCTGCCGGTACGGATCGCGCTCGACCCGCAAGAGCTTGAAAAGCATCCGCTGCGCATCGGCCTGTCGATGCAAGCCGACGTCAGCATCAAGGACGACAACGGCGGCCAGCTCGGCCAGGCGCCGAACACGGTTTATCAGACCAATGTGTTCGACAAGTACGGCGACGAAGCCGACGCGGAAATCGCCCGCATCATTTCGGAAAACGCGGGTCCGAACGGCGGCTCGCAGAAATCGACTCAAGCCGGCGCCCCCAAGCCCGCTGCGAAGCTGATGTAAGCGGCGAAACGATTCATAGAAGGCTTTTTTAATGGCTCAGGCTCAGGCGCAAGTCCCTCATCCGCCGCTCGAGGGCGCGCAACTGGTGATCGGCACCCTCGCGGTGTCGCTCGCCGTGTTCATGAACGTGCTCGACACGTCGATTGCGAACGTATCGATCCCGTCCATTTCGGGCGATCTCGGTGTCTCGTCCGACCAGGGCACATGGGTGATCACATCGTTCGCGGTGGCGAACGCGATCTCCGTGCCGCTGACCGGCTGGCTCACCGACCGGATCGGCCAGGTGCGCCTGTTCATGGCGTCGATCATCCTGTTCGTGATCTCGTCGTGGATGTGCGGCCTCGCGCCCACCCTGCCGTTCCTGCTTGCCTCGCGCGTGCTGCAGGGCGCCGTGGCCGGCCCGATGATTCCGCTGTCGCAAACGCTGCTGCTTGCCAGCTATCCACGCGCCAAGGCGCCGATGGCTCTCTCGATGTGGGCGATGACCACGCTGATCGCGCCGGTGGCCGGCCCGATTCTCGGCGGCTGGATCTCGGACAACATCTCGTGGCCGTGGATTTTCTACGTCAACATTCCGGTCGGCGCGATCGCTGCCGTGGCAACGTGGACGATCTTCCGCAACCGCGATTCGGTCGTCAAAAAAGCGCCGATCGACGGCGTCGGCCTCGGCCTGCTGGTCCTCTGGGTCGGCTCGTTGCAGGTGATGCTCGATAAGGGCAAGGACCTCGACTGGTTCTCGTCGACCACCATTGTCGTGCTGGCGCTGGTCGCGATGATTTCGCTCGCGTTCTTCATCGTGTGGGAATTGACGGCCGAGCATCCGGTGGTCGATCTGTCGCTCTTTAGCCGGCGCAATTTCACGAGCGGTACGATTGCATTGTCGATCGGCTACGGGCTCTACTTCGGCAACCTCGTGTTGTTGCCGTTGTGGCTGCAAACCGATATCGGCTACACCGCCACGGAAGCGGGTCTCGTGATGGCGCCGGTCGGCCTGTTCGCCGTGCTGCTGTCGCCGATCACCGGCAAGGTGTTGCCGCGTACCGATCCGCGCTATATCGCGACCTTGTCGTTCCTTGTGTTCGCGCTGTGCTTCTGGATGCGCTCGCGTTATACGACCGGCGTCGATACTTATTCGCTGCTGCTGCCCACCTTGATTCAGGGGATTGGCATGGCGGGGTTCTTCATCCCGCTGGTGTCGATCACGCTATCGGGTTTGCCGGGCAACCGGATTCCGGCGGCGTCGGGCTTGTCGAATTTCGTGCGGATCATGTGCGGCGGGATTGGGACGTCGATTTTCCAGACCGTGTGGGATCACCGCACCATCATGCATCACGCGCAACTCGCCGAACAGGCGAGCGCGTACAACCCGGTATTCGATCAGTCGATCCGGCAGATGGGTGCGGCGGGCTTCAGTCAGCCGCAGGCGTATGGTCTGTTCAATACGATGACTACGCAGCAGGCCGCGCAATTGGGCGTGAACGATCTGTTCTTCGTATCGGCTGGGATCTTCGTCGCGCTGATCGCACTGATCTGGATGGCGAGGCCAGAACGCGCCAGTGGTGATGCTGGCGCAGCGGCGGCGGCGGCGCATTGAAGTTTTAGCTTCCGTCCGCGACGCGGGCTGTATGCAGGTGCAGGAAAAAAGGCGGGACCGCTGTTGAGCGGTTCCGCCTTTTTGTTGCCACTGATGTGTCGGCCTGACCCGTTGCGGTGATGAGGCCGATGCTCAGCTTGCTGCCGCGGCGATGCAGATACCGCTCGTCGCGGCGACGATGCCGATCTTCGGGCTAGCTCGCCGCGGTAACGACCAGCCGCTCGGGCGCCAATACGCCCTCGCCTTGCTTTGCGACACCCAGCAGACGCCCTTCTGCTGCATACACGCGCACGCGGGGTGCATTCACAGCGTCGCCGGTGACGGTCAACTCCGAGAGTTTCAGACGTTGACCGTGCAGGAAGCGACGGGTCGCGTCTTCGTCCAGGGTCACGAGCGGGAAGGTGGACAGCAATGCATCGACCGGCTGCAGCCACGTATCACGCTCGCTCTCCGTCGCATCGGACAACGCGTCGAGCGTCACCGAATTCTCCAGCGTCAGCGCGCCGACGCCCGTACGCCGCAGGGCGACCAGATGCGCACCACTGCCGAGCGCTTCGCCGATATCCTCGGCAAGCGTGCGCACATACGTGCCTTTGCTGCACGTCACGCGAAACGTCACATCGGGCAATGCACAGGCCAGCATCTCGAGCGCGTGAATCGTCACCAGACGCCCTTCCCGCTCGACCGTCTGGCCGGCGCGCGCATATTCGTACAGCGGCTTGCCGTCGCGTTTGAGCGCCGAATACATCGGCGGGACCTGGACGATCTCGCCGAGAAATGTCTGCATCGCCGCCTGGACAGCAGCCTGATCGCAGGTCACGTCGCGCGTGTCGATCGGTTCGCCTTCGGCGTCGCCGGTGGTCGTGCGGATACCGAGGCGCATGGTCGCCTCATAGGTCTTGTCGGCTTCGAGCAGATCTTGCGAAAACTTGGTCGCTTCGCCGAAACACAGCGGCAAGAGCCCTGTCGCGAGCGGATCGAGCGTGCCGGTGTGGCCCGCCTTTTTGGCCAGGTAGAGACGCTTCGCGCGAATCAGCGCGTCGTTGCTCGACAGGCCGAGCGGCTTGTCGAGCAGCAGTACGCCGTCGAGCGCGCGACGCGGCACGCGGGGGCGTTGAGGTGCGGTCATGTCAGAAAGACAGGGTCTTCGAAGTGGTCGGAAACAGCGCTAGATAAACTGCGCCTGAGGCATTGCCACGGCGCGCTCAGTCTTCTTTTGCGCGATTGGCATTCGCCTCGTCGATCAGACGGGACATTTCGACGGCCCGTTCGATCGTCTGGTCGTAATGGAAATGCAGCGTCGGCACGGTATGGATGTGCAGCCGCTTGAACAGCTGATTGTGCAAATGGCCGGCCGCGTGCTGGAGCGCCTCGAGCGTCTGTTGCGGGTCGCCGGTCAGCGTCGTGAAGTAAACCTTCGCGTGCGCGTAGTCGGGCGTCAGCTCGACGCTTTGAATCGTGACGAGGCCAATGCGCGGATCCTTGACCTCGCGCAGCAGCTCGGACAGATCGCGCTGGATCTGATCGGCAATCTGCACGTTGCGATTGGGAGAAGAACGTTTTTTAGGCATGGTGTTTGTGTGATCCGTTCTGACGGATGCAAAAAAGTTGTTCGCGCGAGCCGTGGTGGTGGTTGCCGGGACGGCAATGAAGCGGCTTGATAGCGACTGCACACCACCGCGGGGCGCACTACGCGACAAATGCGCCGGCCCAAAAACAACGGGCGGGGCGGGCGCTTAAGCCCGCTCCGCCCGTTGAGCCAATGCCGCGTGAATTACAGCGTACGCGCGACTTCGGTAACTTCGAAGACTTCGAACTGATCGCCTTCGACGATATCGTTGAAGTTCTTGATCGACATACCGCACTCGAAGCCCTGACGGACTTCCTTCACGTCGTCCTTGAAACGCTTGAGCGAATCGAGCTCGCCCGTATGAATCACAACGTTGTTGCGCAGCACGCGTACCGACGAGGAGCGCTTGACGAAACCGTCCGTGACCATACAGCCGGCCACCGCGCCGATCTTCGGCACCTTGAAGACCTGGCGGACTTCGACCGTACCCGTCACGACTTCGCGCTTCTCCGGTGCCAGCATGCCCGACATCGCGGCCTTCACATCATCTACTGCGTCATAGATGATGTTGTAGTAGCGAATATCGACGCCGTTGCTTTCCGCCAGCTTGCGCGCCTGTGCATCCGCACGGGTGTTGAAGCCGATAATGACCGCCTTCGAAGCCGTAGCCAGGTTGACGTCCGACTCGCTGATCCCGCCCACTGCGCCATGCACGATCTGCACACGCACTTCGTCGGTCGACAGCTTGAGCAGCGACTGCACCAAAGCTTCCTGCGAACCTTGCACGTCGGCCTTGACGATGAGCGGCATGTACGCCACTTCACCTTCGCCCATCTGTTCCAGCATGTTCTCGAGCTTCGCGGCCTGTTGCTTGGCCAGCTTGACGTCGCGGAACTTGCCTTGACGGAACAACGCGACTTCACGCGCCTTGCGGTCGTCCGGCATGACGATGACTTCTTCGCCAGCTTGCGGCACTTCCGACAGACCTTGAATCTCAACCGGGATCGACGGGCCCGCCGACTTGGTCGGCTTGCCGGTTTCGTCGAGCATGGCTCGCACGCGACCGTAAGCGCTGCCTGCCAGCACCACGTCGCCGCGGTTCAGCGTACCCGACTGGACCAGGATCGTTGCGACCGGACCCTTACCCTTATCGAGCTTCGCTTCGATGACCAGACCCTTGGCCGGCGCTTCGACCGGTGCCTTCAGTTCCAGCACTTCGGCTTGCAGCAGCACGTTTTCGAGCAGGTCGTCGATGCCCGCGCCGGTCTTGGCCGACACCGACACGAACGGCGAATCGCCACCGTATTCTTCCGGCACGACGCCTTCCGCGACGAGTTCCTGCTTCACGCGCTCCGGATTCGCATCCGGCTTGTCGATCTTGTTGATCGCGACGACGAGCGGCACGCCGCCTGCCTTCGCGTGAGCAATGGCTTCCTTCGTTTGCGGCATCACGCCGTCGTCGGCTGCCACCACCAGAATCACGATGTCGGTTGCCTTCGCACCGCGAGCACGCATGGCCGTAAATGCTTCGTGGCCCGGCGTATCGAGGAACGTGATGACGCCACGCGGCGTTTCGACGTGATAGGCGCCGATGTGCTGCGTAATCCCGCCTGCTTCACCCGCTGCAACCTTGGCGCGGCGGATGTAGTCGAGCAGCGAGGTCTTGCCGTGGTCGACGTGGCCCATGACCGTGACGACCGGCGGACGCGGCAGTGCTTCCGCGTCCGTGATTTCGCCTTCGACCAGCATGGCTTCCGGATCGTCCAGCTTGGCCGCAACCGCGTGGTGACCCAGTTCCTCGACGATGATCATCGCCGTTTCCTGGTCCAGCATCTGGTTGATCGTGACCATCTGGCCGAGCTTCATCATCGACTTGATGACTTCCGAGGCCTTCACCGCCATCTTGTGCGCCAGATCGGCGACCGTGATGGTTTCCGGCACGTGCACTTCACGCACGATCGGTTCGGTCGGCGCCTGGAACGTGGTGTTCTGATCCTGATGCTTGCCGCGACCCTTCGGGCCGCCGCGCCAGCCGCGATCGACACCGCCGCTCGTGTCGCCACGCGTCTTGATGCCGCGGCGCTTCGCTGCGTCGTCCTGCCAGCCGCCTTTGCCGCCGCCCGGCTTCTTCTTGTCGCCAGCCGACGGCGTGGTCGTGGCAGCCGGAGCCGCAGCCGCCGGCTTCCTGGCTGCCGGACGTGCCGGCGCTTCGCCCGCCGGACGCGCCGGCTTGTGCAACGTGCCCTTGGCTTCCGCGGCCTTGGCCGGCTCAGCGGGCTTCGGCGCCGGTTCCGGCGCCTTCACCTGCGCCTTGCGCGGCGTGTTCATCATTTCGCGAATCGCACGCGCTTCGGCTTCCGCCGCAGCACGGCGTTTGCTGATTTCTGCCTGCTCGGCGCGCGTTTTCTCGGCCGCCTGACGCGCTGCGTCTTCCGCTTTCTTCGCCGCTTCGCGTTGCGCCGCGCGTTCTGCCGCAGCCCGCTCGTCGTCCTGCTCGCTTTCCTTGGCAACCGCCGGCTCCGCAGCCTTGGCCGCGACCGGTTCAGCCTTGGCCGCCGCCGGCTGGGCAGCCTGCGCCGGCTTCGCAGCTTGAGCCTGCTCGCGAGCCGCCGCTTCGGCCGCAGCCGCCGCGCGCTTCTTCGCCGCTTCTTCTTCCGCACGACGGCGCTCGGCTTCAGCAGCCTGTTCGCGCGCCTGACGTTCGGCTTCTTCGCGCTCGAGCTGCTCCTGACGCGCCTTCAACTCCTGAGCCTGCTGTTCGAGCAGTTCGGCTTCGTGACGAGCTTCCTCTTCACGGCGCTGGAGTTCGAGATCGTCGACGTCGACGTCGGCCTCGGCCACATGATTCGATGCATCGCCGCCTTCACCGGCGGCTTCGTCGCGGCGGACGAAAGTGCGCTTCTTGCGCACCTCGACCTGAATGGTGCGAGCTTTGCCCGTCGCGTCGGATTGCTTGATCTCCGACGTATGCCGTTTCGTCAGCGTGATCTTGCGCTTGTCCGCATCAGTCGAGCCGTGAGACTTGCGCAAGTGGTCGAGCAGACGCGCCTTGTCCGTTTCGGACAAGCTGTCATCTTCGCTCGCTTTGGTGACGCCCGCCGCCTGCAGCTGCTCGAGCAGCACGCCTGCAGGCATTTTCAGTTCCGCGGCAAATTGGGCTACGTTGTTACTCGCCATTCATTCCTCTTAATGCAAGGACCGATTCCTTGCGGTTAGCATCGGGTCATGCGGCCTGACGGCCGCGTTCAATTTAGTGCGCCATGGTCATTTCTCACTGGAACCAGTGTTCACGTGCTTTCATGATCAACGCCTTAGCGGCATCCTCTTCCATTCCGGTCATCTCGACCAGTTCATCCACAGCCAGCTCGGCGAGTTCGTCGCGCGTCTGGATCTGATGTTCGGCAAGCTTGGCGAGCAGGTCGGCGTCCATGCCGTCCAGGCTCTTCAGGTCGAGTGCAACATTCTCAACCTTTTCTTCATTCGCGATCGCCTGCGTCAACAATGCATCGCGCGAGCGATTCCGCAGTTCGTGAACGGTGTCTTCGTCGAATGCTTCGATTTCGAGCATCTCGTTGAGCGGCACATAGGCGATCTCTTCGAGGCTCGTAAAGCCTTCGTCGATCAGGATGTCGGCAACTTCTTCGTCGACATCGAGACGCGCCATGAACAGGTCACGCAGTACGCCGCGCTCCTGATTCTGCTTTTGCGCAGATTCGTCCGGCGTCATGATGTTGATCTGCCAGCCGGTGAGTTCGCTGGCAAGACGCACGTTCTGGCCGCTTCGGCCGATCGCGACCGCCAGTTCGTTTTCGTCTACGACGACGTCCATCGAATGCTTTTCTTCATCGACGACGATCGACTGGACGGCTGCCGGCGCGAGCGCGCCGATCACAAACTGTGCGGGATCTTCCGACCATAGCACGATGTCGACGTTTTCGCCACCAAGCTCGTTGCGCACGGCCTGTACCCGCGAACCGCGGATACCGACGCAGGTGCCGATCGGATCGATGCGCTTGTCGTAAGCGACCACGCCGATCTTGGCGCGCACGCCCGGATCGCGGGCCGCCGCCTTGATTTCCAGCAGGCCCTGTTCGATTTCCGGCACTTCCATTTCGAACAGTTTCATCAGGAATGCGGGCGCCGTACGCGACAGCTCGATCTGCGGACCGCGAGCGGTGCGATCGACCTTGGCGATATAGGCGCGCACGCGGTCGCCCACGCGCAGATTTTCCTTCGGAATCAGCTGGTCGCGGCGCAGCAGCGCTTCGACACGGCCGGTTTCGACGATGAAGTTGCCCTTATCCAGGCGCTTCACCGAGCCGGTCATGATGTGCTCGCCGCGCTCGAGGAAGTCGTTCAGGATCTGCTCGCGTTCGGCGTCGCGCACCTTCTGCAGGATCACCTGCTTGGCGGCCTGCGCGCCGATACGGCCGAATTCGATCGACGGCACCGGTTCTTCGATGTATTCGTCGAGCTGGATTTCCGGCTTCTGTTCGCGTGCTTCGAACAGCAGGATTTCCTGATCCGGCTCTTGCAGGCCGGCTTCGTCCGGCACCACCTTCCAGCGGCGAAACGTTTCGTGCTCGCCGCTTTCACGGTCGATCTGGACACGGATGTCCGCGTCTTCTTCGAAGAGTTTCTTGGAGGCCGAAGCGAGGGCCGCCTCGAGCGCGGCAAATACCACGTCTTTATCGACGTTCTTCTCGCGTGCCAGCGCATCCACCAGCATCAACACTTCGCGACTCATTGTTTGCGGCTCCTAAAGTCAACTTTCGGAACGAGGCGTGCCTTATCGATATCCGCGACGGTGAAATCGAGCATCGCGGCGCCTTCCTTCCCTTCAAATTCCAGACCGATCGTCTCGCCTTGCGGAGCATGCAGAATGCCCCGGTACGATTTCCGTCCGTCCAATGGCTTTTTCAATGTGATTACCACTTCGCTGCCTGCGAAGCGTTCAAAATCCGCCAGTTTTTTCAGCGGGCGGTCGAGACCCGGCGACGACACTTCAAGCCGCTCGTAATCGATATTTTCGACCGTCAGAACGTGCTGGAGCTGACGCGTGACTTTCTCGCAGTCTTCGATCGCGATGCCGGCCGGCTGGTCGATATAAATACACAACATGCCGCGCCCGGTGCGCTCGAGATCGACGAGCTCGTAGCCGAGTCCCACGACCGTGGTTTCAATCAGTTCCGTCAGTTGCACAGTGCCCTCTAAGATGTTCGCGCGGCGAGACCTGCCGGGTTTGTCTGCAAACACCAATGCGGGCCGCGCGCCAAGCCGGCGCACGTTCGTGCTACCCGAGATGCCGAACCACTGAGAACTGAGCGGCAAAAAAAAATGGGCTAAACGCCCATCATCTTATTGCCGGTGGTCGCACCTGAGCCGCACATGAAAAGCCGCACGCCCAGCGACTCCGCGATTGTAGCCATTTTTCGGGACAAACGCAAACCGCAGAACGCCGCGCGAAGCGCATTTCCGCTTGATTTCATGGGAATCTTTCAACGAAATAGCAGCGCTGCGGGCCTTTTGCAAGGCGGCTTGCACGGCCTCGGACCCGCGCCGGGCAAGCAGGGCCAGGAAACGCCGCCCCTATTTATGCACGCACCGCGGTTTTATGCGTTCTATGAAACCTGCGATGAATCCGCAACGCCCGTCGATCGATTCCGACGGTGGCGAGGCGTGAATCGTTGAGAAACGATCAGCCGCCCACCGTCATGCTTACAGCGCTTGCTGCTTAACGGCCACGCGAGCGGCCGCGCGGCGCGCCGCCACTACGATTGGCGCCGCCCGCGTTGGCGTTGCCACCACCGGCGCGGTTGGCGTTACCGCCACGATTGCCGCCCGGCCCGCGGCTGCCACCGCCACTCCCCGGATTGCCACCAGGACCGCCAGCGCGCTTACCGCCGCCAGCCGCACGATTGCCACCGCCCGACGGCGCGCGATTGCCGTCGACGTCACCACCTCGGCCGCCACGCGGGCCAGGCGCGCCGCCGCCCATTGGGCCGCTGAAGCCACCGACGCTGCGGCCAGCGCCGCGATTGCCGTAGCCGCCACCGCTACCAAAACCACCGCCCGCACCGCCGCCGAAGCCACCACCCGCCGCACCGCGACGGCCTTGACCGCGCGGCTGCTGCTGATCGAAACGGCCATGCGACATCAGCACCGGTTCGCGGCTGATGAAGCCCATCGACGTTTGCATCGGATCCGGCTGCTTGCGCTCCGGCGCCTCTCTGCGGCCGCCCTTTTCTTCCGACGGCGCCTTCAGGCCCACCGATGCCATCAGCGCGCGCACCTGATTGTCTTCGAGTTCTTCCCAGCGACCGCGCTTCAGGCCCTTCGGCAGCGAAATCGGGCCATGACGCGTGCGGATCAGGCGGCTGACCATCAAGCCGGCTGCTTCGAACATACGGCGCACTTCACGGTTACGCCCTTCGGCGAGCGCGACGTGATACCAATGATTGGTACCTTCGCCGCCGCCATCGCGGATGCGCAGGAAGTTCGCCGGGCCGTCTTCCAGCTCGACGCCGTGCAACAGCTTCTGACGCATGCCTTCCGCCAACTCGCCGACCACGCGCACCGCATATTCACGCTCGACGCTGTAACGCGGATGCATGAAACGGTTGGCCAGATCGCCCGAGGTGGTCAGCATCAGCAGACCTTCGGTGTTGAAGTCGAGGCGGCCAACCGCGAGCCACTTGGCGGTCTTCATGGGCGGCAGCTTGTCGAACACCGACGGGCGGCCTTCCGGATCGGCGTGGCTGACGATTTCGCCGGTCGGCTTGTGATACAGCAGCACGCGCGGCGGCTTGCTGGCCAGCTTGCGCTTGACCGGCTTGCCGTTGATACGGACCTGGTCGGTCGGCATGATGCGTTGGCCGATGTGAGCTGGCTCACCGTTCACCGACACGCGGCCGGCGACGATCAGTTCTTCCATGTCGCGGCGCGAGCCCATGCCGGCCTCGGCCAGCACTTTGTGCAGCTTCGGCGCGTCGTCGTCCGCGGCGAGGACGCGTTTGGGCGCAGCCGGCTTGCCACGGCGCAGCATCGGCGCGCGCACGCCGCCGGTGGCGCTGTTGTCCGCGTCGAAGGCGGGCGAGGTGACGTACGAGAACAGGTCGTCCGGGCTCGCTTCGGTCGCGGCTGCCACCGGTGCTTCGCCGCCCCGGCGATTCTGACGCTGACCGCCTTCGCGCGGCTGACGCTCGCGAGGGCCGCCATCGCGCTGACCTTCGCGAGGTCCGCCCTCGCGGGGCGCCCCCTCACGTTGACCGCCCTCGCGCTTCGCGCCGCCCGCATTGCGGCGCGGGCCCTTGGCGCCTGCATCCTTGCGCGGCATGCGCACCTGCGCGACCACCTCGCCGTCCGGCGGCGCTTCGGTGACGACCGGCGCTCCTTGCGCGGGCGCGCCTTCGGCGCCCTTCGTCTTCGCGCCGGCGCGGCGCCGCGCGATCAGGCTGCGCGGTCCGCGACGCAGGCCGCGGCGCGGACGGTCTTCGCCGTCTGCTTCCGTGGTCTGCGCCGGGCGCTCGCCCTCGCCTGCCGACGCTTGCTTGGTGCGCGCTTCGTCGGCGCGTGCCGACGGCACGGCGCGCTCGGATTCGGACGAATCGGTGTCGTGGGTATGTGTCAAAACAACCTCAAAATGTCAGGTCGCGCACGCCCATTGCGGGCGTGGCAAAAAAGTTCGATTACGTCAGGCGCTGCGCGACTCGGGTTCGTCGTCGGTCAGAATGCCTGCGTCCTGCGCGGCATCGCGGCGATCCTCAGGATCGCCGCGATGCCGTGGTCGGGTTCGGCTCGGCGGCGCGCTCCGTATTGCGGAGTACGCCCAAGTCGTGCGCGGGTATTGCCGGATCGGCCTGGGAGACCGGATCGTGATTCAGTGCAGGCTCGGCAGCGCCGGCCTGCGGTTCAATGTTTGCCGCTTCGGCATGTTCTTGCCCATTCGGCGCTGCAGAAGCGTCCTGATGGGACTCAGGCGCCGGCGCGGCATCCGCCGGATCATGCCTTGCCTCGGCAAGTTCAACTGCCTCACCTGCTTCAGCACCTGCCTCGCCAAAGGCAGATTCCGACGGCCCTTCGAGCGGGTTCTCATCATCCGAAGCCAAAGCCTGTGCGGCCTCGACCTCGGAAAATTCGATCGCATGCTGACCGAGCAAATCCGCATTCAGCTGCGCCGACGGATCGGCGAGCGGCGGCAATTCGTCGAGCGCCTTCAAACCGAGGTCGTCGAGAAATTGCCGCGTGGTCGCATATAGCGCCGGACGGCCTGGCACATCACGATGGCCGATCACTTCGATCCAGCCGCGATCCTCGAGTTGCTTGACGACCTGCGTATTCACCGTGACGCCGCGAATCTCTTCGATATCGCCGCGCGTGACCGGTTGCCTGTACGCAATGATCGCGAGCGTCTCGAGTACCGCGCGCGAATATTTCGGCGGTTTCTCAGGATGCAAACGATCCAGGTACGACCGCATCGCGGGCTTGCTTTGAAATCGCCAGCCCGACGCCAGCCCGACCAGCTCCACACCGCGCCCAGACCAATCCTGCTTGAGGTCTTCGAGCAAATTCCGAACAGTGTCTGCCGACACGCCGTCGGCAAAGAGCTTGCGCAAATCGCCGAGCTTCAACGGCTCCTGCGCGCAGATCAAGGCAGTCTCGAGGACGATCTTCGCCTCTTGGGTATTCATGCAGCTAGGTCAGACCCTGTGGTCAAAGAACCGGATCAAACAGACGATGTGGAACTGAAGACGCGCTCGCCCGATTCTGATCGGTCATATTGATGGGAGCACGCACCGGGGGGAGGCGAAACAGGCAATCGAGCCAAACCCAGCCGGACGGAGCAGCGATGTTCCTGAAAGGAATCGCGTGACTGAGCGCCATATTACGCAAAAACAATCGGTGCGTAAAGACGAAATCCCCGGCGCATTTTTCAGCGCTGCCTCAAGTCACCCGCTAAAAAGGGAAAGCTGGCGGAAATGAACAGGAATCGGAGCGGAATGGGCCCGAAACCGCCTCATAAGCCGGGCCGCCGGCCCGCTCCGCTGCGGCTCAATGCGTACCGTGTTTCGCCAGAAACGTCTTCAGCCGCTCGACACCCGCGTCGAGCCGGGCCGTGTCGCAGGCATAGCACCAGCGCACGAAGCCCTCGCCTTGCTGGCCGAAGGCGCTGCCGGGCGCCACGCCCAAGCCCACTTCGCGCACCATGGCCTTGCATAGCTCGAGACTGCGCGACGCACCCGGCATCGAGAAAAACAGATACATCGCTCCGGGCGGCGCCTTCACGTCGACACCAGGCACGACGGACAGCGCATGCATCAGATGGTCTCGCGACGCCTTCAGGTCGAGCACCAGCTCCTGCGTGAAGCGCTCGCCCTGCTGGACGGCCGCGATGCCTGCCTGCTGGACGAAAGCCGGCGCGCACGACGTGTTGTATTCGACCAGCTTGCCCAGATCGTCCATCAGCGAGGCCGGCGCAACGAGCCAGCCGAGCCGCCAGCCGGTCATCAGCCACGCCTTGGAAAACGAATTTACGCAGATCACGCGCTCGTCGCGCGCGGCCAGATCGAGAAACGACGGCGCCGTGCGCGAATGGGCGCCGCGCGCAGCGGAATCGTCGCCCGCATAGTAAAGACGTTCATAGACTTCGTCGGCGACGATCCAGATGCCGTGGCGACGGCAATGCGCCAGCACGGCGCGCTGCTCGTCGCGGCTCATCACCCAGCCGGTCGGATTGTTCGGCGAGTTGATCAGCAGCATCTTCGTGTCTGGCGTCAACACCGCCAGCAACTGCTCGATATCGAGTTGCCAGCCGCGTTCGCCGTAGCCCAGCGCGACGGTTTCCACATGCGCACCTAGAATCTTGGGAATCTCGACCAGATTCGGCCACAGCGGCGTGACCGCGACGACGCGGTCGCCCGCGCCCACGATTAGCTGCGCAGCCAGCATTAACGCGTTGACACCGGCGCTCGTCACCGCGATGTGCTCAGGCGACGTGCTCCCGTGCAACTCGCTGACATAGCCCGCGAGCGCCTCGCGCAGCGGCGCAATGCCCAGGTTATGCGTATAGAAGGTAGCGCCGGCGGCCAACGCAGCGCTGGCGGCGTCGCGGATGAAGGCCGGGGTCACCCGGTCGGACTCGCCAAACCAGAACGGCAGCACGTCTGCGACGCCGAAACCCGCGTTCGCGACTTCGCGAATCTGCGAAGGACGTAGTGCGCGCACGGCATCGCGCGCATTGGGGACGGAGGACACAGGCAGATCCGATTCGCTCATCGAGGCTTCCAGACGGTGATGGACGGGTAATGAGTCAAGGCTGACGCCCGGCAGAGCCGACAGTTTAGCGCGGCACCTGTTTTTAGAACGGCGAAGTCACCGGGTGACGACGCGCGGCCGGGTCATCAGCCCAGATCCTCCGCCCGCGCCGGCAATTGACGAATCAGGCTCCACACCGCCTCCGCCGCCGGCGACAGCGAGCGGTCGCGCCGCCGCACCAGTTCGACCGTGCGCTCGGCGCGCGGCACGAGTGGCCGCGCCACCAGCGAGGCGCCCGCCGGCAGCGGCAGCGCCAGCCACGGCAACACGCTCACGCCGACACCCGCTTCGACCAGCCCAAAAACGGTCGCGGAATGCCCCAACTCCTGCACCACGGTGGCGCTCACGCCGTACTCCTGCATCACGGCGTCGATGATCGGCCGGCTGCCTGACGCGTAATCGAGCATGACGAGCTGATGACCTTGCAGGTCGGTCCATGCCACCCGCTCCTGCGCCGCCAAGGGGTGGTCGTCGCGCGAAACGACGCAAAACGAGTCCGTCATGAGCGATTCGCAAAGCAGGTCGTCGGCGGAAAACGGGCCGATAATCACGCCGAAATCGACTTCGCCCGACTTCACCTTGCGCACCACGTCGCTTTGCACATCGTCGCGCAGACCCAACACGATGTAGGGGAACTGGCGTCCGCACGACGCCACTACGCCAGGCATCAACCGGCAGGCGACTGTCGGGCTCGCGGCCACCACCACGCGTCCGCGGCGCTGCTCGCCGATTTCGCGGATCTCGCGCAGCGCGTCGTCCAGATCCGTCAGCAGGCGTGACACGCTCGATACCAGGTTGCCGCCGACGTCCGTGAGTTGCACCTCGCGCGTGGTGCGGTCGATCAACTTCAGACCGATCTCCCCCTCCAGTTCGCGCACACAGCGGCTGACCGCGGATTGCGTCAGACCGATCTCATCGCCGGCCCGGCTGAAGCTCTGCAAACGGGCGACCTCAATGAAAACCCTTAGCTGACGCAGCGTCACATTCATTCACAGACCTCATCAATAACCTCGTTTGATGCGTATTGTACGGCGAAATGCGCACCACAGTCGTATTGAACGGCCTCGCTGCAATGCAGCAATAAGGCGCAAACGCACGCTGGCCGGGCCTGATTGCACAAGATTGGTGATTGTCCCGATTTGCGAGACGGGTTTTTTGGATTCTTATACGCCCCTAGCTAGCGCCCGCGCTGGCCCGCTGTCACGGGACTTTCAGGTGTTGGACTCGACTTGGCACACTTCCTGCATTTACATGCACACAGGGTCGGCGCCATGACTTCTGACTGACATGAAACCGTGGCAAGCCCGACCCCCTTGGCACTCGCCTATCGAGTGCATGGAGAGTGCGCGGCGCGGGGCAGCGCACCGGAGTTAGCTTCGCTGAGGTGAAACATGATGCTGTTCGACGATTTGAGAGACAACGAGTGGGCGCTGGTCGAGGCGTTGTTCTGTGCGGAACCTGCACGGAGCGAACGGCGCGGTCGGCCACGCGTGGAAGCACGCGCGGTTGTCAACGCTGTGCTTTGGGTGCTGTCGACGGGCGAAGGCTGGTCCAAACTGCCGGGCCGCTATCCGTCGCCGCCGACTTGCCGCCGTCGCTTCGACGAATGGCAAGCCGATGGTACGCTCGCCGAAATAGTTAAGCGACTCGGCACGAGCGGCCGTGAAATTTCGCTGCGCGGCCGCATTGGCGCGACCGCGGCGAAACCGCCGGCACCGCCGAGCCGCGACCGCCTGCGTGGCGCATTCTGGACCAATCCGGAATCGTGGCGCGCGCCGATCAAGATGGCCTGACGCGAATTTTGCCTCCGGGCGCCTGCGGGCGCCAGGCAGTATCTGGGCCGCCGTGCGCCATAGGTGGGCGCCCGCCCGGCCTGCAATGGGCACCGCTCCTCGGCGCGCCCAGCGCAGTCGTCTCTCCCCGCTTCGCCGACTTCACTGCCGAGTCGCTTCAGACGCCTGAAGCGGCTCGATGGGCGCCGGCGAAACATCCATTTACTATTGCTTACAGCGTGCTTTCGTTACTCGGCATACCTTATATGTATGCAAACAGGCCTTGAGTCGATCGGCTTGACGGGAGCTCACATGAAACCAATGTCACTGCTTCTGTGCGGCATTGTCGTTTCATCAATGGCCGCACCGGCGCTCGCACAGCAGCGCCCACAAGGCGGGAACTGGCGTCCGGACCACACGGTCACGATGCAAGCCTGGCAGCAAAGCAATCCACGCAGCCGCGACTTCACGCCGCCGGCGCCGCGTGGCGACCTGCGCGGCGATATCGCGAGCAATGTACGCACGCGCCAGGAACCGCCGCGCGAAGATCCCGCGCGCCGCCGCTAGATATGCGCTAACACGCGCGAGTGCTAGCGCATACCTAGCGGCGGCGTGCTTCAGATGATCGCGTGTATCGGAGACCGCTCCTGTTGTCCGCTAGCGCTAGCGTTCACCATAACCGCGAAACAAACCGCTGCATGGCGAATTGAACGATCGGGGGAACCACCCGGCGCAACGTCAGTCTGATTAAACGCCATTAGCACAGCGTGGCAGTAGTAATTCCGGTACGCCCGTATCCTTGCGATACGGGCTTTTTTTTGCATCAACGGGCGGCCGATGCGCACTGCCCCGAGGCGCATAAGCCGAGCAATAAGCGGAGCAATAAAATCACCGCCAGCCGCGTAAAGCGGCCGGAAAAATAGCGCCAGCTGCCCGCCGTCCTAAGGCCGGGCTTCGAGAGCGGCCGCGGGGCGCGCTTCGGCTGTCGCAACGACGTAGTCGTTCATTCGCTGTGCGGTCCAGCTCAGCTGGCGTTCGTCGTGCGCGAGTCTCGCAAACTCGGCCCTGCCGCGCTCGGTGAGCACGGCGATATCGACAGGCGCGTGAAAACCCGGAGCCGGAGCGACAGTTCGCTGCCGAACAGTGTCCATCAGGCCTAACGCGCGAAGATATTGGAATACACTCGGCCGTCTGGCCCATGGGACCTGGCGATATTGCGCCCGCCGCAGCGCTTCAAGTACCGCTTCGTTGGAATACGTGGTCATCTCACTTCTTTCTTAAAGTGCAGCTATGACACATCAATGCCCAACGCATCACCGCGCCACCAGTGACGCGCATGGCACCCGCCCTTGGCTGGTAGCAGGCGGCGTGCCACGCCGCCGAATTCCGCCAGGTGCTGCCTCGTCTCGTTTTCGGAACCCCCGTCTGAACGGCATGTTAGCGTTCTCTCTACAGGCCGGCGATGCAACCGCTGCGGCGCGATAGCAGGCCCATAGATTCATCCCGAAAGTCATACGTTACCCCATTTAAATTGATTCTATTCACTTTATTAGCGCTTTTTTTTGCAGCAATCGTGCTATGGAAACGCGCTCGCCGGCCTCTCGCCATTGTCACGATCGCCCTGTTCTGGCTGCTCGCCGCCGGCTGGCTGACTGCTCCATTGCTGGAATTGGCGCAGCCGTATCGGCAGACCGACACGCCTGCCAGCTTCGCGCCGCGCACCGCGATCATCTTGCTCGGCGGCGGCACCATCTACGACGCCAACGACGTCCTCGTGCCGCCGCCCGACGTGCTCGCGCGCATCGCAGTGAGCGCCGAGAACTATGCAGCCTGCAAGCGTACGGCAGCCACGTGTCAGGTGATCGTGAGCGGCGGCAATCCGCAGCGGCGTGCCGCCACCGAAGCGGATACCTATTTGCCTTACCTGCTGCGCAAACAGGTACCGCGTACGGACATCGTGCTGGAAAACAGCAGCCGCACGACTTACGAAAACGCGCGCAACGTCTCGGCTATTCTCGAACGGTCACGTTACGATTCCCTGATCCTCGTCACTTCCGCGTATCAGATGCCGCGCGCCTTGCTCGACTTCCATTGTTTCGGCCTCTCGCCACAGCCGTTGATCTCGAACGCGCGGCGCGCACGTCTCGGTGTACTACCGCATTATGACAATCTGGCGAGTGCGGAGATTGCGCTACACGAACTGATTGGAATCGCGCAATTTCATGTCTATCGTGCAATCGGATGGTTCTGAATCTCACACGCCGTGACGAATCAATTTATTTAGAGATACGAATATTCTTTCTATCGACAACGCACTATCGGCTCGACGCGAGATCGTTATCGACAACGACTGTGGATTGAACGTAACAAGATGTAACTAATTGTCATTGCAGTTACAAAACGTCCGCTGGGGCGGATATTGCTGGCTAGAATGCATTGTCTTTCCTGTTGGACAGGCACATATTCGGGTCCATAACCACTCTGCGGAGGTAACAATGAAGAAAGTGTCCCTGGCGATCCTGGTTTCCCTCGGTGCCGTAACGGGCGCGGCCTATGCGCAGGACAGCGGCGTCATGATGAGCACCGATCCGGCTAAGGCCGCCGACGTCGAGCAACGCGCGCAAGATTTGCAAAACCGCCAGCAAGCAATGGAAAGCGCACCGGCTATGCCGGAAAAACATCACAAGATGGCGCCGCATCACAAGAAGGCCGCCAAACCGATGGCCGCCAGTTCGTAAGCGCAACTGACAGCATCACCCGTTGTCTCGCCGCGAAGGTGAAAAGCCGAAGCTGGCACCGCCGGTTTCGGCTTTTTTGTTGTCTAATGAACTTGCTGCAGGCCCGCTGCGCACCGCTGACGTTATGCTAAAGTCGCGCACCGGCCGGCGCCCAGCCGGCATCCCCCTAACCTGTGCGCACCTTGGTGCGGAGGACAGCATGAGCAACATTCAGCTAGATATCGAATGGACTGAAGCAGCATCTCGCAAAATCGAAAAACTGATGCCGCGCGGCGGTCAGGAAGCGTTCCTCGCGCTGCCGCCCGTCGAATGCCTGCCGATGGAAGGCGACGTGCTGTTTCTTGGCCCGGACGGCAAGCAGCAACCGTTCATCGTCGCGGAGCGCCAGTATCACCACGATGGCGATGCCGACTGGACCATCATCCTGATCCTCGACGTCCCGCAGGCCACGCACTAAAGATAAACGGCGAGCGCCGCACAGGCCGGATCCGGCCTGTGCGGCGCTCGCCGCTGTTCGCCCCCCGCTGTTCGCCCCTCGCTATTCCCCCTCGCTGTTCGCTCCCGTTGTTCACCCCTTAAGCGCCTACGCGATCTTCGACACGACCCGGATTTCCGCGTGTTCGACCCAATCCGCCACCGTTTCCATATAAGCCGCAATGTGCGCGGATCGGGCATGCGCGGCCAGCGCTTCCTGACTTTCCCAACGCTCGACAAACACGAACCGGCGCGGCTCCTGCACGTCACGATGCAGATCGTATTGAAGCGCACCTTGCTCTTTGCGCGTCGGGCCCACGATGCCTTCAAGCGCTTCGCGTACTTGCTCTTCATAGCCCGGCTTTGCCACCGAGATTGCGACCACCGCGATTTCCGCCATGCCTGCCGTCCGTTTTTTTCACGAAAAGCAGCAGCATACGCGCCCCCCGCCAAACCTGCAGGCGGCCACGCGCGGCGGGCAATCGCGGCGGGCAAGCGAGCGTGGCGGCTGGCTTACCCTGATGCAAAGCCTTTCGCGTGCGAGAAACGTCTGTGCACCGTCCTTGCCTGGAGTTTGGCGGGTGGCCACTCACCGCCCTGCTACCCTCGGCTTCATATGCGCGATTGATTGCGTTCGAAATGATCGATCCTGCGCGCCGCAAACGGGTGCGAAGCTCACGCGAAACACCCGCGACGCCCAGGCCGGCTACCGCGCTACGGCCGGTTTGCCGGGCAATCGGCCACGTCCCGCGTCTGTGATAGCCCGCACATTCATGCAAAGTGCAAACTGCTAGACTGGTTTTGACTAATCCCGCCGGAGTCCAGCATGGCTGGCATTGCTCTCCGCGTTCCCAGGTTGTACCTACCTTACCCTGCCGACGCCCGGGCTGTGCATCCGTTGCGCGCTGAATCGGTTCGCGCGCCCCGTCACCCGCTTGCCGCGATGGCACTATGTCCGCTCTCATGCCCGCCTTTATGCCAACCGTCAGCGAATTGACCCTGAGCGGCCTGCTCCCACATCTGGTCCGGGACAAGTCCGGCTGGACCGCGACATGGCGCGCGCTGACCTTGCACAGCGTGTTCCAGCCGGTGCTGTCCGTCACGTATCAGCGTGTGGTCGGCTATGAGGGCCTGCTGCGCGCGTTCGATCCGGTCGGCTTGCCGGTGTCGCCGGAAGTGCTTTTCTCCGGCACACGCTCGGCCGCCGACGCACGCGAACTCGACCGCATCGCGCGCTGCCTGCATGTGGCGAATTTCATGGAACAAGGCATCAGTACCGGGTGGCTGTTTCTGAATACGCGTCCGCAGGTGTTCGAAACCGGCTGGCCGCAGCGCACCTTCATCGATGAGCTCTCGGCGCACTTCGGCCTGCCGCAGGAGCGCATTGTCATCGAAGTACTCGAACAACCTGCCGACGATGAATCCGCCGTCGCCAGCATGCTCGCGGCGTCACAGCCACGCGATTTCCTGATTGCGATCGACGACTTCGGCACCGGGTTTTCGAACTTCGACCGTGTGTGGCGCTTTCGTCCCGACATCGTGAAACTCGACCGCTCGCTGGTCGCCCGTGCGGGCAAGCGTGAAGGCGACGACTCGATGATCAGCCATCTGATTGCGATGCTCCATCAGTCCGGTACGCTGGTGCTGGCCGAAGGCGTCGAAACCGACGAAGAGTTGATGATTCTGATGCAGGCCGACGTCGATTTCGTGCAGGGCTTCTGGCTCGGCCAGCCGCAGAGTTCGGTGCAGGCTGCGTGCGCCAGGGTACCGGCGCTGATCGGGTCGATGTGGAGCAAATTCGCCGCTTTTGAACTCGACCATGCCGGCCACCAGCGGCTTGGCTTCGAAGGGTTCGCCGAAGCCGTGCTCGCCGCCGCGGACGCCTTCAAAGCCACCGGCGATCTACGGCAGGCGGCACAAAAAGTGTGGCATCTGCGCGAAGCGCGCCGGGTGTTCATCACCGACGGTCAAGGCGAACAGACGCAAGCGTCGATTACGGCCACCTCGGTGCCTCCCCCTCCGCTGCGGCTCGCGCCGCTCTACACCGATACGCACTGCAACTGGTCGCGGCGGGCGTATTTCAAGCATGCGCTCGCCGCGCCGGGGCGCGTCGCCATGATGGGGCCGCACTATTCGCTCGCGGATGGCCAGGACTGCTATACCGCGGCAATCGCATTCGACCGTGATGGCACGCATGTGCTTTGCGTCGACTTTGTGCCGGCGACGGCGCCGGCCGATACGCGTTCTGGCGAACGCGGCGGCAAACGCTGAGCCTGACCGGGTCAGCCGCCTTTAGTCCCTTTAGCCCCTTTAGTCCCTTTAGTCCCTTCAATCCTCTACCCGCCCGCGGCCGGACTTGATCTCGCTGCGCCGGGTCTTGCTGTCGAGGCGGCGCCGATTCGAGGCGCGCGTCGGCCGGGTCGCGACGCGCGGCTTCTTCGTCACGCTGACGCTTTCGATCAGTTCATCGAGCCGCGCCAGCGCCGCCGCACGGTTCATTTCCTGAGTGCGATGCTCCTGCGCCTTGATGATCACCACCCCGTCGCGCGTGAGCCTATGATCGGACAGCGCGAGCAGGCGCATCTTCAGCACCTCCGGCAACGACGACGCCTGCACGTCAAAACGCAGATGGATGGCACTTGAGACCTTATTGACGTTCTGACCGCCCGCTCCTTGCGCGCGCACTGCGGTCAATTCGATTTCGTTGGGCGGGATTGGATAGCGGGATGTCATGACTGGATTGAGCTAGGAGACACAAGTGTACACAGGGCGTAGCCGATTACCGACTACGGACTATCGGGCGCGCCCGTCGATGCGAAAAACTATTTGCCTCGGCCCAGCCGGTTCACCGATACTGCAGTTTTCGCTTACAGCGTAAATTAATATGAAGCTCCGTCCGGGTCTTGTGCTGGAACTGGCCGTCAACTTTCTGCTGCCGTGGCTGGCTTACCGCCTTGCGCTGCCGCACCTGGGCGAAACCGGCGCGCTGATAGCCTCCGCTGTACCGCCGATCGCCTGGAGCCTGATCGAACTGGTTCGCTTTCGACGCGTCGACGCGCTCAGCGTGATGGTCGTGGCAGGCATCGTGCTGTCGGTCGCGGCAATGGCGCTGGGCGGCAGTCCCCGCATGCTGTTGCTGCGCGAGTCGCTGGTGTCCGGCGCGGTGGGCGTTGTGTTTCTGCTGTCGTTGCCGATGCGCCGCCCGCTGATCTTCTATCTCGCACGCGCCACCGTCGCCCGTGAGATGGAAGGCGGCGCCGCGCGCTTCGAAACGTTGTGGCGCGAGCGGCCGGCTCTCGTCAGTGCAATGCGGTTCATGACGCTGGTATGGGGCGTCGGCCTGACCGGTGAAACGGCGCTGCGCGCATGGATGGCGCTCACCTGGCCGATCGAGCGCTTTCTGGTGGTCTCGCCGTTCATCGGCTATGGCATTTACGGCGCCTTGGCGCTATGGACGCTGTGGTACCGCAAGACCATGCGCAGCCGGGTCGAGGTGCGCGTGCAACCGGGCGGGATCGCGAGCTGAGGGGGCTTGGCTGCTTGGCTGCTTGGCTGCTTGGCTGCTTGGCTGCTTGGCTGCCCGGTTGCCCGGTTGCCCGGTTGCCCGGTTGCCCACGTTGCCTCGCCTGCTCGCGCCACCCGGACTGTCCGACTCGCCCGCACTCCTTGCTGAGCCCGCGAACGAACACGCGCGTTGCCCACGCCATGCTGCTAGGCGGCGCGCCACACCTCCGCAATTCGCGCGGCCAAACCCGAATCACGCTGCGTCGGCGTCGCAATGGCTTGCGCCAGCACGGCGCGCGCGCCGATCACCTCCACCCGCTCACGCGCGCGGGTAATTGCCGTGTACACGAGTTCGCGTGACAACACGCGGCTGAACACCGACGGCAGCATCAACACCGCATGCTGGAACTCCGAACCCTGCGACTTATGGACCGTGAGCGCGAATGCCGTATCGTGCGGCGGCAGCGCAGCAGGCGATACGGCTCGCAGACCGCCGTCGCCGGTACGGAAATAGACGCGCAACGCACCGCCCACACCCGGCAGTGCAATACCGATGTCGCCGTTGAACAGCCCGAGCGCGTAATCGTTGCGTGTGACCATCACGGGGCGTCCGGCGAACCAATGCGCGCCTACAGCCAGTGTCACGCTCGCCGAGCGCCGCACCTGCGCGGCCATTGCGGCATTCACCTGATCGACGCCACGCGGCCCCGAACGCGTCGCACACAGAATTCGAAAGCGGTTCAGCGCATCGAAGAGCGGCAATGGGTCCGGTGTTTCAGCGGCTAGCGCTTCGGCGAGCGCCTCCGCGTACGCCGCGAAACCGGCGGCAAGCCGCGCGACGGTGCGCTCGGCAAGCGTCGCATGCGTGTCTTCGTACAACGCCGCTGCGCAAGGTTCGGCAGGATCGATGCGCAGGACTTCGAGCGCCACGCCGGCCGCGCCGTTGCGAATCGCGAGCGACAAGCGACCGATCGGCGATTCGAGACCGAACCGATAGTTACGCTCGAGCCAGATGACGCAATCGGCGAGTGGGTTTTGAGCCGGCGAAGGCGATCCCGATGACGATCGCGAAGACGACCGCGACAATTGCGCTCCGGTAGCCGGCGCCGGCCTGCTCGCAAAGAGATCGTCGCCGGGTAGTCCGCCGAATGCGCGCCGTGCATCGGCGTCGACAAACAAGTCGTCAGGCAGTGTATCGAAATCGTCCGGCGCATCCGCATGCGCGAAAAGATCGTCAGCCTCCCCGTCAAAGCCGCTCGATACGCCCGGCAGTGCTTGCGACAAGCGCGCCGCTTCAATGCCAAGCGCCTCGGCGATCCGCTGCAGTCCATTCGGCGTAAAAGCAGGCCGTGCGCTGAGCTCGGCGAACACCGCGCCGGCCTCGACGGCGGCAAGTTGGTCCTTGTCGCCCAGCATCACCAGACGGGTCTGCGGCGCAATGGCATCGAGCAGATGCGCCGCCATCGCGACGTCGATCATCGACGCCTCGTCGATCACGACAACGTCGTAAGGCAGCGGGTTGTCGCGATGATGCCGGAAGCGCCCGGCCGGCCCGGAACCGAGCAGCCGATGCAAGGTGTACGACGTCTGCGGCAAGCGCGCGGCGAGTTCGGGGGGCAAATCGCCGGCACGTGCGATCAAGGCTTCCTGCATCCGTTGCGCGGCTTTGCCGGTGGGCGCCGCCAATGCAATGCGCAGATCGGTCCGCGCATCGAGCAAACAGGCGAGCACGCCGACTATCGTCGTAGTCTTGCCGGTGCCCGGCCCGCCGCTGACGATGGTCAACCGCCCAGACAGCGCCATGACTGCCGCGACGCGTTGCCAGTCTACCTCGTCGTCCTGCGGCGGCCCGAAGTAGCGCAGCAGACGCTCGTGCAGCGTTTGGGTGTCCGTGTCCGTGCTCACACCTGCGCCGGAGCCCCCGTCCGCATGCATAACCAGTGAGCGCGCGAGACGCCGCTCGTAGTCGTAGTAGCGCGCCAGATACAGCCGCTGTTGCCCATCGATCACCAGCGGCCGCAACGCCGCGGCGCTTTGCGAACCGTCGCTGACCATGCCGCTCGCGAACAGCGCCGCGCGCACTTGTGCGCTCGGCGCATCGAAGCGTCGCGCCAGCACGGCAAGCGGCAGGCACACGTGCCCTTCGGCCGTCGCGCGGCTCGCCGCGAAGGCGGCCCGCGCCGCCCACTTCACCGCCTCGCCCGACGCGCCGCCGCGCCGCGCCAAAATGCCGATGCGGCGCGCGAACCCTTCGGCAAGCGCGGTGCTGAAGTCGGCCGGCGCCGGTAAATTCACCCCGATGTCATCCAGCTCCGGCGGCGCGGAAGAGTTCCGCTCGAACGTGCTCATGCGACACCTCCGATCATCGCCGCATCGAGCAGCGCCACCAGTTCGAATGCAGGCCGCCGCATATGCACGCCCGCCGCCCCGTCGGCATCGCGCCAGTGCGGACGAACGCCGCGCACGAACAGGTAGAGATAGCCGCCGATGTGCGTGTCGTACGCATAATCGCGCACCCGCGTTTTCAGATAGCGATGCAGCGCCACCGTATAGAGCAGCGCCTGCAGGTGATACGCGTGGCTCGCCATGGCCGCTTCGAGCGGCGCCGCGGCGTAGTCGGCGGCGGTGTCGCCCAGATGGTTCGACTTCCAGTCGACGATCCAGAAGCGTCCGTCGTGCTCGACGATCATGTCGATAAATCCTTTGACGAAACCGCGCAACACGCCGGGTTCCAGCGCAACGTCGGGATAGCCGTGTTCGATCAGCAGCTCGCGCAACGCCGGAAAATCGAGCGACGGCGCGGCAAACAGAAATTCGAGTTCATTCAGGCGCCGCCGCGGATTCAGCCTGGCGAGCGCCATGCCGGGGACGAGCTCGGTGGTCACGACGTCCGCGATCAGCTTATGCATCATGGCGGGCAAACGTGCCGCGAGTTC
Organism: Paraburkholderia sp. GAS348; assembly: GCF_050434205.1. NCBI lineage: Bacteria > Pseudomonadati > Pseudomonadota > Betaproteobacteria > Burkholderiales > Burkholderiaceae > Paraburkholderia > Paraburkholderia sp. GAS348. The sequence continues at coordinate 317,223 of NZ_JBNPVT010000006.1, forward strand.
GGACACGGCCGGCACCGGGCGCTCGCGCAAAGCGCCCCGGATCGCATCCGGCCACGTATGCGGATCGGTGAAATCCGCGAGTTCGAACATGCGGTGCAGACAGTCGCCCGCCGCCGCGCCGCGTGGAAACGCGAGAATGTCGTCCTCCGCGTAGGTCGGCGCTTGCGGCACCGGCAACGGCACAGGTACTAGCGCATCGGCGATCTCATCGTGATCGGGACGCACCTCTTCCACCGGCGTATGCGCCTCTTCGGCTTTGCCACCGGCGGCGATCAAGCCGCTGAAGCTCGCCATGCGCCACTGATCGCGCAATAGCCGCCGGCTGGCGCGCGCCTGCATCCGCGCGCCGCTATCCTGAAGGCTTTCCAACGGCACACGGCGCTCCACTTTCGGTAACGCCTGCAACGTGATCGGGCCGCCCGCCAATGCGCGCCATCGCTCGGACAAGGCGGCTTCGTCGGGTGGATCGGTGAGCCAATCGTCGAAGCTGTGACCGCCGCCCCCCACCAGCCAGTTCAACACGCTGCGGCGCGACTCCTTGGTGGAGCGCGACGAAAGATAAGTACCGGCAACCAGATAGCAGCGATACACCGCGCGCGTCAGCGCCACATAGACGAGCCGCGCCCGCTCCGCCGCCTGTTCGCGCGCGGCGTAACGTGACGCGCGTTCGGCCTCTTCGTCATCGCAACCGTAGTGCAGCACGGCGCCGCCCGTTTCGTCGTGATACTCGCGCGCATCGGGCAAACCGGAGGATGGCGGCTCGCGCAGCGCACCGTCGTTCAGAAACGGACAGAACACAACCGCATATTCCAGCCCTTTCGACTTGTGCACGGTGACGATCTGCACAAGGTTGCGATCCGACTCGAGCCGCAATTGCGCATCTTCGCCACCACCTTGCGTACGTTGCGCGGCAAGCCAGCGCAATGTCGGTGCGATGCCGGGTTGCGTGGCGGCACGCGCCTGTACGAGTTCGGCCAGATGATTCACGTTCGTCAGACGGCGCTCGCCGTCCGGTCCGGCCACCAGGCGTTGTGCGACTCGCAGTTCGCGCATCAGCGTGCGCCACATCAAGGCGAAGCCGCGCTCGTGCCATAGCGTGCGATAGCGCGAGAAACGTTCGACCCAACCCATCGCGTCCGCGGCATGCGCGGGATCGCCGGCTGGCGCCGGCGCGTCGGCGACCTGCTCGAGGTGCCACAACGCGGCGGCATCGAGGCCGAGCCAGTCGGTGGCGAGCGCGGCGCGCAAACGGCGCAGATCGCCCGGTGTATCGACCGCGGCCAGCACGCGTTCGATCTGCTCGGCGTCGAGCGTCGCGAACACCGAGGCCTGCGCCAGTTCGACGCTGCCGACACCCCACGACGCCAGCACACGCTTGATCAGACTGCCCTGCTTATGCGTTTGCACGAGCACCGCGATATTGCCCGGCGCGAGCGGCGCGTCGCCGATCGTCACCGACCCTTCGCGCGCACCGCGCAGGAGCCGCACGATCTCCGCGGCGCAGGCTTCGCTCGCCGCACGCTGTGCTTCGCGTTTGGTCGACGCGGCGTCGCCTTGTGGCAGGGTCCAGATGCGAAAGTCGCCCGCGCTCGCCGCGGGTTCGGAAAAAGGAGGACGGCGCCGCTCGCCAGCCCGCACCGGCTGATAGTCGAGACCGTCGAGCACGAACGCTTGGGGATTGGCTTCGAACAGCCGGTTGCAGGCCTCGACGATCGGCGCGGTCGAACGCTGATTGACCGCGAGCGTGTAGCACGCCGAAGCCGCCGCACGTGCCGCCAGATAGGTATGCAAATCCGCCGCGCGGAAACTGTAGATCGCCTGCTTCGGATCGCCGACCAGAAACAACGGGCCGGCCGGCGCGAAAATGCGGCTGAAGATCGCGAACTGCAACGGATCGGTATCCTGAAACTCGTCGATCAGCGCGGCCGGATAACGCGTGCGCAAAGCATCGGCAAGCCAGGGGTTGGCGGCGAGCGCGCGATACAGGTTGGACAGCAGATCGTCGAACGACACCACCCGGCGCGTGCGTTTGCGCGCCACCAGTTCGGCGGGCGCGTAGTCGAGCCAGGTTTCTACGAGCGAGAGCCAGCGCGCACGTTGCGCGGCTTCGGCGGCAACCACGGCTGCGGCCAGCGCTTCCGCGTGCTCGAAGAACGGATGTTCAGGCGGTTCGAACTTGACCTTGGTGGCCTTCTTCAACGCCGAAGCCGTCAGCTTCAACGCAGCCTTGGGCGGCGGCGCATGACAATCGCCCTGGGCGAAGTATTCGGTCCACGCGGCGATCGCGGCGCTCACGAGGTCGGGCTTGTGCGAGGTCTTGCTCAAACGGTCTTGCGCTTCTCCAAGCAGACTGACGATCGCGTCTCGTTCCGCCTGCCACATGGCGCAGGCAGCATCGAAACCCGCCTGCGGATCGGCATCGTTTCCACCTGAATCGATCTTGCCCCAGCGCAACTGCGCCAACGGCTTCTTCAGGCGCCGCGCGAGTTGCTCATCGAGCGACGCGGGGCCGGCGCGTTTGGCCACCAGCCATGCGGCAAACGCAGGATGCGCGTAGGCCACTGGTTCTACCTGCTCGCGCCAGAAATCGGCCGCCATGTCGAAACGCAAGGCAGCGTCGTCGGCTTCCATTTCGAAGGCGAACGGCATGGCCGCGGCGAACGGCGCCTCCTGCAAGGCACGCTGACAGAACGCGTGAATGGTGTGAATCGCGGCCTGGTCGAACGTGCGCAGTGCGCGGCGTACGACCTTCAACGCGGTCTCGCGATCGATGCCGCGCTCCGGCGCAAGGGTCGTTTCAAAGAGGCGCCGGATAAACGGATCGCCACCGTCGTCGTCCGTATCGATAGCCCGGTCCAGTTCCGCGAGCCGCCCGCGAATCCGCTCGTGCAACTCCGCGGTCGCCGCCTTCGTAAAGGTCACGACAAGAATCTGATCGGCGTTCAGGTTCTTTTCGAGCAGCAGGCGCACGTACAACGCGCAGATGTTCCAGGTCTTGCCGGTTCCCGCCGACGCCTCGATCTGATTGACGCCGTCGAGCGAACAGGCGAAGACGTCGAGCTCTTGCGCGACCAGCGCGTGATGGTGAACGGCGCCGCTCATGATGCGCTCCGCAGATGCTGCACGAGCGGTTTGAAGACGATCGAGGCAAGACTGCCGAACGGTTCGTCGAGCGAAAGCGGCGTGCCGCGCAGCGCGATGCGCAAAGCGGGGTCATCTGATTCGCCGCGCACCCGATCGTTGATCCATACGCCCTGCGCCGCGGAATCACTCTCGCTGACCTTCGCCCACGCGCTCTTCGGGAAAAAGCGCAGCGGCAGCATGCGCCCGGCTCTGAACAATGCGGCAAGCGGCGCCAGTTCATCGAGTGGCGCGGCGACCGGCGTAAGCTCGAAGCTCTCGCCGCTGCCATGCCAAACCGTGCGGCGTGGGCCGTTCGGCTGCGCCGCGCAATAGACCAGATGCGCAAGCCACGCCGACAGATAGTCGCGTGCAGTAGGTTTGGCGTAGCGGAAAATCACTTGTCCTGTTTCGGTCAGCAAATTCAAGGTGCCGTGCAGTTGCAGCGGTGTTTCGGCCGCTTTGCGGAGCGCCGCGTCGTGAGGGCCGAAAAGCGTATCGGCGATGTCGGCACGATCGGGCCAGCGCGGCACGATATCGAGCACGAACGGCAAACGCTCGACACCTGAAGCGACTTCGCGGCGCACGCTGTCGGCGAGTTGGCGCAGCGCGCCGAGTTCGCGCGAGCGCCATACCGCGCCGGTCGCGCCACCCGGCAGCTCGGGACTGGCTGCGGCGACTCGGCGCACGCGCTCGAACAGGCCCTCGTCTTCGGTTTCGCTATTCAACAGGACAGGCAGGAGCCGTTCCGCCAGGGCATCGCGGCCGGCCCAGTCAAGTTCGAACGGTTCGGTGTCGAGCAATTCGCCCTGCGCATCCGACAACACGATACCCAACCGGTCGCGCAACAGCGCACGCGCGGGATGACGCCAGAAGCGCACGAATTCGTCGAATGCAACGGGGGCCGCGTCTTCGGCGGGCAACGGTTGATCGAAGAATGGCGCCGCGACCGGATGCTGCGGTGCGGCCAGCAAACTGGCCAGTTCCGCACGATCCATGTCGTAAGTGAAGAGGCCTCGCTGCGACGAAAAATAGTCCGACGCGAACGCCTGCAGCGGGTGACCGACAATGAACGCATGCCGTGCGGCTTCGATTTCCGCGGGACTCGCCCCTTCCCCCGCCGACACTTGCGCGAGGTGATCGAGCAATTCGTCGACCAGCGCAGCCGGCGGCAACGGCGCGTTGTCTCGAATGCTGCGGCCCGTATAGGCGATAAACAGCCGGTCGCGCGCCGCCAGCAGCAGATCGAGGAACAGATTGCGTTCGTCGTCGCGGCGCTGCCGGTCGCCTGCTTTGCCGAACGCGGCCATCAGGTCGAATTCGTCGGCGCGGGCGAGGCTCGGCAACACGCCGTCGTCCATGCCGAGCAGGCAGACGATCCGGTATGGCAACCCGCGCAAGCTGGTCAGCGACGAAAACGTCACGCTACCCCAAGGCACGCCGCCACGCGCCGGGTCGTCGAGCGCCTCGGTGAGTGCGCCGCGCACCACGGCGGCCGGCAGTACGACGTCTTCTGCGCCCGCTTGCATCGCGTCGCCCATCTTGTCAATGGCGTCACGCACCGCCGCCAGCGAATCGGCAAACTCCACGCCGCCGTCGAAACACTGCGCGAGTGTTTCGAGCAGCAGTTGCGTCCATTCGGCAGGTGTCTGTTCGGCCGCGCAGCGCTGTGCGAAGGTCTCGATATCGTCGACGAAACGTGACAGGCGGCCGAGCAGCTCCGCGGCCGATCCATCGGCGCCCTCAACGGGCAACCACGCATCGACCGGCTCGCCGCCATCCGGCATCGCATAACCGAGGTACAGCCGGGTCAGCGCGTCGGCGAACGTATGACGCGCCACCGGCACGTGCTCGCCCGTCGGCTCGCCGGGCACGAGCCCGCGCCGCGCACCGGCGGCCGCGAGCCATTCCTGCGCGGCTTCGAGCGCACTGGCATCGATCCCGTAGCGCGCGGCGATCGCATCGACCCGCAGCCATTCGATCAGATCCGGCGCACCCACGCTCCGCTCAGGCAAGGCCAGCCAGTCCAGCAGTAAACGCGCGACTGGATTGGCCTGCGAGGGCGGCAAGCCGGTAATGCGATACGGAATGCGGCGCGTATCGCCAAGGGGCGCGGTGCCGAACACCGCATCGATCAACGGCCCGGCCGCCGCGAGATCGGACACGGCAACCAGCACGTCGGACGGCTGCAGATCGCCGAACTCGTCGAACCACCCGAGCAGGCGGTCATGCAGGACTTCAAGCTGCCGCGACAGGCTGTGACACACATGGACTTCGATGCCGTTCTCGACCGGCAATTCGTCCGTGTCCGTTTCCGCCCGCAGATCGAGAATGCCGTTCTGCACGGCGGCGAGCCAGCTCGGTTCCGGATTCTCGGTGAAGTCGCCAGTCTCGCCGGACGCGGCGCTCTCGGTCAGCTCATGCAGCATGTGCAGTTGCGCCTGAGTCTGGCGGCCCCACTCGGCCAGCAGCGGATGGCCCACTTCCTGATAGTCGAGCTGGCCTGCGGCATCGAGCGCTTCGACGCGGCCCGCGCTGACAACGTCGAACCAGAACTCGCGGCACGGATTCATCACATACAGACGCACATCGACCCAGCGCGACAACGCGCGCAGCAACGCAACGTGCAACGGCGGCATGGTCGGCAGTGCGAACACGCTGACGGCTTCGGGCCACTGCGCGTTCGAGATGGCTTCCAGATCGAGCTTGCCGATTTCTTCGAGAAAGCGATAAGCGGGCGGCAAGGCGACCGCGGGCGTTTGCGCATTGCCCGCCACTTCGGCAAGCACGGCGCGCCACAGTGCCGCTTGCCAACGCTCGTCCTCACGCGCCGCAACGCTCGCGCCGACGAGACGCGGACCGGTGTCGTCCGCAGCGCCGCTTGCGAAGATCGAACCGCCCTTCTGCCATTGCAGCAGCCATTCCGGGCGATAGGTCAGATAGTGGTCGAGCACGGTGGCCACGCGGCGCGCCAGTTCGTAACGCATCGACGCATCCGCCGCATCGAGATAGGTACGAAGACGCGGCGAGGCGTTCCACGGCAATCCTTCATCCGCCTCCCCAAGCAGCCGGTAGCAGCGCCAGACGAGGCGGTCAGGCGCGAACGGCGAATGCCTGGGCACTTCGATCACGCCGCCGATTTGCGCCCACAGCCACTGCGCGAGATAACCAAAATTGACATTCGCGCAGATACCCTGGCGCACCGCGATGTCGAGCTCGAGCCGGCGCCGCACCGCCGCGCTCGGGACGATCACGGGCCGCGCGGTCCAGGGATCGGACGGCGCTTGCGCCAGATCGTCGAGCAGTGCGCCGACAAGGGTTTCGTAGCGGTTCGAGTAGAAGAGCTGGAGCATGGATCTCGAGGAAGCAGGCGACGCGAGCGGAACGCCCGGGCCGCAACAGACATTGAGGCGACAGCATAACAAACGCGCTCCCAGGGCAGAACCTGGCCGAATGGACGAGGTCAGATCAGGCACAAAATCAGTTAGACTCGACGGCAGTTTGGGTCTGTCCCGGGTCGACCTTTTCAACCGCGTTCTCTCAGTGAATGGAATCCAGGCAGTCGATGCGCTATTCGGTTGAAATAAAAAAATTCCTTTACAGCCAATACTTTTATGGCGGCCTGCGCATCGCAGTCGGCGTGTCGTTGCCGCCCATATTGTGTTTGATCGTGTTTCACGATCACGAACTCGGCTTCACGATCGCGACGGGCGCGCTCGGCGCATGTGTGGTCGATATGCCGGGCCCGCTCAAGTACAAGCACAACGAAATGCTGGCGTGCTCGGTGATCGGCTTCCTGTCCGCGCTCGCCACCGGTCTCGCCACGGTCAACCCGGTGGCGTTATGGTGCACGGTCGTGCCGCTCACGTTTGTGCTCTCATTGATCGTCGTGTATGGCAACCGCTGGCCGCAGATCAGCTTCGCCACGCTGTTCATGATGATCATGACGCTGGAAGAGCATTTCACGCCGATGCAAGCGCTCGTCAATGCGTCATGGATTCTGGTGGGCGGTCTCTGGTACACGTACTGGTCGACTTTCGTGAGCCACTGGATGATGCATCGCATCGAACAGCAGGCGCTCGCCGAAAGCGTGTTCGCATGCGCGGATTACCTGCTCGCGCGCGCCGCCTTTTACGATCTCGATAACGATCTCGACGAGTGCTATCGCAATCTGGTCGACAAGCAGATCGCTGCGGTCGATCGTCAGGATGCCGCGCGCGACATCGTGCTGCGCAATCTGCCGAAGCTGAAAACCGGCCGGCTCGAGCCGCGCCGGGCGATGCTGTTCAATCTGTTCATCAATACGGTCGATCTGCACGAACTGTTTGTTGGCACGCATGTCGATTACTCGCTGGTACGTAACACGTTTGGCGCCTCCGACCTGGTGGTGTTCTATCGCGATCTGATTCGCAAATGCGCAGCCGATCTCGAAGAAATCGGACTCGCGGTATTGCAAAATCAGCCGCCGCGTAAGCGCGTGAATGTTAAAGCCGAATTGCGCGCCATCGAGTTCGAGATCGAACTAATGCGCAAGCAGGACCTGGCTGCCAAAAATCCTGAGGCTTATTCGGCGATATCGTCCACCTTCCGGCGTATCTGGAGCGCCACGCGCCTGATCGACAAGATGCACCAAAGCCTGTCGAGCGATCCCGGCGCGACCGAGACCGAGACCGAACTGCGCCTCGACAAGGCGCTCTCCCGCTTCGTATCGAGCCGCCGCGTGCCGCTCGGGCAGATCTTCTCGAATCTGACCATGGCCTCGCCGAGCTTCCGCCATGCGCTGCGCGTGACGATTGCGGTCGCCGTGGGTTTCTGGCTCGGCCGTCTGCTGCCGCTCACCAACGCATACTGGATCGTGATGACCACCGTCATCATCCTGAAGCCGGGCTATTCGCTGACCAAGCAGCGCAACGGCCAGCGGATAGTCGGCACGCTGATTGGCTGTGCGGCGAGCATCGCGTTGATTATCTTCGTCAAGGAGCCGCATATCCTGCTGGTGGTGATGTTCGCGTCGATGGTGATGAGCTACAGCCTGTTGCTGTTCAATTACACGGCGAGCGTGGTGTTCACGTCCTCGTATGTGCTGCTCATGTTCCACCTGCTCGCGCCGGGCAGCATGCGCATCATCGGCGAGCGCGCAATCGATACCGTGGTGGGCTGCGCGATCGCGATTGCGGCGAGCCATCTGTTCCCCTACTGGGAATACCGGTTGATGGGCAAGCTCGTCAACAACATGATCAATGCGACGCGGCAATATCTGGAGGCGAGTTGGTGGTGGAGCGGCAAGCCGGCCGCCGCGGTGGTCGCCACGGTCACTGAGGCCGGCGCGTTTGCGCCCGTCGCGGCAATGGCCGATCCGGCGATCGAATCCAGCAAGCCGGCCGGCGGCGCGTCCCCTGCCGCCGTAGCCGCTGCAACCGCGCTCGATCGCGATTATCGCTACCGGCTTGCGCGCAAGAACGTCCACGTCGCGTTTGCCAATCTGGGCCAGGCGTTCCAGCGCATGATGCTCGAGCCGAAGTCCGCGCAGAGGTTCGTGCCGGAATTGAACGACCTGCTGGTGCGCAGCCACGTGCTCGCCTCGCAGATCACAGCAGCCGCGCCGTTGCTGCGCACCTCGGCGCAGCAGGCCGACAGCGTCTCGCTGCAGCCGTTGCAACGCGCCCTGAGCGTGGTCCGCGACAATCTGACCGAAGCCGAAGCCGGTAGCGCGCCGCCCGCCGACCAAGGCGAGCAGGTCAAACTATTGATGCGCAAGTTGGATGCGATGGTGGTCGAGACGGAGAAATCGCCGAGCCACTCGGCGGACACCGTCCACGACATGAAATTGCTCGCCCATCAGTGCAAACAGATGCTGACGGCGTCGGCGCAGATTCGCAAGGATGCGAGCCTGATTCGCCTGCCAGAAGAGTGAAAACGATCGCGCCCTCTTATTGCGCGGCGCCGCTTGCGGGCTTCGCTTCGGCAGCCGCAGCCGCCGCCGCAGTCGCGTCCGATGAAATCGTCGGCGCCGGCGCGTTCTGGCGGTCGAAATCGCGCTTTTCCGTGATGGCGTTATAGAAAAGCGTGGCGATCACCAGCAGTACCGCGACCACGATGAAAACAGCAATGCCAAAGGTCGGGTTCTTCTTGCGCGGCGGTTTGTTCATGAGGCGGGCTCGGTTCGCGAGGCGGTCGCGGATAGTGTCTGGGAAGGCGGCATTCTACGCCCACCGAGCTTGCACACGGCTTGCAATCAGCGCCCCTCTACCACGGCCGAAGGCCGCACCGGCAGCGCCGTCGAGTATTTGATCTGTTCCATCGCAAAACTCGAGCTCACGTCATACAGCGGCACGGCGGCGATCAACAGTTTATAGACGCGATCGTAGTCGTCGATATCGGACACCACCACGCGCAGCAGGTAATCGGTTTCGCCGCTCATCCGGTACACCTCCACCACCTCCGGAATCTCCTGCACCGCACGCGTAAAGGTCCGCGCCCAAGCCTCGGTGTGCTGATTCGTACGCACCGCCACGAACACGGTCGTGCCCACGCCGAGTTTGCGCGCATCGCACAACGCCACCTGGGCGCGAATCACGCCCGTCTCTTTCAGACGCTGCAGCCGCTTCCAACACGGCGTTTGCGACAGATTCACGCGCTGCGCCAGTTCGGCGATCGGCATGGTTGCGTCTTCCTGCAGCAGTTCGAGCAGCCGCCGATCGATGATATCCATTCCCATCGTCACACCCCCATAGGAAATTATTCTACTTTTAAGACTTTGAGTGGAATTATATGGAAACTCTTTCTCCAGGCAAACGGGTATAAATGTGTCTATCCAAAAATAGCCGATAAGCAGCCACACCGCTGCGCCGCGATCATGAGCCAAGACATTCCTTCCAGACCCGTCGCCCGTTCCTCCGTCCACGCCGCGCAGTTTGCCGGGGCGAGTGAAATGCCCTCGCGCGCGCACCGCAGCGCGCCGCTCGCGCACCTGTGCGACGCGCTCGACGCGTTGTTCGAAGCCTGCGTGGAACTCCCTAAACCGTCGGATTCGACCTTCTTCGCGCGCAGCATGCGCCTCGCGCTGGCCGAAGCCGCGGCGAGTCCCGCGTTGCTCACGCCGGCGCAACGCGAAGGCTCCGTTGAAAATTACCGGCGTCATCTGCTGGCCGCCGATCCGCAGGGCCGCTATGCGATCGCCTCGCTGGTGTGGCTGCCGCGCCAGGCAAGCCCGGTGCATGCGCACCACACGTGGTGCGGCTACGCGGTACTCGACGGCACACTGAGCGAAACGGTCTTCGAATGGAACGGCGCACAACACTGCGCAAGCGCCACACGTACACAAGCGCGCAATGCCGGAGCCGTGTCGTTTGCGCGCGGCGGCAAGGGCGGCGGCATTCACCAGCTGGGCAATGGCAGCGACGCGCCCGCCGTCTCGCTGCATATCTACGGTGTCGCGGGCGCGCAGATGGCCACGCATGTCAACGACATCGTACGCGCAGCCAACGCACCGGCAATCTCCTGAGACCCGTTCATCCTGCGTAAAGACGCAAACCGCGCGAAGGTCCGCTCACCCGGCTTGTAGCGCAATCAGCTTTTGCCACCCGCTTCGCCCGCCGTCGGAATCTGTGGCGGAATCGGCGCGGTCTGCCCGGTTGGCGGCGGCGCCGGACGCGGTTCGTGCGACACATCGCGTGCCATCGCCACCGCAGCGTGCGCGGACCGCGCCGAGGCGCCCGTCTCGGCAGCACGCGCGTGCCCATGCCCATGCGGACCGGTCTCGCGCAGCTCATCGTCCTGCAAAGGCTGTCCTTCGCTATCCTTCGACGACGTGTACACACGCATCTGCGGCACCGGAATCTCGATGCCGGCTTCGTCCATCTTGCGTTTGAGCCGCAAATTGAAGGCGCGCGCCACGCTCCATTGCTGCAACGGCCGCGTCTTGATCTGCCCTTTCACGACCATCCAGTTCGGATCGAAACGGTCGAGCCCCCACACCTCGATCGGCCCGAGCATTTCGCGCCGATAGCGGAAGTCGGCCATCAGATCGGCGCCGACTTCCCGAATCAGCTGGGTGATCTGATCGACGTCGGTCGAGAACGACATCCGCACTTCGAACACCGCGTAGGCGAAGTCGCGCGACAGGTTCTTGACGATCTTGATCTGCGAGAACGGGATCGCGTGAATCGCGCCTTGCCCATCGCGCAAACGGACGGTGCGGATCGACAGATGCTCGACGGTGCCCGCATGCCCACCGTCCACGTCGATCCAGTCGCCAACTGAAATCGTGTCTTCGATGATGATGAACAGGCCCGTGATCAGGTCGGTCACGAGCGACTGCGCGCCGAAGCCGATCGCGAGGCCGATCACGCCGGCGCCGGCCAAGAGCGGCGTCACATTGATGCCGAGGTTTGCCGCGGTGACGATGCCGGCAATCGTCATGATCGACACCAGCAGCACGTTGCGCAGCAGCGGCAGCATGGTGCGCGCCCGCATGCTCGGATTGCGCGACTTGTTGCGCGGCCCCCCCGGATTGAGGGCCTCGGTAATCGCGGTGTCGACCAGAATCCACAGCAGCCACGAAATGAACACCGTCGCGATGATCGCGGTCACTGCGTGCGCAATCCCGCGCGCCGCCACGTTTTCCTCCACGACTGCCGCGAGCGACACCCCCCACAAACGCGCCGCCAGTTCGAAGAAGAACAGCCAGATGAACAACGTCAGCAGCGTGCCGCAAAAGCGCAGCAAGCGCGACAGATAGGGCGAGCGGCGCCGCGAGCGCGCGCTGCGCGGGCGCGTCATGCGCAGCACGATGGCCGACAGAAAGAAGGCGAACACCAGCAACAGCGCGGTCACCACCGAAATCTGCAGCACGTTTTCGCTAGAACCCGAGCCGCCGAGCGTGGCCACCACCGACGCCCCGGCGAGCACCAGCACCGGCACGTGCCAGAGCGAGGCGAGCACGTCGAACGCGTCGGTCGCGGCCCTGTGATCGTGGCGCTGCTCGTAAGGCCGGTTGCGAATCAGATGCGCGACGGGCCGGCGGAACGCCAGCGCGAAATAGCCGGTGAGCACGGCGGCCGTCATGTTGGCGGCCGTCGAAATCAGCGCGGCGAGATTCGACCCCAGCTGATGCGCGACGTCATAGTTGACGGCCGCATCGCCGAGCGCAGCGCATATGCCCACCACGAACAGCACGCGCCGCGCGTAATCGATCAGCAGGCGCACCGCCACCCGCCGATGCCCTGAGCCAAACAGCGAAAACATAATCAGACAGATCGCCGAAAACACCGCACCCGCGACGATCGCGTAGGTGACCACGAGGCCGAGCGTGCGGCCGAGCGCGTCGGGCATTGCGCGCACGAACAGCACCGCCGCGAGAAAGGCGATGATCCACGGGCCGACGCGGCGCAGCGCGAAGATCAGCAGTTCGCGCGTGGTGGGATTCGGGTTGAGCCCCATGAGGATACCGAAGCGCCGGTACAGCCGGTGTTGCACATAGATCAGCGCGCCGGCGCACGCGCCCCAGCCGGCCAGCATGGCAATCATCGAAAAGACGATGCGCGCGAACTTCTCTTGCCCCTGACCCGAAATGATCGTGTAGAGCTCGTTGCCGGCCGCGTTGAAGCGTCCGGCCCAATAGCGCATGGGCGTGCGGCCCTGATGCACGCCGGATTCGAACGACGCGATGCCCGATGCGATCGCCCCGAGCAAGCCGGGACTCGGCTGCGCGGCTGCGGGCGGCGCGACGTTTTGCGAGACCTCGCGCAGCTTTTTGAGTTGGACGACGAGCGCGGTGCGCTGCCGGTCGTTGTCGAGCGTGGCGATCACGCTGTCGAGCGAGCGCGCCAGTTCCGCCTGGCTCGCGGGCGACGGGGCGGAGGCCGCTTCCGCGGCCGAGGCGCCCGAGGCGGCAGACGCAGGCGTTGCCGTGGCACTATTGATCAGGCTCTGCAAGGCCGGAATGACTGGCGTGCCCGTGCCGGCGGCCTGGGCACTCGCGGGCATCCATCCAATGCCCAGAATCAGCGCGAGGCAGGCCGTGGCCACCCACGCGCCAAGCCACGCCGCGACGTGAGCGCGCATGCCGCGTCGAGCGTTGCATCCGACATGACTGGAAGAAAAATGAAAGCTTGCGTGAGTCGCCGGTTGCCCGCCGTTAGACGGCGCGGCCCCTGGCTCACGCCGCATTGGGCATGACTGCATGGCGATCCGTAAGAAAACGGGAGACGCCAGTGTAGCCGCAGTTCTACCGCCTGCGACCGAACATGCGTAACCGATTGTTAGGACGCTTGCGCGAATTCATCGATTAGCGAGCCGGCCTCGTCACCCGAGCGGCCGCAGGGGCCGCCACCTCACTTGTCCATCTGCTTTTGCGCGTCGCCGGAATCGCTGGACGCCGACGCGGAAGCCGACCCGCCAGCCGACGAGGCCGAACTCTGCGCCGACCACTCCTGCAGCTTGCGCCCGGCCGTCTCGAGGCCCTGACCAGTCAGCGCCGCCGCCTTGCCGAGTTGCGCATTCGTGGCGCTCGCCGCGCCTTGCAGGTTGGCTTGCGCGGTCGATGCCAGCGCGGCGGGATCGATCTTGATCGACGGTGCGGAGGCAGCGGATTCCAGATTCCGCTGCGCGGCGTCTTTGGTCGCATCGACCTGCTGGTCGACGTAACTGGCCGCCTGATCGAGCTTCTGACCGGCGGCTTGCGCTGCATCGTTGAGCTTGCCGGCGACCTGCCCTGCCGATGCATCATTCTTCTGACAAGCCGCGAGGCCGCCGAACACGAGGGCGACAACCGCGACGCGGCGCAACAACGGTGAACGTATAGATAAAGTCATGTCTGGGTGTGAGCCGCACCGAGCGGCTTCCGCATGCGAAAACGCGCCCATGATACGCCGTCGCGGTTCTGTCAAACGCGTTGGAGTAGACTCCCGGAGCGTTTCGATGTGTTCCGTTGATCAATTGGAGGCATGCGATGGCAGCAAAGAAGATTCTGTTCCTGACCGGCGACTTCGCCGAGGATTACGAAACGATGGTGCCGTTTCAGGCACTGCAGGCGGTTGGCCATATGGTCGACGCGGTCTGTCCGAACAAGAAAGCGGGCGAGAAGATCAAGACCGCGATCCATGATTTCGAAGGCGACCAGACCTACACCGAAAAGCCGGGCCACCAATTCACGCTCAACGCAAGCTTCGACGACGCCGATTCCCGTCAATACGACGCGTTGGCGATCGCAGGCGGCCGCGCGCCGGAGTATCTGCGGCTCAATCACAAGGTGATCGAACTCGTGCGGCAGTTCGCCGAAGCGGGCAAGCCGATCGCCGCGATCTGCCACGCCGCGCAACTGCTGGCTGCCGCCGACGTGATTCGCGGCAAACGCATTTCCGCCTACCCGGCCTGCGCGCCCGAAGTGAAGCTGGCCGGCGGCGAGTATGCCGACATTCCAGTCGACGCGGCGATCACCGACGCCAATTTCGTCACCGCCCCCGCATGGCCGGCTCACCCTGAGTGGCTGCGTCAATTCCTCGTGTTGCTCGGCACGCGAATCGAACTCTGATCCCAAGGCGAGCGCCTTGCCTTCGCGGCAATACGCGCTCGCCAAAACACATTCGCATTTGAGACTAGTCCGATAGTTCACAGCGCAAGGCTTTCCTATAGTCGCCGGTTGACTTGGGAGCCTTTTCGATGGAACTGACTGATTGGATCGTCATTCTCGCCGTCACGCTGATGGCAATTGTTTTTTTCTGCGCCCGCACGCCGACCGGCTGGTCGAGAGAAAACCGCGCGCGACGCCTGGCCGGCGCGCGCATGCTGGCGCAAGCGGCGTGCTCGTTGTGGGCGGCGCTGTTGATCGTCGCGCGCGGGCTGTTCGTGCTGGACGGCCTGCCCGGCTTGCACCCGGCGCCGCTCGAGGCGCTGACCGGCGTTGCGGTCCTGCTCGCCTGCGGCTGCTACTGGTCGATTCGCGGCAGCAAACTGCTCAAGCCGCGCCGGCTCTTTACCGCGTATTGATGCCGGGCGCGGCATCGGCGGCATCGGCAGCATTGGCGGCATGCGCCGCCGCACCGCCGTTCAGGTCAGGGCCATCACGATCACCAGGAGCCGCGCGCACTTCGCGCGCGCCACGAACCGCCGGAACACCATCAGCCGGCATGACATGCGTTTCGACAGCCCGTTGCGCCGTCCGCGCCTCCGCTTCGGGCAGTGACAGATAAAACGTCGTGCCCAAACCCTCTTTCGACTCTGCCCACACGCGCCCGCCGTGCCGCTCCACCACGCGCCGCACAAGCGCAAGGCCGATACCCTCCCCCGCCACCACATTGCCATGCAGCCGCTGGAACGCGTTGAAAAGCCGCGGCAGCGCGACCGCCGGAATGCCCAGGCCATTGTCCCGCACGTAGAAAATCCGTAGCGAATGCACGCCCGGCGGCGCCGGTGTCGTCCCAATTTCGATCTGGCCTTCGCGCGCCGGGTCCAGATAATTGACGGCATTGCCGATCAGGTTCGCGAACACCTGCTCAAGCGCGGTCGGGTCGCCCCACACCGCCGGCAATTCGTCGACGATCACATGTGCCCGGCGCGCCCGGATCGACCCTTGCATGGCATCGACCACGCGCGGCACGATATCGCGCACCTCGACCTTTTGCCGCCGGTACTCGACACGGCCGACGCGCGACAGCCGCAATAACGCGTCGATGATATGAGACGCCCGCAGCACGGCCGTCTGCAGGAAGTGCAGCGCCTCGCCGATATCCTCGTCCACCACCCGTTCGATGCGTTGCCGCGGTTCCGCCGCGAGCGAAGACTGGCGCAGCACTGCGCGCAATTCGTCGCAGGCGCGGGTCAGTTCTTTCGAGAAGCCTTGCAGATTCACCAACGGCGCACGCAGGTCGTGCGACACGCTGTAGATAAACATTTCGTTTTCCTGGGTCTGTTGCCGCAAGGTCTCGTTGATGCGCGCCAGCTCACCGGTGCGACGCGCGAGATCGGACTGGAAGCGCGCCTGGATGCGCTCAGCTTCGAGCAGGCGCCGGCTCGTTTCATGCAAGGTCAGATCGAGCCGGGCGATTTCGTCGCCGCCCGGGCCGATCGGCGCCAGCGGCTCGTTGCCCGCGAGGCGCCCGGCGTTATCGGACAGCAGCGCGAGCCGGCCGCGCACGCCGCGCGTGTACAACCAGACGGCCAGCGCAACGAACAGCAGGGAGCCGAACACCGCCGCGACGACCAGCGTCTGTTGCTGTTCACGCGCGGCGTCGGCAGCATTCGAGCGCAACGTGTCGAGGCGCCGCTCTTCGGTCTGAAACGCCGTCACCTGCTGACGGAAGCGATCGAGCACGTCGGCCTGGGCCAGTTCGCGGAAGCGATCGAGCAGATCGCGCCGCCGCCCCGAATGCAGCATGTCCTGAACGCGGTCCGACCATTGGCGATACCCCTGCACCGCCTCGCGCACCTGCGCCACGCGCTCGACTTGCGCCGGGTTGTCGGCAACCAGCTCGGCCAGTTGATCGATGCGACGGTCGACGTCCATCCACAATGTGACCGGCGTCGTAAAGCGGGTATCGTTGGCGAGCACCGCGCCACGCAGCGCCACGGACTCACCCAGCACCGGATCGAGAATCGCGGTGGTCTCGCGCAGCACGTCTTCGCTATGGATGGCCCACCGCTCGGCTTGCGCCGCGTCGGACTGCGCTTTGACCAGGCCGGACAGCAGCGCCAGTTCGAAGAGGGCCGGAATTGCGATCAGCAACAGGCCTTTGGTGGTCAGTCTCATGCGTACGCATTGGAGGTCGATGGCCGGCAGATCGTGCACGGGGACGGCACATTATGTCGGCGTTTGCGCAGGAAGACAAAGACGAAGCGCCGCGGACCGCGCATCTGCCGTCAAATTCGGAGCCGCGCACAACGAATGCGCATATAACGTCAGGCTTTTGAATTAAACGTAAACAAAAGCGAATATTTTGCCTATGGCTGGGCGGCGCCATGGTGCTGGCCATGCGTGCGGGATTCGGGTTTCTCGAACTCGGCACGGTACGCAAAAAGAATCAGGTCAATGCGCTGGTCAAAATTCTGCTGGACTTCTCGGTCTCGACGATCGCGTATTTCTTCATCGGCTACACGATTGCCTATGGCATGCAATTCTTCGGCAGCGCCGAGTCGCTGGCCGCGCACAACGGCGACGCTGCAGCGCGAACGCGTCGGCTGAAGGATTAGCCGAAAACAGGGTTAGCGGCGCGCCGGATGTTTCGCGTCCCCGTGCTCGCCGATCAGGCCGAATTCGATCGGGCAACGCGTGTAGAACACTGGGACGCTGCCCGCGCGCACCGCCTCGAGCAAGGCTTCCGCCTCCCCTTCAGTGACCGCGAAAATCACCTGCTGCGGTTGATCCGCCAGCTCGAAGAAGCGCGCTGCATGCCGCGCGCCCGCGTGGCCGACCCCTTCGGCCGCCGCCACGACAGTCGCGCCATGGATGCCGACGAGCTTCGCGATCGACAGCAAACATTCCACGACCGTTTGATGGCCGTGGCGCCGGTTCTTCTCGGTATAGAACGTAAGCTGGCAGCCCTTCGTCATGTCGGCCTCCCGCGCGGTTGCAATAAACCCACGGCAAACGCTCGCAGGCCCTCTGTTTATTCTAGATCACGCCCCAAGCCATGCCGCCCGCACGCGCGCCGCAACTGCGCTCACCTGGCCCCAATGCCCCGCCGATGCTAGACTTGCGCGCTGGGGATGGCATTCTCCACATGCTCCATTCGCCGCCCTTGATGGCTGGTGATGCCTGCTTCGCCCGGACAACCGCGGACGCGGCATCGCGCCTCCCGCTTGAGCCCGGTTTGTCGACCTTTTTGGCTACGCCAGAGTACTTTTGCATGTATCTGTCCATTCTCGCGGTCGGCATTGGCGGCGCACTCGGTTCGCTGTTCCGCTGGTTTCTCGGTATCCGTCTGAACGGCCTGTTCACGGGTCTGCCGCTCGGCACCTTCGCCGCTAACGTGATCGCCGGCTACGTGATCGGCGTCGCGGTCGCGGGGTTCGCGCGGGCGCCGCAGATCGCACCCGAATGGCGGCTCTTCGTTATCACGGGTTTGATGGGCGGCCTGTCGACGTTCTCGACGTTCTCGGCGGAAGTCGTGCAGCGCTTGCAGGACGGCCGGCTCGGCTGGGCGGCAGGCGAGATCGTCATTCACGTGACGGCTTCGCTCGTGATGACTATCCTCGGCATCGCAACTGTTTCGTTGCTGTCGCGCTGAAAAACGCTCGATCGCTGGATGCATCGAGGCGATACCAGGCAATATCTCGACGCGAAAATGCGCGAGCAAAAAACGATAGCGCTACAGCTTCACGTCTCTTTCCTACTAGGCACTTTCGCTCGGGCACTCGCCGGCGCGTTCTTCTTCAACTTGGTCTGATTGTGTTCGATAGCGGCACGGACGAGATTCTTTAGCGCACGCTCATTAATCTTATCGCTCTCGAAAAAATCGATCGCCCGTCTCGCGTTGCCTTCGAGACCCGCGTTGAAGAGCCTGTCGGGATCCGGGAGATTCGCCCCGTGGGCGAAGGTCAGCTTCACCTTCCCTTTGTGGGCGTTGGCGACCGCAATCATTCCGTCGCGAGACCACACCGGGCTTCCCATCCACTTCCATTCCTCGATGATCTCCGGGTCGGCCTCAAGGATGGCCTTGCGGATGCTGGCGAACGTTTTGCCACGCCAGTCTGTGATGCCTGCGATCAGTTGGTCAATGCTTTCCGATGGATTCATTGGATCCTTATGCCTCGAATTCCGGTCCCGTTTCAAGCGACCATTAACAATGTGGCGGCGACATTATTGTATAGCGGCTGCGTACGAGAAAGATCGCGCTAACCGTTACCCCGCCGAACCTGCATGTCGAACGCCATAGCAAGCCAGGCAGCAGGTTCGAACTCCTGCAGATTTTCTTATCAGCAATGATTGGTTGGATTCGAGCGCTTGCGAATCTAACGTGTAGTGCCAGCTATTGGTCTACCTGAGCATTTGCACCCCATTCCTTCCCTCGACTGGTATTGCCGCATGCGCTATTTTCGTCTGCTGAAATCTTTCGTCGCCGTGGCGGCCCTGTCGTTCGCCGCGGTTCACGCGTATGCCGATAAGCCCGCGGTGATTCGCATCGGCGTCGCACAACAAGGTACCGGCGATCCCCCTTCTTTCGGCGGGTCGCCTGCGGCTACCGTGCAATTGCAGCAGTCGCTGGAAAAGGAATTCGCCGCCGACGGCATCAAGGTCGAATGGCTGTTCTTCAAAGGCGCCGGCCCCGCGGTCAACGAAGCGATCGCCGACAACGCGCTCGACTTCGCCTTTCAGGGCGATCTGCCCGCTGTACTGGCCCGCGCCAATGGCCTGAAGACGCATCTTCTACTCGCCTCGGGCGTGCGCACCGGCATCAAGGTTGCCGTCCCTCCGGATTCGGACGTGCGTTCGATCAAAGATCTCAAAGGCCGTCGCGTATCCATCTTTCGCGGCACCAATCTGCAACTGGTCGCCGACAACGCGCTTGCCGCCAATCAGCTCGACGAGCGCGACCTGCGCGTGATCAATCTCGACACCGCCAGCTCGCTCGCCGCACTGGCGTCCAAGGGGATCGACGCATCGGTCAACGATTACCACGTGTACAAGCTGCGCGACCAGGGGCTGGCGAAAGTCGTCTACGAATCGCAGAACGATGGGCCGCAATTCACCCGTCAATCGCATCTGCTGGTACTCGACGATTTCGACCACGCGCATCCGGATATCGTGCAACGCGTCGTCAACGTGTTCGTCCAGGGCTCGCAATGGTCGTCGGATGAAGCGAACCGCGATGCGCTCTTCAAGCTGTGGGCTAAAAGCGGCGTGCCCTATTCCTCATGGCAGGCCGAGTTCGCGAATCAAAGTCTGAAGGACCGCAATTCGCCGTTAATCGACCCGTTCATCGTCGCGCGCTATAAAGCGGTCGCGGCGGACGCACTGAAACTCAAACTGATCCGTCAGCCGGTCCAGGTCGACGGTTGGTTCGAAACGAAGTATCTCGACAACGCGCTGCGCGCCCAGAAACTCGACCACTACTGGACGCGCTACGACGCCGCCGGCAAACCGCTCAGCTAACACAGGAGCGATCACGATGAGCGAAACCGTACTCCCGGCCGAGAGCGAAAGGCTCGGCCACGCTGCCGCGGCACCTGAGGTCCGAGCGGCGCCGCTCTATCGCAATGCGCGATTGCGCACGCTCGCCTGGCACCTCGCACCGTGGGTATTGCCCGCTGTCCTGCTCGCCATGTGGGCAACGGGTTGCGAGCGCGGCTGGATCGCGCCGCAGATCCTGCCACCGCCCGAGCGCGTGTTCGACACCTTCGTCGAACTGGCGAAAAGCGGCGATCTCGCCAGCAACACGCTGATCAGTTTGCAACGCGTGCTGCTCGGCTTCGCTGCGGGCACCTTGCTCGGTTTTGTGCTCGGCGCCACGCTCGGTCTGTCGCGCACCTTCGAAGCCTACGTGTTGCCGAGCTTCAATGCGCTCGTGCAGATTCCGGTACTCGGTTGGCTGCCGTTTCTGCTGCTGCTCGTAGGCGTTGGGGAGCCGCTCAAATACATCCTGATCGCGCATGCCGCGCTTGTTCCGGTCACGTTGAGCACGCTGCAAGGATTCAGGCAAACGCCCGCTTCGCTCGATGAAGTCGCGCGCGTATTCGAATACAACGGCTGGCAGCGGATCGTCTACCTCGTGCTGCCCGCTGCGGTGCCGACGCTCGCCACCGGCGTGCGGCTCGCGTTCACCAAAGCCTGGCTTGCGCTAGTGGTTGTCGAACTGGTGGCGTCGTCCGAAGGGCTCGGCTATCTGATCGTCTACGGCCGGCAACTGTTTCAGCTCGACCTGGTGATGGCATCGGTGGTCGTTGTCGGCACCATCGGTTACGCGATCAATCGTTCACTCGACGCACTCGAAGCGCGTTTGCGGCGCGGTCAACCGTCGGCATTTCGCGAGTGATCTCGCCAACGCGTGCTACGCGCCGCCCAGGAGGAATCTACGATGAGTCTTGCTCTTTTCAAGCGCTCCGCCGGATCGAAGCAGTCGGCCGATGCATCCTGCGACTGCAACGTGCCCGCCGCCTTCCGCCGCGCGGCGCGACCGCGCCGGCCACTGTCCGCACGCATCGACTGGCGCGGCGCCGTATTACCCGCCGTCGCCATTGCGATCTGGTGGGCCGCCTCGGAGGCGCACGTCGTCAAAAGCGGCTTGCTGGTCAGTCCTGAACAGGTTTTCGCCACGGCGTGTCAACAGATCGTCAGCGGCGCGCTACTGAAGGCACTCTCCGCTTCGCTCGCGCGCGAAGCGAGCGGTTTCGTGATCGGCACGCTAGGCGGCCTGCTGCTCGGCAGCGTGCTCGGCTTTTCGCGGCTCGCCACGCGCATGATCGGCCCAGGCTTCGACACGTTCAAGCAGATCTCGCTGTTCGCATGGATCCCGTTGATCTCGGTGTGGTTCGGTCTCGGCGATGCGGCAAAAATCGTATTCCTCTCGCTCGCGGCGTTGCTGCCGGTTGCCGCGCACACGTGTGACGGCATTCACGCCGTGCCGCGCGCCTATATCGAAGTCGCGCGCACTTTTCGCTATTCGCGCTGGCAATTGATCCGTGCCGTCGTTCTGCCGGCCGCGCTGCCGTCGATTTTCACCGGCATCTATCTCGCGCTGATCTATTCGTGGCTAGCCACGCTCGGCGCGGAATATCTGCTGGTGGCGGGCAGCGGGATCGGCAATACGCTGATCGACGGCAGCGAGCAGTTCCGCATGGATCTGGTGCTGTTCGGCGTAATCGTGGTCGGTGTCACTGGCTGGGCGTTGAACGCGCTGGCGCGCGCGGTGGAACGAGCGATCTTTGCGCGCCGTTCGCAGGTGGCCACACGATAAACACGCACCCGATATTCATCGGCTGCGCTCTGAATTTGCACTGAATACAGATCAAGATCCGCTCATGACTTCTTCCACGCTTTCCGAAAGCATCGACATTCTTCACGTCAGCAAGCGCTATGCGCAGCAAGACGGTGCGTCGCTCGCGGTACTCGACGACATCAGCCTGCGGGTGCGTCCCGGCGAATTCGTCAGCGTGCTCGGATCCAGCGGTTGCGGCAAGTCGACCTTGCTGCGGCTGATCGCGGGACTGGATACCGATTACACCGGCGATATCGTCGTCGCCGGAGAAAAGGTGCGCGATACGTCGCTCGAACGTGGGATCGTCTTTCAGGACCACCGCCTGTTTCCGTGGCTGACGGCATCGCAAAACATTCTCGCCGCGTTGCGCAATGCGCCACTTTCGGCGCGCGAAAAGCGCGATGCGGTCGCACAGCACATCGAACTCGTCGGCCTGAACGGTTTTGAACATGCCTATCCGCACCACCTGTCGGGTGGCATGGCGCAGCGCGTGGCGATCGCGCGCGGTCTCGTGAACCGCCCGCGCGTGCTCCTGCTCGACGAACCGTTCGGTGCGCTCGATGCGCTCACGCGTGGCCGCTTGCAAAACGAGTTGCAACGCATCTGGGAACACGAACGCATCACGATGATTCTCGTCACGCACGACGTCGACGAAGCGCTTTACCTCGGCGACCGTGTCGTCACGATGGCGCCGCGACCGGGCCGCATCAAACGGATCGTCGATGTCGCCTTGCCGCGTCCACGCGAGCGCAACGATCCCCGTTTCATTCGTTTGCGCGATGAAGTGCTGGCCGATTTCGCCGAGCACGACGGCGAGCGCCGCGACCCTCGCAAAGACGATGCGCCACACGGCGGCACGCGCATTCCAGTGGCGAGTCCGCCGATCACAGAATGGCGGCTTGCGTGGTGACGCGCACGGCATCCCTCATGCGCACCAAACCTTCAGTTCTCTTCGTCAGGAGCCTCTCATGAGTGCAGCAGCTTTACAGGAAATACAGTCCATTCAGGTCACCCCACTTTCCGCGCACATCGGCGCTGAAATTCAGGGTGTGGACCTCACGCAAAAGCTGGACGCACGCCAGATCGCAGACATTCGTGCGGCGCTTCTCAAGTGGCGCGTCGTGTTCTTTCGCGAGCAGTTCCTGACGCATGAGCAGCACGTCGCTTTCTCGGCGCAGTTCGGTGAGCTGACCGTGGGACATCCGGTATTCGGCCACGTCGACGGTCATCCGGAGATCTATTCGATCTCGAAGTACCGCAAGGCGACGCGTTTCGAGGGGCAGGCGCTGTTACGACCGTGGACGGGCTGGCACACGGACGTGACGGCCGCAGTCAATCCGCCTTGGGGGTCGATCCTGCGCGGGGTGACGATTCCGCCTTACGGTGGCGACACGCAGTGGACCAGCCTCGTGGCCGCCTATCAGAAGCTTTCGGCGCCGTTGCGCGCGTTCGCCGACGGCCTGCGCGGGCTTCATCGCTTTACGCCACCTGCCGGCGCAAGTGGAACGGAAGCATTCGTTAAAGCCGTCGAGCAACGTACTCTCGTCACCGAACATCCGCTTGTCAGAGTTCATCCGGAAACGGGCGAGCGGGCACTCTATGTCAGCCCGAGCTTCCTGAAGTCGATTGTCGGCGTGACGCCACGCGAAAGTCAGGTACTGCTCGAACTGCTCTGGGAACATGTCACGCGGCCCGAGTTCACGGTGCGTTTCAAATGGGAGGCCGGCAGCGTCGCCTTCTGGGACAACCGCGCGACAGCTCACCTCGCGCCCACGGATATTTTCGATCTCGACTTCGACCGGCAACTGTATCGCACGACGCTTGTCGGTGACGTGCCCGTTGGCCCGGACAGTGCGCCATCAGTGGCGATCGAAGGCTCGCCGGTGAGCGCCGCCGCGGCAGTCGCGTTGAACTGAGTGACACGCCATGCCGCCTCGAACTGCTCCGCGCCCAGTTCGAGCGCAGGCGCACGCGTCGCGCCAGCGGCGTTGAAAATTGCCACTTCGAGCGTGCCGGTGTGGGTGCGGCACGCTCGCGTGGCGGCAGTAAACGCATGCGCCTATCGTTTCAGCGTAGGCGACGACCGCGCATAGCGGTTTTCAGGCCGCCGCAAACCCAGATTCTCGCGCAACGTGCGTCCTTCATAGTCCTCGCGGAACAACCCGCGTCGCCGCAGTTCAGGCACGACCAGCTCGACGAAATCGGTGAGACCGTCGGGCAGTACCGGTGGCATCACGTTGAAACCGTCCGCGCCATGATTGACGAATCGCTCTTCGAGTTGATCGACGATCTGGGCCGCGGTACCGACGAGTTGCCAATGACCGCGCGCACCCGCGACCCGCAAATAGATCTGGCGGATCGTGAGGTTTTCGCGGCGGGCCAGTTCAAGCGTCAACGCCTGCCGGCTCTTGCTCGCATTTGTTTCGGGCAGTTCCGGGATTGGGCCGTCGAGCGGATAGTCTGATAGATCGAACCCGCCGGTCAGCCCGGATACCAGCGCTAGTCCGACCTTCGGATCGACAAGCGACTGCAAGTGCTCGAACTTCTCTCTAGCTTCGCTTTCGGTACGGCCGACAATCGGAAACACGCCCGGCATGATCTTCAGATCGTCCGGATGACGGCCATAGCGCTGCATGCGGCCCTTTACGTCCGCGTAGAAATCCACCGCGTCCTGCAGCGTTTGCTGTGCCGTGAAAATCACCTCGGCTGTCCTCGCGGCAAGGTCCCGGCCAGCTTCCGACGACCCGGCCTGCACGACGACCGGATGGCCCTGCGGAGAACGGGCAACGTTTAGCGGCCCCTTGACCTGAAAGAAACGTCCCTTGTGATCCAGCACGTGCCGTTTGACCGGGTCGAAGAAACGCCCTTCGGCCTTGTCGCGAACGAACGCGTCGTCTTCCCAGCTGTCCCACAGGCCCCCGGTGATTTCCGCGAACTCGGCAGCACGCGAATAGCGCTCGGCGTGATCGAAATGCCGGTCGCGGTTGAAGTTCTTCGCTTCATGCTCGCTTGACGAGGTGACCAGATTCCAACCCGCACGTCCCGCGCTAATGTGATCGAGCGACGCGAACTTGCGGGCAATGTGATAAGGCTCGTTGAAGCTCGTCGAGGCCGTGCCCACCAGACCGATACGTTCAGTCACTGCGGCGAGCGCCGAAAGCAACGTGATCGGCTCGAACTGCGCGACGTAGCTGTGCGCCGTGCGACTGAGAAAGTCGACGTTATCGCCGCGGGTACCCACGCCGTCGGCGAGAAAGATCAGATCGAACTTCGCAGCCTCGGCCGCTTGCGCGAGCTGTACGTAATGACGGAAATTAACGCCGGCGTCCGCCTGTGCCTCGGGATACCGCCACGCCGCAATGTGGTGCCCGGAAGGGTAAAGAAAGGCGCCGAGGCGCAGGTGCCCGCTACGTTTGCTCATGGAAGTTCGCGAAGGAGAATTGACGGGTAGATCCCGCACTGCGCCGATCGGCCCGATGAACGGTCGGGCGTGCCAGATGCCAAACGGGTCGACGTTAGCGCGCCGCGGAGCACGCGGCAACCAAGCAAACCTCATAACCTTATGAGCGAGGACAGGCCCGCAGTGCGCCGCATCGCGGTCCTTGCGCTCGCCGACCTCGAAGACGAAGCCATGCTTGGACCGATTGTCGCCGCCATGCGCACCGACACATCATGGGACGTTCGTGCTCAAGCCGCCGCGCCACCGGCGACACGCGGGTGACCTGCAAACGCGATATGTAACATCCAGGCGGCGAGCTTTCACCGACCATACGGTCGAGCACTATCGCGAACGGTGATCACGCAATCATCGGAGAAAATTTGTAGGACAATATGTTCCGACCGGCTGCAACGCTCCATCGCGCTTTGCCGGAAAAGCATCAATGTGGTGCGTAGCAAACTCCGCGATGTATCGTCCGGCGAGGCATACACTGTGTGCCGTTGGCGATACCGACACGCCGGGACGACCGAACACCAACCGAACGGGTCAGAATGAACAGCTTGCTTATAGGGCCGACGACACGCAAACAGGTCGTTTTTGCTGGGTCATGTGCGTTGTTCATTCTGCTCACGTTGTTGATCGCGGGTCCGCGCGCGCACCATGCGTTGCCGGCCATCACGCCCTTCATGCCGATGTGTGCGCTCACGGTGTTCACCACGTCGTGCATCGCCGCGTTCCTTCTCGGCGCCCGCTTTACCGTAACGCCACAACCGATACTCGGCGCGCTCGGCGGTGCGTACGCATTCACGGCAATTACCGTCGCTTTGCAACTGCTGATGTTCCCGGGTGTTTTTACGCGCACCGGCCTGTTAGGCGCCGAGCCTGACAGTGCGGCGTGGATGTGGGTTTTCTGGCATGCGGGATTTCCGCTGCTCGTCATTCTGGCGGCGCTCATACGCGACCGCTTCCCGAGCAAGCCAATCGCGCTGCCCTATATCGATCGCTGGACGTGGGCGTTTATCGGTATTCCAACTGCGCTTGCTGCAGCGCTTGGCGTCCTCGCCATTCATGCGAATCTGTCGATGCCTTTTCAAACGGCGACCGAGACGAACCCGCTTTCGGGCAGCCGAACCGGACTCGCCATCTGCTTGTTCGACCTGCTCGCGATCGTCGTAGTCCTGTTCAAAGGGCGCCTGCGGACCGTGCTCGATCTCTGGGTCACCATTGCCCTGCTGGCCTCCTTTGCGGACGCCAGCCTGAATCTATTGAGCATGGCCCAGTTCACCCTTGGCTGGTACGTCGCACGGGTCTTCAGCATGCTGGCGCCCGGCGTCCTGGTATGCGTGCTGGTCTGGGAAGTGACCGTGCTCTACCGCGAGTTGTCCGAGGCGCACGCTTCCCTGCTGCATACGTCCGCACACGACGCCCTGACGCGCGTTTACAACCGTAGCTACTTTAACGACCAGTTTCACAGGGAATTCGATCGGGCGAGGCGCACCGGCCAGCCGCTCTCGCTCGTCATGGTCGATGTCGACAATTTCAAAGATTACAACGACGCCTTCGGCCATCTTCGGGGCGATGGCTGCCTTAGCGCCATTGCGAAAGCGCTCGCAGGAACAGCACGTCGGTCAAGCGATTTCGTCGCCCGTTATGGCGGCGAAGAGTTCGCGCTGGTGTTACCCGACACGGGACTGGAAGAAGCATCGGTCATTGCCGAGCAGGCCCGGCTCGCGGTCATGGATCTGGGCATGACGGGGCCAATACCTGGCGGTCAGGTCACCATCAGTGCCGGGTGCGCAACGAACGAGCAGAACACGCCCGGCACGCCCAACGCGCTCGTTCAGGCGGCTGATGCCGCGCTCTACGACGCGAAACGTGCTGGACGCAATCGGGTTCAGTCGGTCGCGCCCCAACGGTAAGCGGCCTCCTCCTCATGCGATGCGTTCGCTTGTGGCCGCGCCTCTGAGCGCAGAATCGGTTTTCGTGCCAGTTCGCCCCCACCCGTGGCAAAATCACCGGCACCGCGGCATTCGTCCGGGAGACCTGCTATGGGTAAGAAGACGCACGGCGAGCATAAGGCCAACGCGGCCAACGCGGCCGGCCGGTCAGAGGCCGCACCGGACATTCCCGGACAGATTGTCCTTGTGTTTCAGGGAGGCGGTGCCCTCGGAGCGTACCAGGCTGGTGTCTATCAGGCGATGCATGACCGCAAGGTCGACCCCGACTGGGTGATCGGCACGTCGATCGGTGCGATAAACGGCGCGATCATCGCTGGCAATCCGCCGGAGAACCGCATTGCGCGATTAACCCAGTTCTGGAACGGCGTGGCGCGTCGTGGCGTCGATGCGGCCAGCTGGTTGTTGCCGGGGCTTGCAAACTGGTCGCGCGACCTGGCGATCGTCACACACGGCGTGCCGTCGTTCTTCACCCCACAGCTGGGGTCATGGGCGAATATTCAGGCGCGCGTCGGCTCGGAGCGGGCGGCATTCTATTCAACGGAGCCCCTGCGTGACACCCTGTCTTCACTGATCGATTTCGATTACCTGAACCGCAAGGCGACGCGATTGACGGTTGGCACGGTCAACGTCCGCAGCGGGCGTATGCGCTATTTCACCAATCGCGACGCGCCAATGGATGTCGAGCACGTGATGGCATCCGCCGCTTTTCCGCCCGGCTTCCCTTCGGTGCGACTGGAAGGCGAATCGTACTGGGACGGCGGCATCTACTCGAATACGCCGCTCGAAGCCGTGCTCGATGATCGGCCGCGATGCAGCTCGGTGATTTTTTCGGTGCAGTTGTGGCCATCAAGCGGGCCGGAACCCGAATCCATCTTGCAGGTCATGAGCCGGCAGCGCGACATTCAGTATTCAAGCCGTGCGGAAAGCCATCTCGATCGACAGAAGCAGATTCACCGGCTGCGTCACGTGATTCGCGAACTCAGCCAGCACATTCCGGAAGAAAAGCGCGCTACGCCGGAGGTTCAGGCGCTCCTCGGCTGGGGCTGTGGCACGACGATGCAAGTATTGGAACTCGACGCGCCGGCATTCGATAACGACGATTTGAACAGGGATATCGATTTTTCGTCGCATGGCATCGAGCGGCGCTGGGCCGTAGGGTATGAAGACACGATCCGCTTACTGGAGCGTGCACCCTGGCGCGAAACACTGGACCCTATGGAGGGCATCTCAGTCTTTCGAATGGCCTCCGTGGATAGCCAAAAGTAACTCGCGATCGGGCTCGCCGATGCGGTGCTCGTCGTCATGCACGCACCGATCGCGCTTGTTGTCGCGGGAGCGATCTAAGGCGCGTCCGTTGTGTCGGAAAGGCGGGCTGCTTCATGCCGGATCGCCTCGGCCTCAAGCGGTCGTTGAGTCTGGCTCAACAGTGCGCTCAGGTTGCCAAGTGTCCGCGCTTCATCCTGGCGGTAGGCCGCCGGGGTCTCTCGCGACAGAGTCCGGTAAAGATCCAGCGCGTTCCGGTAAGCGTCTTCAGCCTCGCGTGGGCGCCCGCTGTGACTGAAGAGGACACCGAGATTGTTCAACGTCCGCGCTTCGTCCGGCTGGTAGACAGTCGGGGTTTCCCCCGCGAGCACACGATAGATCTGCAAGGCCTGCCGATAGGCTTGCTGCGCCTGCTCCGGCCGTTGCGTGGCGCGATAGAGCGCACCAAGATTGGTCAGCGTGCGCGCCACATCGGCCCGATAGAGCGCTGGACTCTCCCGGGCAAGCTGCTGCCGGATCGTTAGCGCTTCCTTGTAAGCGTGCTCTGCTTCGCGGAGTTGCTGCATCGCGCTATAAAGATTCCCGAGATTGTTGAGCGTACGAGCAAGCGCCGGGCGGTAGGCTGCGGGATTGCTTCGCACGAGCGCCCGCTGGATGTGCAGCGCCTCGCGATACGCCTGCTCCGCATCGCTCATCCGTTGAGTGGCACCGTACAGAATGCCGAGGTCGTTGAGCGTCGTCGCCATATCGGGTTTGTAGGTCGCGGGGGCGCGATAGGCCAACGCACGATCGACGTCCAGCGCTTCGCGATAAGCATCCGCCGCTTCTTTCAGACGCTGTGTATCGCGGTATAGGACGCCGAGGTTGTCGAATGTTTCTGCCACAGCGGGCCCGTAAGCCACCGGGTTCTGTTTCGCCAGTGCCCAATAGCTCTCCAGCGCCCGCAGATAGGCGGCCTCCGCTTCCCTGGGCCGTTGCAGCCCAACGTACAGGTTGCCAAGCTTGTCGAGCGTGCGCGCAATCTCGGGCTGGTAGGCGGCAGGCTTCTGCTGCGCAAGCAGCTGATAGCGCGACAACAGCGTGCGGTAAATCGGTTCCGCACGCTCAAATTCGCGTTGCTCTTGCAACGTGTCGGCAAGCGCGGTCGCCATCCTGCTATCTTCCGGTTGCAACGCGCAGGCCTTTTCCAGATACGGCAGCGCATGCTGCGGCGCGAAGCGCAGCAATTCGATCTCGCCGGCCGCATACCAACGCGCCGCGAAAACCTGCGGGGTTTCCTGCGGAGTTTCCTGTTGCTCGGCAAGCAGCTTGGCCAGCAACTGTGACGCGCCGTCCAGATCAAAGCGCTCGAGCGCTTCGTCGATCTGCAATTCAAGAGGATCAGGACTCCGTGCGATCGAGGACCTGCGCAGCAGATCCTCGTAACGTGCGGCCCATTGCCGGGCTTCGGACGCGAGCGCTGCGTCGGGCTGCGCCCTGATTTGCTCGGCAAGGCGCTCGACTAGCGGCTCGACTTTGGCGAACGCGGTATCCGTCTTGCCCCCAACGCGGTCCAATTCCGCATGTATCGCGCCCAGTATCACGTTGGTTGCGCTCGCGAGCGAGACGATCTGGGCTTCGGAAAGTTTGGGGCGGTTCACCACCCGGTTCAACCGAATGGTCAGACGATTGAGGGGCCGACCGGGAAGTCCGCAATCCGTCTGTACTTTGAGGCCGTGTTCGACATCGACCTCGGAGAACGCCGGAGCGCACGAACTCGCCGCGTCCGCAGCGAGGCATCCCACGGACAACACAACCATCGCCACGCCCGACGAAATCTTGCGCGTACTCATTTCCCGTCACGCCCGCCGTTCCATGGAAAGCAGTAACGTCCGGCAATGCAACTTGCTTCCACCTGCCCGCAGTCAGATCAGGCCCCCACCTGGATGCGGTTGACGACGCCATCGATAGCATCTATACACCAGGCGTCCTGTTCCGCCAGGCGTCTTTCCGCCTCCGTCGCCACCCAGCCTGCCAGCGTGATCCGGTGATTTTCCACATTGATGGTGATCTGCTCGGCGCGCACACGCCGATCTGTTTCGAGCACCAGGTGCAAAGCCTCGGAAATCTCTTCGTCGCCATCTGCTTCGGCGGGCACCAACTCCAGCAGGTTCACCACGTCGCGGCAGCCACCGACCCACCAGGCAGTCACACTCGCGAGGCGCCTATGGGACAGGCTGCCCACCTGCCCCGTCAAGGTCACGACGCCGTCCTCGACCGTCACTTCGACGACGCCGCTGCCGTCGTTGCCCGCCTCGTCCATGGTGCCGTGCAGCACTTCCAGCTGGCCCTTGACGCGCGCACAGATCACGCAGTTGCGAAACTCCACCGTCTGCGCAAGCCGTTCGCAAAGATGCGTGCGTAACTCGCCATCACCGACCGGCGGGTTGGCGGTAACCCGCAGTTGGTCGACCAGACGCGTTCCGTCGCAGTGCATCTGGGTCAACTGAAGAAGGCGTTTCTTGGATGCGATATCCGGCACCTCGCCGGTCACGGTCAAGGCGCCACCGTCCAGGCTCATATGAATGGGATGATGGTGGAGCTTCAGGTGGGATTCGCGTTCGAAGGCCGCCATCACCTGCTTCAGGACCGTCTCGCTGCGTTGCATGATGTGCCTCGCGCAAAGGTTGGGTGGCGCAGTGCCCCTTATGCCGCACTGCGCAAGCCTTGCTGCACCCGACGGGCGCCAGTCAGCTCGGCGTGCCCGCCATGCGGCGGGCGAAGCGTGTCCGCTCGGCGCGGTCCATCAGATCAAGGAATTGATCGGTGTTCATGTGAATCAGCGCTTCGTGATCGCCGGCCTCGAAATAGACGTCCGGCTGACGGGCGAGGCTCTCGTCAAGATAGGTATACATGCCATAGGCCGTACACACGGGCGGAAGCGCTCCCACGTCGCAATCCTTGAACAGCTCCCGCAGATCGACCTCTTTGGCCAGCAGGAGGTGGCGCCCGGTCTGTGCCCAAAGCTCGGACAGCCGCACGGCGTAGGTCGATGGCAGCACCGCCGCCACATAGCCGTGTTCGTCTTCGAAAAGCACGGTTTTGGCGAGGCGATCGCCGGGAATATGCGCTGCCGCCGCGGTTTCGATGCTGGAATGGCTGTGCGGATGATGCACGATTTCGTACTGGGAGCCCTTGCTGCGCAGGCACTCCTCAAGAGTGGCAGACATTGACATGACGCACCTCCTCCAGAAGGAAGGAAACGGGAAACGGTTGCTCAAGATTCCTTAAGGATAGGTCGATTTGGTTTGCGTGTGCTAGCACGCAAACAACACATGCAGACGGCAGCGCCGTGACTGTGCCGGCGCGACGACGAAGGGAACGATCACCCGTATGGCACACGGGTCCATTTTCGCCAATAATGGCCCCACCTCCACTACCGGACGAGGGCGGCCATGTATTACAGCCCCGACGCCATCCGCACCATTGCCCTCGTCGGGCATGCCGGATGCGGCAAGACATCGCTTGTCGAAGCCCTGCTGCATCAGGGCGGCGCGTTACACGCGCCCGGCAGCGTCGAGCGTGGCAACACGGTCTGCGATTTCGACCCGCTCGAGCGCAAATATCACCACTCGCTGAGCTCCGCCGTCACCCACCTGCACTACCGCGATACCCGCATTTATCTGCTGGATACACCCGGCTACCCGGATTTTTCCGGCTTGTCGATCAGTGCCCTGGCAGCTGTGGAGACTGCCGCCATTGTCATCAATGCACAGACCGGTATCGAAATGACCACCCGGCGCATGATGGCGTGGGCGGAGAAACGCAAGCTCTGCAGAATGATCGTCGTGAACGGCATCGATGGCGAAAAGGTCGATCTTCCGGGGCTTCTGACGCAAATCCAGGAGGCCTTCGGCAAGGAATGCCTGCCTATCAACCTGCCGGCGCAAAGCGGCCGCCAGGTGGTGGATTGTTTTTTCAACCCTGCCGGCGACGCCGACTTTCTGTCTGTTGCCGCCGCGCACAATGCGCTAGTCGATCAAGTGGTCGAGATCGATCCCGCCTTGATGGAGCTCTACCTGGAACAGGGCGAGGCCATCAGCCCGGAGCAGTTGCACGAGCCCTTCGAACGGGCGCTGCGCGAAAGTCATCTGGTGCCGGTCTGCTTCACGTCGGCGGCCAACGGCGCCGGCATCGCGGAATTGCTCGACGTGTTCGTCCGGCTCCTGCCCAATCCCATGGAAGGCAACCCGCCCCTCTTCTACCGCGATGCCGGCGGCCGCCAGCAAGTCATGCGCGCCGAACCGGTCGCCGACAAGCATGTATTGGCCCATGCCTTCAAGATCGTCATGGACCCTTACATCGGCAAAATGGCGGTGTTTCGCATCCATCAGGGCACGATCAGGCGCGACAGTCAGCTGTATATCGGTGACGGGCGCCAGCCGTTCCGGGTCGCCCATCTGATGATGCTGCAGGGCAAAGAGCACATGGACGTCCCACAGGCCGGCCCAGGCGATATCTGCGCCACGGCCAAGGTCGACGAGATCGGCTTCGATGCCGTGCTGCACGACGCCCCCGAGGACGGCGACATCCACCTGACCCCGCTCGACTTCCCCACATCCATCTATGGCCTGGCCATCGAACCTGCGCGCCCGGGCAACGAGCAGCGCCTCTGGGAGGTTCTGCAAAAGCTGAGCGCGGAAGACCCTTGCCTGCGCATCGAACACCCGGTCAGCACCAACGAGACGGTGGTGCGAGGTCTGGGCGAGTTGCACCTGCGCGTCATGCTGGAGCGGCTATCCGAACAGTACAAGCTCGAGGTCGTGACCCGGCCGCCGAAGATCGCCTATCGGGAAACCATCGGCGGCAAGGCCGAGGGGCATTGCCGTCACAAGAAGCAAACCGGCGGTGCCGGACAATTCGGCGAAGTGATGCTGCGGGTGGAGCCACTGCCGCGCGGCACGGGCTTCGAGTTCGTCGACGCCGTCAAGGGCGGCGCCATTCCCGGCCAGTTCATTCCCGCCGTGGAGAAAGGCATTCTGCAGGTCATCGACAGCGGACCGCTTGCCGGCTTCCCGATGCAGGACGTGCGCGTCACCGTGTTCGACGGCAAGAGCCATCCCGTCGACTCGAAGGAGGTGGCATTCGTCTCCGCCGGGCGCAAGGCTTTCATCGATGCGGTGCTGAAAGCCCAGCCCATTCTGCTCGAGCCCATCGTGGACATCGAGGTGATGACGCCGGAAGCCGCGATGGGCGACATCATCGGCGACCTGTCCGCCAAGCGCGGCCAGGTGCATGGCACACGCACGGCCGCCGGCAACGCCGTGGTCGTTGCGGGGCAGGTGCCGCTGTCCGAACTCAACGACTATCAGTCGCGTCTGAACGCCATCGCCGGCGGCCACGGCAACTACAGCATCCAGCTCAGCCACTACGATCCGGTGTCCCCCGCGCAGCAGGAGCGGATGGCGTCGCAGCACAAAAAACAGGGCGACAGCGCGGCGCCATGAGTGGCCTGCCGGATACGCGCACCGCTATCGTGCCGTCTGCAGATCCGCCATCGTCGCGGCCAGAAAACGCGCCGCCTCACCGCCCGTGACGACCCGATGGTCGAATGTCAGACTGAGCGGCAAGATCCGATGCACGGCGGGCACGCCTGCTACCGCCACGACCTGCTCGTGAATGCGCCCGGCCCCGAGAATCGCGACCGTGGGCGGCACAACGATGGGCGCCGCATATTTACCGGCGATCATGCCGAAATTCGACAGTGTGATCGTATTGCCGCGCAGTTCTTCCGGCGGAATCTTGCGCGCCCGGATGTCGGCACGCATGCGGTCCAGCCCGCCACGCAGATCGGCCGGGTCGCGCAACGCGACGTTGCGCAACACCGGGACGAAGAGGCCATCCGGCAGATCGACGGCGATGCCAAGATCGATTTTCTCCAGCACGTGGCGCCGTCCCGTGTGTCCGTCGAACCATGCGTTGAGCCCCGGTTCGGCGCGGCATCCCGCCACCAGCGCGCGGATCAGCCGGATCGTGACATCGGAATCGGGCGGCCACGCATGAATGTCGGCATCGTCGATGACGGTGGCCGCCGCCACTTCGCTCTGCGCGCGCGCCATGTTCTGCGCCATCGCGCGCCGCACGCCGCGCAGCACTTCGGGCGGCCCGAGCTCGGCGAGGACTTTCGCGACACGCTGCACGTCTGCCGCCGTGATGACACCCTCTGGCCCCGATGGCGTCACCAACGCCAGATCGACATCCAGCTTGCGCGCGAGCGCCCGCGCCGCCGGGATTGCCTTGATCACGCCAGCGCCAGCACCCGCGCCCATGCCGCTGCCAGGCGCCGCCGGTGCTTCCCGCACAACGTGCTGGCCGACCTCCATATGGCCGACCACGGTGCCGGCATCGGCTTCGTCGCCCCCTCCTTCGAATGCGGCGAGCGGTGCCCCCAGATGCACGACGTCGCCCGGCTGGCCGAACAGCTTCGCGATGCGGCCGGACTGAGGCGATGGAATCTCGACGATCGCTTTCGCCGTTTCAACCGATAGCAGCGGTTGATCCGCGCGAATCTCGTCGCCGCTCCTGACGTGCCACTCGACGATCTCCGCTTCCTGCAAGCCTTCGCCGAGATCGGGCAGTTTGAAGACTTTCATGGCTTCACGAGGCCTCCAGAGCCTGCCTGACCGCGGCGACGATGCGCTCCGTGGCTGGCATATATTGATTTTCGAGTCTGTACAGCGGCACCACCACGTCATATCCGGTGACGCGCTGCACCGGCGCGAGCAGCGAGTACAGTCCGCGCTCCGCGACATTGGCTGCTATTTCCGCGCCCACCCCTCCGGTGCGCGAACCCTCATGCACGATCACACAGCGTCCAGTTTTCGCCACCGACGCGAGAATGGTGTTCATGTCGAGCGGTTTGAGCGTCGCCACGTCGATCACCTCGGCCATCACGCCTTCCTGCGCGAGCAGATCGGCCGCGGCCTGCACGTCCTGCACCGCGCCGCCCCAACTCACCAACGTGACGTCGGACCCATCGCGCAGCGTGAAGCAACTGTCGAGCGGCAACGCTTCGCCGTTATCCTCCACCGGTTGCTTGAAGAGCCGGTAGAGTCGCGTCGGTTCGAAAAAGATCACCGGGTCCGGGTCGCGGATTGACGCGAGCAGCAAACCGTATGCACGTGCCGGCGAAGACGGCGTCACGACACGCAATCCGGGGATGTGGGTAAACAACGCCTCAGGACTTTCGGAATGATGCTCCGGCGCGTGGATCCCTGCGCCGGACGGCGCCCGGATCACGAGCGGACACGTCAGCCGTCCACGGGTTCGATTCCGAAGACGCGACGCGTGATTCAGAACGTGGTCGATGGCCGGATAGATGAACCCGCTGAACTGGATTTCAACGACCGGCTTCAGGCCCATCGCCGCCATGCCGATCGCGGTGCCGGCGATCGCCGTTTCAGCCAACGGCGTATCGATCACCCGCTCTGCGCCGAATCGCGCCTGCAACCCAACCGTCGCGCGGAACACGCCGCCATTCACGCCGATATCCTCGCCGAGCAGCACGACGGCTGGGTCGTGCGCCAGTTCGTAGGCGAGCGCCTGATTGAGCGCCTCGACCATGTTGAGGTCAGCCATGGCGGTTCCCCGCAGGGGGCGCGAATTGCTGCGCCATCGCCAATTGTTCACGCATCGCCAACGGCAAGGTCTCGTACAGATGATCGAACATGGCGGATGTGTCCGGTGGTGGCACCCCGAGATACGCGTCGACGGCCTGCTCGACCTGGGCAAGACACGCGCGGCCGAGTTGCTCGTCCTGCGCCTTGTCCCAGACGTTCATGTGCATCAGGTAGGTGCGCAGGCGCAGCAACGGTTCATATTCCCATTGCTTGCCAAGGACCTCGGAGTCGCGATAACGCGTCGCGTCATCGGCTGTCGTGTGATCGCCAAGGCGATAGCTGAGCGCTTCGATCAGCGTCGGGCCATCGCCGCGGCGCGCTTTGGCGAGCGCCGCGTGCACCACCTGATGCACCGCGATCACATCGTTGCCGTCGACCTGCAGCCCATCGATTCCTGCTGCGATCGCCTTTTGCGCGAGCGTTTGCGCGGCGCTCTGGCGGCTGCGCGGCACCGAGATCGCCCACTGGTTGTTATTGACCACGAGGACAAGCGGCGCCTGCCAGACGCCGGCCATGTTCATTGCTTCGTAGAAGTCGCCTTTGGACGTGCCGCCGTCGCCGAGTATCGCCACCGCGACGCGCGGCTCGTGACGCAGCAGGAACGCGTAGGCCGCGCCAGCGGCATGGCATACCTGCGTGCCGATCGGCACACAGTTCGGGAAATCGTCGCGAGGCACGCTGAAGTCGCTGCCGCGTTCGTCGCCGCCCCAATACAGCAGACTTTCCGTCATTGTGACGCCGCGCAGCAATTGCGCGGCGTGATCGCGATAGGACGGAAACAGCACGTCGTCGGTCTGCATCGCGCTGGCGACGCCGACGCCGATCGCCTCCTGCCCAACCGACGACGCGAAAGTGCCGAGCTTGCCGGTACGCTGCAGTGCGACGGCCTTCGTGTCGAACGCCCGTGTCAGCACCATCTCGCGATAGAGCGGAAGCAGCGCGGCCGGGTCCCGCGCAAACGCAGGCAACGGCTGAGCAGGCTCGCCGCCAGGGCCAAGATATTGCGTGTAGCCGATATGAAAACTGGCAGCCGTGGTCATGACCGCCCTCCATGTTCATTCAGATATCGTATACGCGCCGGGGTTCGCGCGCATGAGCGCTACCGCACGAACGCTGCTGTGCATTCGCGCAAACTTTGCCGTGCGCGCTTTACCCGAACTAGCGCGACGTCGGCAGTGCCTCGAAAAAGGCGGCCGCATAGTCGATAAATGCGCGCACCTTGGCAGGCAGCAGTGTCCGGCTGCTGTAAGCGAGCCGAATTTCGATGCAGTCGTCGACGAGTTGGAAATCGGTGAGCAGCCGGACGAGCTTTCCGGAAGCCAATTCATTGGCTACAAGGTCTTCGGGCACGACACCGATTCCGAAACCCTGCAGCACCATTCCCCGGTTGAAAGCGGGGCTGTTCGACGAAATATCGAGACAACGCGGTACGCTCAGCTCTTTCTCGCCGTTCCGAAAGTCGATGCTGACGCGACGAATCGATGGCGACATCAGCACAAAATGGTGATTGGCCAAATCAGATGGGTGTCGCGGTATTGACGAGGTTTGCAGATACTCCGGCGTCGCGACGATGACAACCGGAATTCGCTCGAGCAGGCGTACGACGGTCGTCTCGCTCGTCACCATGTACGGAACGACGATGCCAAGGTCATACCCGTCGGCAACCAGGTCAACGGGCCGCTCCGTCAGTGTCACATCGAGCGCGACTTTCGGATGGGCCCGCTTGAATCCGGCAATCAAGGGAACCAGCCGGCTGATTGTCGCCGTCGTATGGGCGACTAGCCGCAAGACGCCGCCCGCTTCCCGCGTCTGGTTTGCTACGTCCGCCTCGAGTGCATCCAGATCGTCCAGGACACGCACGCAGCCTTCGTAGAATCGCTCCGCGGCTTCGGTGAGCGAGAGCTGTCGCGTGGTCCGGTTTAACAGCCGGCATCCCATCCGCTGCTCCAGCCCCGTGATGGCCCGCGACACCGCCGGCCGGGTCAGGCCATGCCTGTCCGCCGCCCGTGCGAAACTTTTCAATTCGACCACCGACCGGAAAACGCGCAGGCTTTCGACATATTCCATGACGAGATCTCTTCGCTAAACGGCAACAAAGGGTGGCTGGAATGCCGGATCGGAGCTACCGGATATTCCAGTCTCGGACCACGTCTCCAACCGTATTTCCGCGGACAAGCAACTCGTAATCCAGCGATAGACAGCAGTCTAGCAGTCGCTCCGGCCTTCCCGGCACAGCATCACACTCACCCGGCGGCGGCCATAATTCACGCGTGACCTCCGTGATGCGCATGACGATCGCGTTCAAGTCACGCGCGATCGACTGATATCCATACACCGAGTGCGACAATTTCAGTACCTTGCAGGCCTGCCGCTGGCTCGCGCCAAAACGCTGGATCAGATCCGCCGCGCGTTCACGCAGCCGGGAAGCGAGTCGCGGACGGTCGCTTCAATGGAATAGGACCTTCTCTTCGGACTTTGACCTTTCCAGCTGCACGGCTGTAGACCAGCGAGTGCGCGAATGGCCAGCAACGGTTCCCTGTCATTGCGGATTGCCCTTCTCACGGGTTGTCAGCGGCGATAGTGCGTCGAAGCGACCCTGCCGATTTCCATTCCAGGCGGAAATTGCCTCGGCGAGGTCCTGGGTGTCGAATATGGCGCTCTGGAGCAATGCCATATGTCGCAGAGATTCGGACGTACTATGATCGCGCGCGAAGTTGATCGCAGTCTTGCACCCGGCAACGGCCAGCGGGGACTTCGACGCGATGGTTCCGGCCAGCTCCATCGCGTGTCGGAGCAGCGCCTCGGCATCGGGCAACACGGTATTCACCAGGCCGACTGCCAATGCACGCTCGGCGCTCAATCGCTCACTGGTGTACGCCATCTGGCGAGCCACGCCTACGGGAATGATCTTCGGCAGGCGCTGGAGCACACCGAGGTCAGCCGTCATGCCGATCTGCGTTTCCTGCAGTGCGAAGAATGCGTCGGCCGTGCAAGTGCGAATGTCGCAGGCGACAGCCAGATCGAGGCCCCCGCCGATGCAGCCGCCCTGAATTGCGCAGATGACTGGAAACCGGACCTGATCGAGCGTATCGAAGCAGTCCATCAGATTTCGCAACGCGTGCTGGAAGCCCAACCGGGCCCGTGGACTGCTGTTGTCAAACACATCCGTCATACCGGTGAACACGTCGAGCGCCATGCCGGCAGAGAAATGCTTTCCAGTGGAACTGATGACGAGGGCCCGGGTGTCACCCGCGCCATCCAGCGCCAGCACGGCGTCGCGCAACGCGGTAAAGAAGGACGGCCCCATCGTATTGAGCCGGTCGGGACGGTTCAGCTGGAGCTGTGCAATGCCGGATTCGTTGCTGATCTGAAAGTATTCGTTATGCATCAATAGCCTCAAAAAGTCTGTGCACACCATCGCACAGGCTCACCAAGCCGGGTGCGAGGGCGTCCGCCTGCAGCGGCAATGATCTGCCGTCGCACACCGAAAGCGTGCGGATGTACGCGCTGACCTGGTTTCCCTTGGCGCGCTTGACGTCGATGGGATTGACCGACGTCGCCTCGACCCGGACCAGAACCTCGCCTTTTCCCGGTCGGGGCATCGCGGTCGTTCGTGTCTCCAGTTGGACAGGGTCCGCCGGTCTCCGGCAAAGCAGCTTCGTTGCGGTGCTCATGATCACGCGACTCCCACGCCGTTTGTCGACTGGACGAGCCTGAACTCGCCCAGGTAAACGCTTTCGTCCAGTTCGCAATTGCGCCAGGCGTTGCCGAGGTCATGACGGATCTCGACCCGGTAGAGGCCGCTTCCCTTGGCAAGGCCACCGAACCGGAAATCGCCGAAGCCGTCCGAGACAGTTTCGCCCACCTTCTGATTGCCGACGTACAGGGCGACGACCGCATTCGTGACGCACTCCACCACTTCCCCCATCTGCGCGCTGACACTTCCCCCGATGAAGCAGGTTTCCCAGCGCTCCAAGTCGCTGTACCACACGCGTGGCTTCGTGCCGAGGTTGGGCCGCAATACCTTGAGCCCCTCGCGCCGGGCCTTCTCGGCCATCGCTGCGTCATCCAGCTTGACCGTCTCGAAGACATCGGTGGGACAGGACTGCTGGCAACGCGGCCGGGGCCAACCCTGATCGAGCAGATGGGCATCGAAGATCCAGGTCTGCGGCACTTGCAACTCTTCATTCCAAACGATCGCCTTGTACGGGCACGACTTCACGATGTCTTTCCGGCCCCGCGCCTTGTCCGGGTCGATGATGACGATGCCATCGGCGCGCTTGCGAATGGCGCTGCCTCCCACACGCATGCACGGCGCGTCGTCGCAATGGTTGCACATGACCGGCAGATACGTGGTCTCGACCATATGCGAGTCGCCCTGGACACGGCGCAGGACGCGAACGGGGCTGTCGGCGTTGGGCGACGCGGGCGCGGCATAACCGGGGAAGTCGTTGCCGACGTGCTCGTCCCGCGCGGCAATGACGCAGTTCTGACAGTTCTCGCAACGCCCGACTTTGATAACCAGATTCCACTTGCTCATTCCATGTTCCTCACGCCGCGCGACCGAGCTTGAACGCCTCGGCACTTCTCCACTTTTCGACCTGCACCAGGCAGGAGTTGGGGCTCATGCTGCTGGTGCCGGCGGTTTGAGGCCGGTCAGGGGTCAGCATGTTCATGCAACCGCCGATTTCGACGCGTTCGCCTTCGATTTCAATCAGTTTGAATTCGGCGCTCGCCTCATACGACTTGACCACTCCCGCGTAGACCAGCGGCGAGACGTCGGCTGCGCAGATCACCGCGCCCCGGTCGTTGTAAACCTTCACGAGGTCGCGATGGGCAATGCCCCGCACGGTCGCATCTTCCCGACTAAGCCTCAGCAGCCAGAAGCGGTGGCCGCCGATCAGCGCGCGATGGTCCTCGATGCTGTTAACAGAGGAATTCTTGCCGTCGCAATGGGTATGGAAGCTGTAACGGCTGTGAGTGGCAATCAACTGCAGCGGATAACGCTGAGCCAGGTCCGAGCGCAGCCCCTCCCAGGAGGGGATATATCGGTTGAGCGGCGGCCGCTCGGGATTGTCCGCAGTATGCCGCTTCAGCAACTCCGGCACGAACTCCAGCTTGCCGCTCGGCGTCTGCAGTCCTGTGCCAAATTTTTCGGCGAACTGGGACGGCAGCGGATGTGGTTCCTGAAGGTCTTTCCGCCGGCCCTCCGCGAACCAACGCATGTCCACCGGATGGCGCAACTCAGGCTTTTCGGGTGGCACGACAAAATAGCCTTTACGGCAAAACTCACGCCACGAGATGTGATCGGGCAGATCCGACGAGTCGAAGACCCGCTTGACCCAGTCAAGCTCGCTGCATCCCTCGGTAAACACCCCGCCCAAGCCCAGCCTGGTCATGATCGCGGTGAAGATGTCGTAGTCGGAACGGGACTCGCCCAAAGGTTCGATGCACTTGTGCTGCAGCGTCATCACGCGATGATTGACCGTGCCATACCCATGGTGGGCGTAGCCGCCGGAATTCGACCATTCGCCGATGTCCCAGCGCTCCAGCGAAGTGCATGCAGGCAGGATGATGTCCGCAAACTGGGCCTCGCCTTCCATCCAGATCGACTGGTTGACCACGAACTCGATGCTGGGGTGCCGGTAGGCGTCGGCCCAGCGTCCGGAATTCGTCACCGTGCTGAAGGCGGACCCGCCGTAACGATAGATCATGTGGATTGGCGAATACCCGGGCATGGGGTAGCTGAACGGCGCGAACTGGGCTTCCTGCGAGATGCCGTCCCAGAGGTAGCCCGTGGCATGGCCGTTGATGATGGCGTCGGGCAGTTGCTGGCGCGGGACCATTTGCTTGACCGGATTCATGGTCAGGATGTGCGGCATGCGCTGGTAATTGTTCACCGCATTTGCGGTCCACGCCAGGTCGCCGGAAATACCGCCGTCCGCGTAGCCGGGGAAATAGAAATGGAGATCATGGGGGACACCGACTTCAAGGCAGCCGAAATTGACCCCCGGCTTACCCCAGCCCTGCATCGCCATCATCATGATCATGCAGCGCGCCCATTGTGCTCCGGTCGCGCCGCGGCCCGCGCCACCGAATCCCGCGCCGGTCATCCCAACGGCCAGATGGACCTTCCTGTTCCCCCATCGGCGCGCAAGCGCGCGAGCGTCCTTGGCCGGCACGCCGGTCTCGCTCTCCCGCCACTCGGGAGTCTTGGGAACGCCGTCGGTTTCGCCGAGAAGATAGGACCTCCACTCGTCGAACCCGGTCGTGCGGGCGGCGATGTAATCCTTGTCGTACAGGTCCTCCACGGCCCACACATACATGATGGCGGTGGCGAGCGCAGCGTCGGTTTGCGGTCGAACCGGAATCCAGCGCCCGCCCAGCAATTGGGCAGTGGGGTTGCAGTGCGGGTCGATATGAACGAACTCGATGCCGAGTTCCTTGGCCCACAGGCGCCGCGGCGTCCCCTCGAATCCCGCATAGGCCCCGTTGGTGCTTTCGGGGTCGCAGGACCAGAAGACGATCATGTCGGACTCCTTGAGGCAATCCTCGACGCCGCCGTAGCCGGACGGCACGCCGATGCGCATTGAGTTGCCGAAATGATGCATGGCGCCCCAGTACCAGCCTTCCCAGCTGTCTGGATTTGCAGCGACTCGGGTGAAGCCGATCAGGTTGGCAAAGCGCGTCAGTGCGCTGAGGTAGTAGCCCACATTGCCCCACTGGTGGTGGGACGACAGGGGAAAGGTAATGGAACCAGGACCGTGAACACGCTTCTGCCGATTGATTTCCCTGGTGAGAATATCCAGGGCCTCGTCCCAGCTGATGCGCACATAGCCAGACTTACCCCGGTTCTGGGGATTGCGTTCACCGTCGGGGTCGAAATCGACCCGCTTCATGGGATGAAGGATGCGCTTGTCGGAGTAGACGAGCGACTTGAGCGTCAAGGCATGGGGCGCGACCAAACCACGCCGTGGCGGGCTGAAGCGGCGTCCGCGCGCCTCGATCACGTAACTTGGCGCATCCGTGCTGTCCAGATCGATGGGTGTCACCCGAACGACGCGACCATCCTTGACGTAGACGAACAGCGGGCCGCCGTTGGTGCAGGTAGTGTAGCG
The DNA here is from genome assembly GCF_050434205.1 of Paraburkholderia sp. GAS348. Lineage (NCBI taxonomy): Bacteria > Pseudomonadati > Pseudomonadota > Betaproteobacteria > Burkholderiales > Burkholderiaceae > Paraburkholderia > Paraburkholderia sp. GAS348. The sequence continues at coordinate 360,690 of NZ_JBNPVT010000006.1, forward strand.
GCGGGTGCCATCGCGCATGGGTGTGCCCATCGGCAGGCCGACGGTCTGCATCATGCTCAGGGTTTGCAATAGCCAAACCAGGAGTTCGTCCTCGCCCTCAGTGACCACCTTGAAGTTCTTGGCGGCATGGATGATTTCGCCCTGATCCGGCTTGGGCGAAAGGAACTTCAGGGCGGTGGCCACATCCTTGAAGGCCATGCGCACGTCGGGCCGCCGATGCCTGCCGGCGCGCGACCGAACGCGCCCGTTCCTGAACGTGATGACACGGCCGATGCTTTCATCCGCGAGTCCGATCCAGGCGACGAGATCGCGCTCCTTCAGGCGATCACGATAGGCGGGAAAGCGGCGTGCCGTCATGTCAAGGACCTTGGGCAAGGCAAAAAGAATGGTCTTGAGGACCTGTCGTTTCATTATTCAATCCAAAGAGAAGCTTTGCTGCGCAAGCGGTGACATGACGGCATGACCGACCGTTTCCCCGAGCGTGTGAGCAGCCCAAACGAGCATGGTCATGTCGGCTGTGGGTCAGAGACCCGGCATCGCCGGGCTCCTTTGCAGCAGCGTGTGTCGCAATATGTGTAATCGACCGTGAGGTCGCGGCCCGCAGTCAGGTCCGGGTGGCGAAAAAATAACTTCCGTGTCTTCGATGAGCGTTCAAACCCCTCGATTGGCGCATCGACGACCTGTACGCGCTAGAAGGTATAGGCGACGTTCAGGAAGACGTTAAGGGGATTGAGTCGGAGCGTCGATTTGGAAACGATCTGCGTTCCCGTTGCGGTCTGCCCGTATAACGTAAGGTGGGTCTTCACCGGAACGTAGCCGAGAGAGGTTCCGACCGACCAGTGTTTTGTAATCGCGTAATTTGCCCCGACCTCGAATACAGGATTCCACGATGAACTGAGTGTCGCACGTGCCGAGCCGCCTGGACCAAGGCTATCAGTGACAAACTGGCTATTGGTTGTCCGAACCTGGGTGAACCACGTATAGTTCACGCCGAGCCCTATGAACGGACGGAATTTCGATTCGGCTGAAAACAGGTGGTATCGAAGTTCGATGGCGGGCGGCATCGGCTTTGTCGTGCCGAGGTTGCCATACTTATGTAGCGTCCCGTCGCCAACCAGATTCACCTTCATCGGTAGTCCAAAAAGCATGGCGACACCAATGTTGTCCGTGACGTAGTACTCGGTGGTAATTCCCACCGTATCCGTTGAGCTCGCATGCGCTCCGCTACCAGATAGCTGCTGATTCACCGCCACGCCGCCAATGCTTTCCACGGTTAGTGGCGTTGCGTCGCCCTGTGGTGCAATGTGAAGCCATCCTGTCGCCAGCGTTATGCTTCCGGCTGACTGCGCATTGGCATTGTCGATAAGCGCAGCCGAGCAGATGCAAGCCGCCATACCGACCGAAGTAATCGCGCGTTTGTAATTCCTCAAGTCTCTTCTCCTGTCTCTCTGTCTGGAAATTTTTATGAATCAGTGGTGTTGCCGTTGGATTCGTTCAATTGATTGTTTTTCCTTCCTCCGTATTGCCACAATGTCGCATCCTCCGATCGCCCTGCACGCCTAGTAAGCGTGCATGGCCAGGCGTTCCGTCTCAGGCGGGAACACGCACCACGTGCCGTCGCGGTGCCGGAAGAAAAAGAATCCGAGCGGGCCTCCCGGTAGCAGTAGCTCGATACGCACGCACGGCCTCTGATTCGAGCGCGCGCGGCTGAATCGGGTAACTCGAATCGGCGTCGAAGAAGTCGGTCCGAGCCATTTTTCAACCTGCGAACGCAAAGACCTTTCTGATGCAACACTCATCCTCTTTCCCTCCAAACCATTAGGCGTTCTAATCTATAGACACCGGCAGGCATTTGAACCGCGGCATCGCGGCGCGTACACCGGATTAACCTTTAGTCCGGGCGTGACCCAACGCGCCCCGTTGATGTCGTGGCTCGTTTCACGTTGGGCTGCCCTGCGTATCTGTCGCTGTTGCGTCTGTCCCCGTCGGTTGCTCCGCCCGTGACGGCCTCGCGACGACCGAGATCGAAAATGCGAACGGAAAGCGCCCGAGCGCGGAAGTCGCCAGTGCCTCGAACGCGGGGTCGGCAAGTTCGACGTGGAGTAACAATCCGCGCGAGGTGTCGTCAACAAGGCTAACGGCTGCATGCTCAACGCCAGCCTCCACGAGTGCCGACCGTAGGGCGTCTGTCGTTTCGGACCGTTTCAGCGCCGGCTTAAAGATCTTGCCCACACCCGTCAGCGGCATCGCGTCTACGATCCGTATCCCCTTTGGCAACGCGGCGCGTTCGTTGATCTCGCGACGCAGAAACTCGGCCAGTTCCTCTTCGGTTGCCGTTGTGCCCGGCTTTAGCTGGACATAGGCAACCGGCAACTCGCCCGCGTGCATATCGGGGCGCCCCACAGCTGCAGCAATCTGGACTGCGGGATGGCGATGCAGTGGTTCTTCGATTGCCGCAGGGTCGATGTTGTGTCCGCCCCGGATAATCAGCTCCTTCTTCCGGCCGGTGAGCCAGAAGTAGCCGTCGTGGTCGCAGCGTCCAAGATCTCCGGTATTGAGCCAGCGCCCGCCGTCGCTGCCTTCCATCCAGATGCCGCTGTTCTGCTCCGGCCGGGTATAGCCAGCGAACACGTTTGGCCCGGAAATAACCAATTGGCCGACCTCATCCGCGACGCAGTCCCGTACATACCGGCCGCTTTCATCGACCACCACAGCTTTCATTGCCTGACCAGGCAGACGGAGACCAATCGAACCGACCTTGCGCTCGCCAAGCGGTGGGTTAACACTGCTAACGCAAGTCCCTTCCGTGAGGCCGTAGCCCTCGAGGATTCTGATTCCTGTACGATCCTGGAACGTGCGAAGTAATTCCACCGGCATGGGGGCGGCGCCGCACAGGCCATACTCGAGAGAACTGATATCGCGCTCGCCAACCGGAACGTCCAGCAGCGATCCGTAGAGTGTCGGAACACCGCTGAAGAAATTGATGCGGTAATGCTCGACAATTTCCCAGAAACGTTTTACAACGCCCTCGCCCCGATAACCTTGTGGTGTGCCGAGCACGACGTGGGCACCGCGCGAGAACGCCAGCAGACCTGTCACGATCACGGCGTTGACGTGGAAAAGCGGCAGTCCGCAAAAAATCGTTTTCCCCGGACCAATGCTTTCGCCGAAGAATTGACCCGCGTTCCACGCATTGGCCACCTCGTTGCCGTGCTGGCGAATCGCAATCTTCGGCAGTCCGGTGGTGCCGCCCGTGCAGAAGAAGGACGACACATCATCAATACTCATCCGACGCGTGCTGCTGAGCGCTACCCCCGACTCTTGCGCGATTGCAGTGCTGAAATCGTGGATGCCAACATGCGCAGGAACGGCACTGTGAATGCCGCCAGGTCCATGCAGTTTTGAACACTCGCCGCGTTGGAGCATCCGGGCCTCGAAGCCTTTTTCACCCGGCACGCGGTCGGCCGGATTCACGAGCACGAGATGCTGCAGGCAAGGGACCTTGCGCAGCACCGATTGCACCTTCTGCCAAAGGTCGGTTCCGGGAAACGGCGCCAGGGTGACGAGCACGCTCGCACCTGAGGCGTTGAGCAATTCGCCGATGGCTTCGCCTTCAAGCAGCGGATTGATCGCGCAGACAATCCCGGCGGCTTCCCCGCCCCAGATCACAAAGTGCGTTTCAGGGAGGTTGGGCAGAACGTACGCGACCACCGAGTCGCGCTGTACCCCCAGGTGCGAAAACATATTCGCGGTTCGCGTGACATCACGCACGAGTTCGCTATACGTCCAGCACTCAGCGTTCCGATGGTCGTCGGCCGTTGCAAAGAACGAAAGCGCGGGTGCCATTGGATTGATGGCTGCGCCCCGACAGATCATCTCGTAGGTACTCGACGGAAGATCCGCCGGTTGTCCCTGCGTTTCGATGGCAAGGACATCGTCTATATTTGCGACGCCTTTCATGCCGCCTCTTCTACAACGACGTTATGCTGTACGCCCAGATTGATCGAGCGGTCATTGCTGACGATATGCGCCTCCACGATGTCACCCACGCGCAGGTACTGTGGCCTTTCCTCCTGCATCTTCAGGAACAGACGCCATTTTTCCGCTTCAGGCAGCTGCGCCGCGGCGCGCATCTTTTCCGGTGACGGAATGCTCAGGGCACAACCGGAGGGCGTGCCGGTGGCGAGCAGGTCCCCGGCGCGCAGGTCGTGTACGCCTGAAAGCTCTGTTAAGGTCTCTGCCGGGCCGTAGACGAGGCCCGCCGTGGAGTCATTCTGGCGGACAGCTCCGTTCACCGTCAGCGTCAGCACGAGCTCCTTCAGCTTTGAAATATCCCGTTTCTCCAGGAGGCACAGGTAAGGGCCGACAGGGCCGAAAGTGCGATAGCTCTTGCCCTTGTAGAACTGCATTTGCGGAATCTGGATGTCGCGCGCGGAATAGTCGTTGACGATCACGGCGCCGGCGATGTAGTCATGCAGGTTTTCCTCAGTGACCGTTTCGCGCGACGTAATGTTGCGTTTGAGGACGAGACCGAGTTCGATCTCGTAGTCAAGGAACTGCACTTCGTTTGGCTTAACCACGGGCGAGTCGGCCGCAACGATGCAGCTCGTCGCCTTCGTGAAGATCATGTTGAATTTCTTCACATCCGGGTCCATTCCGGACTCGATCATATGCTGGCGATAATTCGCGCCCTGGCAGATGAACTGCTGATTGACGGTCACGGGCGACAACCATTGCACCTCCGATTCGAGAATCGTGGGACCGCTTAGCACCAGCAGCCGTTCGACCGGGTTGGCCTCGATAAACTCGGAGGTCGACTTGAACTCGCCAGGAATCGGCGTGATAGCGCCATTAGCGACCACGCCCCACTGGGCGCGGTCTTGATGCAAATAATGCAGAACGTGAAGTGCCATTTATCGATCTCCGGATTCTATGGAAGGGGTTGGTTCAGGCAAAAAGCTTTGCCAGCGTCCGCAGCTTGCTCAGCGTCAGATCGGGGCTGCGGCGCAGGTTCCTGAAGAGCGCCACGATGCTCACGGGCGTGAATTTGGGCTTTGTGAAGCTGCGCGGCATTGTCGGTCCCCATTGCGCCATCGCCTCACGGCTCACGGCATGGACACCGGTCGGCGCATCAGCCGTAAAGAGATCACCGTCGCAATAGTGCTCATGCTTGTCGCCACACGGGTCTTGCCAGTAGTCGAAGATCTGACTGCCCAGAATATGGCGGCCGATCCCCCATGCGTGCGTCCAGCCCTTCTCGCGCAGGACGCGCTGGCCCATGCCGACCGCATCGGCGTCAACGACTTCGTAGGCGCTATGGCTGTAGGTAGGCAGGAAGCCTTGCGCAAGAGCGAGGGTATGGTGATCGGCCGGCTTGTCACCCAGATCGAGCCGCATGAACGCGACGACGGGTGAGCCATCGGGAAGCACCTGCACATCGCTCGGGATGAAGCCGAAATGCTGCGTATACCATGCGCACGTTTCCTGATAATCGGCGAGTTCGAGCACGACATGCCCGAGCCGGATAACTTCGGGCGCGCACTCGGGCGGTCGCTGCGTCCCGTTAATCCGGACGGCCGCATCCACGGAGTTGAACGGCAATGGCGGCCGGTGGGATAGCGTCGAAACTGGCGCCTGGCCGCATATTGCATCGACGCGAAAGCCGGAGGGGTCGGTCAACCGTACAGAATAGCCGCCGCCGGGCAAGGGCGACCGCTCGACCTCGGAGGCGCCAGGCACTTTTGCAAGTGCATCAAGATCGGCCCTGTTGTCGACCTGTAGCCCGAAACCAACGAACCGGGATTTCGGCGCCTTTCGGACGACATAGCAGAAATGCGAAGCGCCGGTTCCCCGCAGAAGCAATAGCGCTTCACTGCGCGATACGGTCAGTAGCCCGAAATCATTGAGAAACTGCTCGGCTTTCCCGAGGTCCGGCCGGTCGAATATCAGATAGGCTAATGCCGACGCTTTCGTCGTGGGATCGGGGTGGCGAGCCGGCTGTGCAGTGGTCAGGTTCATAACGGATAAGAAATCAGGCGGTTCGAATAGCGGATTCGACTTCCGGTGTCGGCGCGCTCACGGGACTACCCAGCAAGGCAAGACTCTCGCGCACGATACGGTTTGCTTCGGTGGCCGGGCCGTCGTGGACGATTGTCTTGTCGGGCCGGACTACGGCAGCCCACCCGGCGGGCACCAGCCCGGGAAGAAATACGCCTTCGAGGTCTTCCCAGCTATCGCGCGGGGCAAGATGCAGCCGTTGCCCCCGATGTGCAATCTGGACAACGCGGCCGCCGGCACGCGCAAACGTTGCGGCCGTCACGTGCTCGAGCGCAGCCGCCGCATCCACGCCAAACCCGATCAGCGTGAGGCCCTGCCCGAGCACGTCGTCGCTCAGACGCGTGGAGCCATCCGAACCTCTCACCCAGCCTTGCGCGATGACCGCGCCACGAACAAGCTTCGTCGAAGAGCGACCCTTGACGAACAGCCCGTCGCGGAACGCATTCTTCGGCTTGATCTGCAGTTCTTCGAATTGCACGCGCAGGCGCGGCACCAGTCTCGACAAACGCATCAGCCCGTGAGTCAATAGTGCGACGACACCACTTCGGGGCATGACGAGCTTGGCCATGAACTTCGCCAGGTTGATCATCGCCTTCGCGTGGGGGCGCCGCTCCTGGTCATAGGTATCGAGAATCCTTGGGTCGGCACGTCCTTTCACCACCCATGCGAGCTTCCAGCAAAGGTTGGCTGCGTCCCGAAGACCTGCGACCAACCCTTGCCCGACGAAGGGGGGCGTGATGTGGGCCGCGTCGCCCGCCAGGAACACCCGGCCCTTGCTGAATGCATCGACAGCGCGCGCATGGAAGCGATACACGGCCTTGCGCTCGATGATCATGTCTTCGACATTGCCCCATGGGGACAGCAATTCCCGGATACGCGCCTCGGATTCCATGTCCTCGCGACGCTCGCCAGGCCGCAGCATGAATTCCCAGCGTTCACGGCCGCCAGGCGCGACCATATGCGGGATCGGCCGACGGTGATCGCAGATGAACTCGATGTGATCGATCGGACGCGGTACGTGACGGGCGTCGACGATCAGCCAGTCCTCGCCGAACGTCTTGCCCTTGAATTCCTGCCCGATGAGCTGGCGTACCAATGAACTCGCCCCGTCCGCGCCGACCAGATAGCGGGCGCGGACTACACGAATGCGCCCCTGTCCAATATCTAACGATGCGAGCACATGATCCCGGTCCTCCGTGTAGCTCTTGAGCTCGACCCCCAGCGCGACATGCGCACAGTCGTATCTCTCGAGCCGGGCGCGCAGGCACCGCTCCAGGTCTGGCTGGTAGAAGGTGACGAGCTTCGGATGGCCGTCCAGGCTGCCCAGCGAATTCACCCTGCCGAACAGGCCCAGCATGGGTGACCTCATGTGGACATACGGTATGGCAATCGTCTCGAATTCGCTCTCCGCAACGCCGGCAAGCTGAAGGATGCGCAGCGCTTCGTTATCGAGCGCGATCGCACGGGGCGCCATGAATATTTCAGTCGACCTGTCGACAACCATCACGCTCACACCCTGCCGTGCCAACAGATTGGCAATCGTTGCACCCACCGGTCCATAACCCACCAACAAAACATCTACGGCTGGCGGAAATTTCCCGGTCGGCGCATCACTCTCGCCATGCTGGATGCACGGCGCGGGACCATCTGTTGCTGCTGTCTCCACAGTCACTCCGTATTCGCTTGTTAGACCGGCGCTGGGCTGCCGTTAATGACATTAAAGTCATAATTGAGTGTTTTGTCAACATAGACAATAGCATCTATACTTCGGTGTGGCCAAAACTGGACCGATCATGCCGAACACTTCAAATCGCCCGACAGCAAAGCGTCCTACCCGTGCGGCACCAGTCTCCCCGGTTGCCGTTTCCGAAGAACGCGAGCCGCGCGGCGCCCGTCGCAAGCGCGAGACGCGCGCCCGCCTGCTCGACGCCGCCCTCACGCTGATGGCCGAAAAGGGCATGGAAGGCGTAGCCATCAACGAAATCACCGAGGCCGCCGACGTCGGCTTCGGCTCGTTCTACAACCACTTCGAGTCGAAGGAAGCCATCTACGCGACGCTTGTGGACAACGTGTTCGAGGAATTTGCCGACATGCTGGATCGCCTCACCAGGGGCCTGTCCGACCCCGCTGAAGTGATCGCCGTCTCGGTTCGCCATACCCTGATGCGTGCACGGCGCGATCCGGTATGGGGACGCTTCCTGATACGCGAAGGGTTTTCAGCGCGCGTCCTGAGCCGCGGCCTGGGTCAGCGGCTGCTGCGGGATATCGGAAATGGCATCGCCGCCAGGCGCTTTGTGGTCGCCGACCCCTTCATCGGCTTTCTTTCGGTGGGCGGTACGGTACTCGCGGCAGTTGCCGCCGAGCTGAATTTCGTCGCGCCGGGCGCGCCGGCGGCGCAGCTGCTCGACGAGCTTGGCTTCAGCGGAGAGCACTTCGCCGAGCGCACAGCAGCGACGCTTCTGCAAACACTCGGGCTCAAGCGCGCGGAGGCGGAGAAGATTGCAATGCGAGAGTTGCCACTCGTCGAGGCGGAAGTCGATGACGAATGAGGCCGACGACGACAAGGCACGTTACTGGATTAGGGTCACCGACCTGGTACGATGAGCAAAGGTGCTTTGGAGAGCGAACCGATTCATCGCGTCGCTCTCCCCGACCTCAAGGAATCAGGTTCATTCTCCTGACGTCACGTGCGGCTGATCGTCCGGCAATTCGCCCATCGCCTGGAAGAGTGCGGCGGTATCGCTCATGCGCTGGCTCCCGGCGCGGACGGCGCTAAGCTCTGCATTGAGAAATCGCTGCTCGCTGGCATGCTGTGCCGTTGACGGCAGGGAACCCAGACGGGCGCGCGACGCCGTTTCGTCGAATGCCGTACGGGCTGTCTGTGCCGCTCTTTCGGTTGATGCCAGCGTCTGCGCGTCGTTGTCCAGTGCGGCAAGCGAATCCGCGACATCCTGGAATGCCGACAGAACCGTCGACTTGTAATGCAGAACCGCCGCATCGTAGGTATCGATCGAGGCTCTGCGTTGTGCGAACAACGCCCCACCGTGGAAGAGCGGCTGCGACAGGCCCGCACCGATTGCCCAGAGCCCGCCCGCGCCTGAGAGCATCGCGGGCCAGCTAAAGCCGCCGCGGCCCATCGAGGCCGTCAGTGACAGGCTCGGAAAGAGTTGCGCGGTCGCCGCGCCAACGTCGGCCGCGGCCGCTTTCACGGTGGCGTCGGCGGCCTGAATGTCCGGACGCGAACGCAGCAGGTCCGACGGCACGACGACGGGTACATGGTCAGGCAACGACAGGCTGTCGAGGTCGGGAACGGTCGGTGCGTCATCCGGCGTCCGGCCCATCAGTACCGCCAGCGCGTGGACCGTTGAGGTGCGCTGCTGGCGCAAGGCCGGAAGGCTCGCCGCGATCGAATCTGCGTCCTGCGTCGAATTGAGCGCCTGCACGTGCGAAATGGACCCGAGCGCGTACCGTTGCCGATCCTCGTTTGCGGTTTCGCTCGCCACAGCGACGAGCCGTTCGGTGAGCGCGATCTGACGATCGAGCGCCGCCGCATTGATCGCCGTGCCGACGATGTTGGCGGCGAGCGCGCGCCGGGCTGCTTCCAGCTCATACCCCTGCACGTTCACGCGAGCGGCAGCCGCCGCGTTTGCGTAGCGCGTCTGGCCGAAGAAGTCGAATGTGTAGTGCGCCTGAATCTGCCCGGCGAAAAAGTTGTACTGCACCTGCTCAGGGCCGAGGCCCGGCACGACGGGTGACCGCGCGCGTTCAACCTGGGCGGCACCGTCGACTGACGGCAGCGTGGATGAGCCGACCTGCGCGCGCAGTCCCTCTTGCGCGGCCGCGAGCGTTCGCTGCGCACCTGCAAGCGTCGGGCTGTTGCGCAAGCCTTCGTCGACGAGTGCATCGAGCACGGCGGACCGGTAAAGCCGCCACCATTGCGGAACGGCCGTCGAGCCGATATCGAATTGCTGCGCAATACCGCCTGCGGCAACAGTCTTCGAGGGCTGCGCCTGCGCCCCGTAGTGCTCGGGCGAAGGCGTCGCCGGCGGCTCGCCGCTGGGGCCGAACGAGCAGGCCGTCAGCGCGAGCGCCGTAGCGACTGCGAGAGCGGATGTCTTATGGGCAAGCTTCATGATCAGATCTCCGTATGCTCGACGACAACCGGTTGCATCCCGCGCTCATCGCGCCGAATCCTGAAACACGTCGCATAGAGCGCCGGCAGAAAGAAAATGGTCAGTCCCGTGGCGATCGTGATACCCCCCATCAGCGCGGTCGCCATGGGCCCGAAGAACGCTGAACGCAACAGCGGAATCAAGGCGAGCACGGCGGCTGCGGCCGTCAGTATGATTGGCCTGAAGCGCCGCACGGTTGCACCGATAATCGCGTCGAAGCGCCCATGCCCCGCCGCGATGTCCTGGTCGATCTGGTCGACCAGAATCACGGAGTTGCGCATAATGATGCCGAACATGGCAATCACGCCGAGCAACGCGACGAAACCAAAGGGCTTGCCGAACAGGAGCAGCGCGGCCACGACGCCGATCAGCCCGAGCGGTGCTGTCAGCACGACGATAAACGTCCGCAGGAAGCTCTTGAGCTGGATCATGAGCAACGTCAGCACGGCGATAATCATGAGCGGCATCTCGGCGTTGATCGAGGTCTGGCCTTTCACGCTTTCTTCGACCGCGCCGCCTACTTCGATGCGATAACCGACCGGCAGTCTCGCTTGTTCCCCGGCGAGCGCGTCCTCGATATCGCGGGTCACGTCGATGCCCTGCGCGTCGCCCCGAATGTCAGCCTGCACGGTGATCGTCGGCTGCCGGTCGCGCTGCCAGATCACGCCGTACTCGAGCGTGTCCCGAACGTGTCCGAGGGAGCCGAGCGGAACCGGGCCGTTCGGCGTCGGAATCGCGAGGCTCGTGAGCTGCGCGGGATCAACACGCTCGCTCTTCGGCGCGCGCAGATCGACGTTGATCAGCTTGTCCCCCTCACGGTACTGCGTGACCGTGTACCCCGAAAGCGTCATGGCCAGGAAGTTCGATACGTCCCCCGACGTGACGCCAAGCTGGCGCGCCCTGCTCTGATCGATCTCGAACGAGATCGACCGTTCCGCCGGCTCGTCCCAGTCGAACTGGACATTGCGTGTGCGGGAGTCGGCACGGACCTTCCCGGCGACCGTTTCAGCAATGGAGCGCACGGTTGCAATATCGTTGCCGCTCACCCGGAACTTGATCGGGAAACCCACGGGCGGACCGTTCTCGAGCCGCGCCACACGCGTGCGCACGCCGGAGAACTCTCTCCCGAGTTTGGCATCGAGCCAGCGCATCAACTCTTCGCGGTTTTCGACGCTTTTTGCCGTGATCACGAACTGCGCAAAGTTGGGCTGCTGAAGCTGCTGGTCGAGCGGCAGGTAAAAGCGCGGTGCTCCGGTGCCCACAAAGTCGACGAAGTGGTCGATCCCGGGATTGCCGTCGAGCGCCTTTTCCAGGCGCTTCGCTTCACGCAGCGTCGCCTCGAACGAAGCGCCTTCCGGCAGTCGCAGGTCCACGAGCAGCTCCGGCCGCTCCGAGTTTGGGAAGAACTGTTGCGGCACGCGCGTGAAGGCCGCCATCGCGATCGCAAAGAGCGCGGCAGTGACACCAAGCACAACCCAGCGACGCTCGATACACCACGAGACCCACCCCGACAGGCGCCGGTAGAAGCCGGTGTTGTAAACATCGTGCTCGTGATGGTGCCCGCCACTCTCGTGGCTCTTATGCTCGGGCAGCATGTGGAAGCCCAGCAAGGGGACCAGCACGACGGCCGCGAACCACGAGACGATCAGCGCTATGGCCGACACTTCGAAGATCGAGCGCGTGTATTCGCCCGTGCTCGATTTCGCGAGTGCGATCGGCAGGAAGCCCGATACCGTCACGAGCGTGCCGGTCAGCATAGGGAATGCCGTGCTCGTGTAGGCAAAGGCCGCCGCGCGCGTGCGAGTCCACCCCTGCTCGAGCTTCACGGCCATCGTTTCGACGGCGATAATCGCGTCGTCGACGAGCAGCCCGAGCGCGAGCACGAGCGTGCCAAGGGAGACCTGGTCCAGCCCGATATTGAACACATGCATGCACAGCGCCGTCACGGCGAGCACGATCGGAATCGAGATCACGACGACCATGCCGGTGCGCAGGCCGAGCGAAACGAGGCTCACGACCAGCACGATTGCTACCGCTTCGGCGACCGACCTGACGAACTCGTCCACTGAATGCTTGACCGCGTGAGGCATGCTCGAGACGGCAGCCAGCTTGAGTCCCGCCGGCATGGCGGCCTGCAGTTCGGCGGTTTTCGCGTCAAGCGCCTTGCCGAGGCTGATCACGTCGCCGCCCTTTTGCATTGTGACGCCGATCCCGAGGACCGCCTGTCCGCCGACCCGCATCTGGGTGACGGGCGGATCGTCGTAGCCGCGCGTGATCTTCGCGATGTCACCGAGCCGGAACGTACGTTTGTTCACGGTGATGAGCGTGTCGGCGAGCGCCTGCACGTCCTTGAACGCGCCGCTCGGTCGCACGAACACCCGGTCGTCCGCCGTCGTAATGGTGCCCACGGGCGCAACGGTATTTTGTGCGTCGATTGCCTGGGCGAGCTGCTGCGGCGTGATAGAGAGCCCCGTCAGTTCTGCATTCGATATCTCGACGAAGATGTGCTGGTCCGGGTCGCCAAAGTAGTCGACCTTGGCGACGCCGGGCACGCGCAGCAGGATCGCGCGCAACTGGTCCGCGTAGTCGTGCAGTTGCGCAGGCGTAAAGCCGTCGCCTTCAAGCGCATAGATGTTTGTGTAGACGTCACCGAACTCGTCGTTGAAAAACGGTCCAACCGTCCCCTTGGGCAGCGTCGCCGCGATGTCGCCCACTTTCTTGCGCACCTGGTACCAGGTCTCTGGGACATCCTTGACCGGGGCCGAGTCTTTCATTGCGAAGAAGATCATCGACTCGCCGGGCCGCGAGTAACTCTTGATGTTGTCGACGTACGGCGCGGCCTGCAACTGACGACCAATCCGGTCCGTGATCTGTTCCTGCACCTCGCGGGCAGTCGCACCCGGCCAGTAAGTCTTGACGACCATGGTCCGGAACGTGAACGGCGGGTCTTCCGACTGGGCAAGCTGCGTATACCCGATCACGCCGAACAGGGTTGCAAGCCCGATCAGAAAGATCACGAGCTGCTGATGGCGCAACGCCCACGCGGAGAGATTGAAGCCGCCTTCGCCATGTGCCTCGGCGTCGGACGGGGTGACGGGCGCGCTGTCACGCCCGGTTTCGCGGTCGCGTGCGTTCATGACGAAAAATCCTCGGGATGCACCGGTGCCACCACCTGCACGTGTTGGTCTGCGCTCACTGCGTGCACCCCCTGCATCACGACGCGGTCGCCGTCGTGCAGGCCGCCGGTGACGGAGACCGTGCGCTCGTCGTAGCGCGTGATGCTGACAGGGCGCAGCTCAAGGGTGTCGCTGCCGGCGCGCACCACCCACACTGCCGGGTCCTCGCCTTTATGAAAGAGCGCCGTCACAGGCAGCGCGAACGGACGCGCCGTTGGCGCGTCACTGACGTCATCGAACGTGACATTGGCCGTCATGCCGAGGCGAACTTCGGGGCTTGGCGCGGCCAGCGTGAGCTTCACTCGCCAGGTGCGGCTTTGCGGGTCGGCGACGGGCGACACCTCGCGCACGCGCGCCTCAAACGTCTTACCGGGCAGCGCGGACAGGCTCACGCGCGCATTGCCGCCGACGGTCAATGCGCCAAGCGTCCGCTCGGGCGCGTCGCAGACAACATCCACGTCTCCCGTCCAGTCGAGGTGATAGACGGCTTGATCTGCCTGAACGTTCTGGCCGGTGTCGGCGTCCTCCGACGTGATGACGCCGTCGTGGTCTGCCGTTAGCGTGGCGTAGCGCAGGTGATCCGTGGCGAGCGCCATTTGGGCAAGCGCCGAATCGCGCTGCGCGAGGGCGGAAGCGTAGGCGTCCTGGGTCTGCTCCAGCTGCGCCGTCGCGATCAGGTTTGCCTGCGCCTGAGCGCGGTCGCGATCGAGCTGTTGTTTGGCGTACACGAGACGATGTTCGGCGGCGTCGAGCTGCGCTCGCGCGTTGGCCAGGTTATTGCGCAGATCGGTAGGGTCGAGCAGCGCAACGGCCTGCCCCGCCTTGACGGTATCGCCGATGCGCACGCGCCGTTCGGTGACCTTGCCTGCGACCCTGAACGAAAGAGGCGTGGAGTACCGCGCCTGTACCTGAGCCGGCAGCGAGGCGCTCGCCGTGCGCCCATCGGGATGCACCGCGATGGCGACGACCGGCTTGGGCTCGGGAGCAACGGTTTCGCGCTGGTGGCAGGCCGCTAGCAGCATTGCGCCGCAAGCCGCAATCAGAAGACGTCCTCGGAGGGATGGCCGGACGACGGACGGCAGGAAGGGACGCGCAAGCGTCTGCGTTTTAAGACCGGAAAGTTTCACGATGTTCACAAGGCAGGTGATGGTCCAGCAATAAAATGGGCGAGGCATCGGAAGACACGGTGTGTCTTGCAGCATGCTTTGCGAAGTGCGCGAATACTCGATCCGGCATGCCTACAACTTAGTATTCCTACTCGCTGCGCCTGATACAAACCGCTTGCAACTCTTCGTACTTCGTCATCGCACGCGGCCACTCCCCACGGAACAGCTAGAGGACGAGCGTCAAACAGATCTTCGCCCCGAGCCCGGCGCTGGCGGATCGGAACGGCAGTGGACGACTCATCTTCAGCGCTGCAACGCCCTGTTCCAGGCACCGTCGCAACTCAATTGGTCTGTCCATGCGCTCGCTGATCCGTTCGCAACAGTGACATTACATCCCATAACTGATGAACTTGTCAATCATGACGTAAAAATCTACAATACGACGCTACAGAAATCTGGAACCGAGATGCCTGATACCCCGAACTCCCGTGCAACCCGGCAGCGCACACAAAAGCTGCCAGATCCGGCCGAGGCGACCGACGGGCGCCAGCCGCGCGGCGCCCGCCGCAAGCGGGAGACTCGGACCCGCCTGCTCGACGCTGCGCTCAGGCTAATGGCCGAGAAAGGGATGGGTTCAGTGGCCATCAAGGACATCACCGAAGCCGCCGATGTCGGTTTCGGCTCCTTCTACAACCATTTCGAGTCGAAGGAAGGAATCTTCGCCGCGCTCGTCGAGTGGGTGTTCGAGGAGTTCGCCGGCACGCTTGACCGCATGGCCGGCGGGCTGTCTGACCCGGCCGAAGTGGTCGCTGTCTGTGTGCGCCATACGCTGATGCGCGCCCGCCGCGAGCCGGTGTGGGGACAACTCCTGATCCGCGAGGGTTTTACGGTACATGCGCTGAACTGGGGTCTCGGTCAGCGACTGCTGCGCGATAGTCAAAGTGGCATTTCCGCGAAACGCTTTGTCGTCCCGGACCACTTCCTGTGCCTCATTTCCGTTACAGGCATCATCTTCGCGGCGATCGCCGCTGAGTTGCACTTTTCCGCCTCCGTTACACCAGCGGTCCGGCAGCAGAAGGCATCTGGACTGGGAGAACAGAACTTTGCCGAGCGCGCTGCTGCGGTCGTGCTACAGGCACTTGGGCTCAAGCGCGCGGAGGCGGAGAGGATTGCGCGGTTGCCGTTATGGCAAGCGTACTGCTGGTAGATGACGACGCGGAAACCCTCGCCGCTTGGGCGGCGAACTGTGTCGCGGACGGATTTCAAGTGAAGACGGCGAGCGACGGCAAGTCAGCATTGGCAATGTTCATCGAATCCCCTGTAGACATAGTGGTCGCCGACTGGCGCATGCCGGTGATGTCGGGGAGCGAACGGAAATGGCGCTCCCGAGCCAGTATCGAGTCAGCAAAAATTTCTACTCGCCGTAGTTAGACCGCCGTCAGCAATTTCGGGGCGCGGTCCTTCGTGGACCGAGGCCGCCTTTGCCAGCAGGCAAGCAGGTACGAACCCTCGTTGACTTTGTGCCGCCCCTCCCGTAATGTGAAATTCGCCGCTGTGAAGAACGTCGCTCTGGCGCCCGTCTGTCGAGCTGGCAACATCCCGGCATCCCGACCTTCGAACTTTCTCTATTTCTCCAGTCGCTCTGTCAGCCATGGAAAGCAATCGCGCGCCCAGTCAAACGGATGAGCTCGCCCGCAGACCGGCCCGCCCCGCAGATTATGCGGCCGAGAACCGGGCGCTCGTGGCACTCGCCCAAGCTCAGGCCGGCCCGCGCTCCGAATTTCTGCAAGCCATCGCGGACACGGCTCTGGCACTGTGCCGCGCGGGTAGCGCTGGTATCAGTCTTGTCGAAGGACCAGACGACAACCGGGTCTTCAGGTGGCTCGCGGTTGCCGGGCTCTGCGCTGACCTGCGCGGCCATACGACCGCATGGGACGAGTGCCCGTGCGCCGTGACCCTGGAGGCGGGGACACCGCAACTATTCGTCAACCCGCAGACCCAGTTCCCTTGCCTTGCGTTTCCGGGAGTCGACGTACCGGAAGGAATTGTCGTTCCAATCACGGCTGAGAATGCGGGGCTAGGGGCGATATGGGTGATGTCACATACAGAGGATTGCAGATTTGACCTCGAAGACGTCAGACTGCTCTCCAACCTCGCCGTTTTCGCCGGCTCGGCGTTGACCATCGTCAATGCGCGCGACAGCGGTGAAGAGAGCGACCGGCGGCATAACGAATTTATCGCGATGCTCAGTCACGAGTTGCGAAATCCAATGACGCCAATCGATGGCGCCATCAGTGCAGCAAAACGACTTTGCGCCGAAGACGAAAGAGCCGTCGAAGTGCTGACCATCGCGCAACGCCAGATGAGACATTTGCGCACGCTGGTCGATGACCTGCTCGACGCCGCCCGTCTGAAACATGGCAAGCTCGCTATCAAGCACAGCGACACGTCACTCAGCGACATTGTGTTCGATGCCGTGACAGCCGTCAGACACCACATCGCATCCCGCAGGCACACACTCAAAATAACTGGACTCGACGAGCCCATCCTCGTGTGTGCTGACCATGTCCGCCTGAGCCAGGTGCTGGGTAACCTCCTTTCGAACGCAGCGAAATACACACCTGTCGGCGGCACCATCGAACTCAGCGTTCGCGTCGAACCAGACAACTCGCGCGAAGAAGCATCCGGGCTGATTGTTATTGATGTCGCTGACAACGGCATGGGCATCGATAGCGCGGTCCAGCCACACGTCTTCGAGTTATTCGCGCAGTCTGCCCGCGGCCAGGCACGTTCCGAAGGAGGCTTGGGAATCGGGCTCGCGGTGGCGAAGCGGATGGTCGAACTGCACCATGGAACCATCTCAATCAGGAGTGAAGGCTCGGGCAAAGGCACGGTTGTGACTCTTCGTTTGCCGATAGCCCCGACGATAGCGGATACGGACGCAGTCGCCCCCAGCGCGACCGCTGCGACTCCCGAGCCGACACGTCTCCTGCTCGTTGACGACAATCAGGATGCGCTCAAAGCGCTGAGCATTTTGCTCGAGCTTGAAGGTCACGAAGTAACAACGTCGGACAACGGGCGCGACGCCATACGGCTGATGTCTGAAAAGCAACCTGAGGTCGCAATCATCGACGTGGGGATGCCGGAAATGGACGGCTTCGAAGTTGCACGAACCGTTCGCCTGAATCGCGGATTCGACGACATCATACTGGTAGCGCTCACGGGCTATGCATCCGAATCCGACAAGTCGAGGGCACTGGCGGCCGGCTTCGATTTCCATCTGACCAAGCCACTTTCGCTCGATAAGCTGCAGTACATCCTGGCGAATCGTGCCAACGGTACGTTGCGGGGCATCGTCTAAGGTCGGCTCGCCGTTTGTCGCGAGTTTCAGGGCTACAAAAAATCGGCTGGACTTGGGGGCGTCGGCCTGAACAGGCAGAAACGCACCCCACTACCTGCCGCATCTGCAGCCAAAGGAGGCGTTCACATGCAAGAGTTTGAGCGTATCAAGGTCCTGTTCGTTGCCGGATTTGGACCAATCGTCCGCGATAAGATCGCGGGCCGGAACTTGTACGGGGAGACATTCAATATCTCATTCAAGGAGGAGTCAGGCGGTTATCTGCATACGGAGGCTCTGAAAGGAGTTCAGAGTTTTGCCTTATGGCCGCTCGAGCAGGCGGCGCAGTCCTGCTTTGGCAAAGATTCCTGGCCGGACGACACGCCCGTTCCCCAGGCATGGCTCGAATTTGATGTCGAGGACGTCGAAGGAGCAACTGCGGAACTGGAATCGCGAGGCTATCGAATTCTCGTCAAGAACAAGAAAGAGCCGTGGGGGCAGACGGTCACACGATTTCTTTCTCCAGAAGGATTGCTGGTTGGCCTGACAATTACTCCGTCGATGCGGCACCCGCGAGTGTAACGGGCCGGTGGTTTGCTAGCCGCTGGCCGCGTTTGCAGCTTTGGAGAGCCAGAGCAGGAACATCCGGATTTGAACGATAGGCTCTCAACAACGAACGCTCAGAATAGTCGGCACGTCACGTTCTTCGAAATACATGCGGTCAAGCGGGAGTGTTATCCCGAAAGTTGAAGTTGGCTGCCGGCCTCTTGCGCCCCAGAATTCAACGCGTCCAAAGTGGTTCACAACGATTACCTCACTCGCGCCGCCCTCCAGATAGCTTGCTATGCGGCGGTCGATGTCCTGCGCCCTGTCGCTATCGAGAAGCACTTCAACGCAGAGGTCGGGCACAAACGGCACTGGGCCGTCGCGGTCGAAGCTTTCCCACTTATCACACGGCATCCACACGACGTCCGGGACCCTGATGCCAAATGACCGTGTCGAAATGGCCACCGACATTGCTGCGCCATGACCCATGTATTCGGTCAGGTGACAGTAGACATCCGTGAGCACTATCTGGCGCCTGGCAGACGGGGAAGGATTCAGAACAGCCTCGCCGAGTTCGTCCAGTTCATACCGGTAACGCTCGACAAATTCTGTATTCGGAGTGACGCGACACCAAGCGGCGAGCAGTTCGTCATGGTCCAGAAGAGCAGGCGTACCCATAGTCATCTCGCGAGGAAGTGACTTAAGCGTAAACCCTCCCCGGGCGATTTGACAATTATTTTATTATTGTGCGACGCACAAATCCAACCGCATTAGTCAGGCTCCGGCATACGATTTTCCGCATTGACAGCATCGTTCGGTGCGCTTCATGCCATATATTGCGGGCAATAGAGGTCCGATATTCACCTGATTTGTGAGATTTGTTGTGCAGTGCAGGAACGGAAGCGGGATGCAGGCATCGCCCTGCCGGAAGAAACAAACCGGCAAGTCGAGAACGGAGAAATCGCGGCGTCGCGTTCGACGGATAGCGTCGGATACTCTGCAGGAAAAGCCGCTAGTGTTGCGTGCTGTCTCGCGAGGACTGAAACAAAGCGGCGATGTTCATCTCTTCGTCCAGTTCCGGCCAGTACAACTGCTGGCGGTCCAAAGAGATTGCAAAATGCGCGCGCTCCGCTGTTGTAGCTGCCCGCAGGACAGGGAACCGGTCCAGTGGAAACTGGACCGCCCGACCGTCAGCCAGGTCGAGAAACAGGCGTTGGTTGTCGAAATGCACACTTACCACCCTGCAGTCCATGGCCGTCTCCTGAATGAGAGCAACTTAAAGATAGGCCGCGGCAGAGCAGCGTTCAAGAAAGAATGACAGAAAGAAGGCCCGCGCCAGCGTTGGAATGGAAGTGATACGTTTCCTTCATTTTCAACGCGATGTCGCCGGTCAGCGGTTTGCCGGGTTTGACAGCTGAAGTTACGGCAAGGGACTCCGACGGGATACTTCATCGCGTGGGCGCATGAGCCGACGCGCTTGAGCCGCGCTCCTTCACGAGAGTACGAATCTCCTTAATCAGTCGGGCTATGGGCGTGGGTTTCGGCAAAAGGACATCCCACAGCGGCTCCACCGGAGGAGGCGGCGACGCCGCTGACAGCATGACGACTGGAATCTCGGCTGTCGCCGCGTCGTCCTTGAGTCGTCGGCACAGTCCAACACCATCCATGCGCGGCATCATCCAGTCGGTCACGATGAGATTCGGACTCTCCACGACAGTTGCAGACAGCGCGGCTTGCCCATCTGGCGCGGTGAGCACGCGGTATCCTTCCCGCTCAAGCAGTAGTCTAAGCGGATGCAGAATATTCGGGTCGTCATCTACAAGCAGTATCGTCGCCAATCCAGGGAACCCTGTTCGCCCGAGAGGGCAACCAGTAGTACCGCAATTGGCGTTCCTGCCCCGGCTTTGTCACTGACGCAGGCAGCGTCGGCCTTACCGCCATGACTCTTAAGTTGCGGGGGCTGCAATTCATCCGGCACGGCAATTCCTTCCGTGCATCCTTCATACAAATTACACCCTGGAGCGCATATGACCGGACCGGATGCGTCACCCGCAGCGGACCGCGCACGGCGCGCGGGCACTTTTTAATCACAACGGCTTTAGACGAACGCCCCCATCGCGCGCCTGACTTCGCGGCGGAAAACGACGCGTTGCACCGCCTGGCGCAGGCGAAGGCCAACGCCGAGGCCCGGGCGGTACGGAGGTTACCGTGCGCTTGCCGATTGTCTGCGAAGGTTGGGACGAGCCCACCGCGGCCACGATGCTCAGGGTGGCACCGGTTCGTATCCTTCTGGTGGACGACAACGCGACACCACGGAGGCGCTGGCCACATTGCTGGAACTGGAAGGTCACGGTTAGTCGACAAGCATCAACGACACCTCGCTCTCCAGCAGCGCACGAAGTTCGTTCGAATCGGGTCGTGTTCCCCAGTTGCGGGCACCGGCGACCGACGCGATGGCCATCCACGAATTTGGCGGAAGCCATTCGCGCACGACAACGCCCTGTTGAAGAATGCGCAGGCAGCCGGTGTCCTCGGAGTAGTCGGCGCACATCTCCGTGTCAGCCAACTGCGCTGTGATTCGGGGGCTACGGATTCGCAGCATTGGTTTCTCCAGTGTCTCTATCAGTTAATGTATTGCGCGCCAGCATCTGGCACCACCGCGCGCGATTCAAGGCACGATGGAGCGAGCAGTCCGGTATCGCACCTGCCGCGTTAGCAATTTTTGGTTTTTAATTTAGCTTAACTATCTATGCTGTCCTATGAAAGGAATCGCAGATAGCGCGGTCACACAGCACTTACGCAAGCGCGTATTGTCAAGCGTCCGGTCTCGGGCGGGAACACGCGCCACGCACCGTCATCGTGCTGGAAGAAAAAAAGTGCAGCCGGACCTTCCGGTCGCCATGCTTCTATGCGCACATACCGGTTCCGATTGGAGCCTGTTCGACCGAACCGGATTACCCGAATCGGTGATGCCGGAGTTGGGGTCAGCCACTTTTCAACCAGCACACGCAAGGACCTTTCTGCGCTCATCCGCTTCTCCTTCGACCTCGTTCCCGTTGATTCGGCCGTGCCATGTTGCGCTCGCAACGATGCAGATTTCGGCCATAAGGAGTCTGGTCATTTCGCGCGATGAATACTGGACGCAATCCAATCAACAGCGGTGGCTACCGCCGCAGCTTTGCCTGCGAATTTCTTACCCGGCATACTAGACTCGGGAGTAAGTATGTGACGTTCAGGCCAACAAATCACCTGTTGCCGTTGCAAAACATCGTTCCCTGACTGGCAACAATTCGGATTTGACGCCCGATCGTTAAACGGCTTCAAATCCCTGCAGGAAAACCAGAAGGTGAGCTTCGAAGTGAAGCAAGGCCCGAAGGGCAAGCAGGTCCAGCGCTACGCCGGAGTAAATACCACAGCACCGCGGTCGGCGATGTGCGTAAAACTCCGGATAAACCGGTATGTCTGGTCACTGATCGCAATCCGGTTTGAGCCGGCCGCCGTCAACTCAAGTATCCCATCAACGAGCGCCGCACCGATTGTCCCGTGCCCAGCCAAATCGATCAGGCATCGGCGGCAACAATCTGGCTCGACCACGCCGCACCGCTGACAATTGCTTACAAAGGTCACGTTTCCAACGTGCACGGAGATGACGGCGCGAGCGTTATATGCGTCAGCGTGCACAGGGAGATTTCATTTCTCCGATGGGGCGTTCCCGAACATAACGCGTCGAGACTGAAATCTCGATAACAGACTCAACATCAACACAATCGACGGGTATTACAAGATGAAAACTACTAGCAAGTTCGTGTTCACTATTGCAATGTCAGCACTCGCAGGCATCGGAACGGCAAACGCAGCCGGTTGCCTCAAGGGCGCGGTCGTGGGCGGGGTTGCCGGGCACTATGCTGGACATCACGCGGTCGCAGGGGCGGTTGGCGGCTGTATCGTCGGACATCACCTGGCCAAAAAGCACGCCGAGGAACAGGCCGCGCAGAAACAGGCGGCACGCGCGGAGTAATGCTGGGGAACAGAGTTGCTCGCCGCAGTGTTTAAGCCTTTCTTAATTGTTACCTCCTATCGTCGTCGCACACACGTCAAAGGTCCCCTGCTTCGCCGCCAGCGTATCGGCGGCGTCTTTTGCCAGCGGGCATCGCGTCGGTGGCGGGACTGAGAGTTATTGAACGAGATTGAAATCAACATGCCCGGTAAATCACGAAATCGCAAACACACCCGGCCGGCAATGTCACCATTACTGCGTGCGCTGACCTATAGCCGCGCCGCGCACGAGCCGGTTACCCGGGCGATGCTTTTGCAGTGCTACACGGCTCTCGATGCATTCCGCCGCGGCCAAGGGTCGCGAGACCTGTTTGCGACCTTGAGCCGGCATTTACTTGCTGCCGAGGAGCTGTGTCGTCTCGGGCTCGCGTCGGACCAACTTGCTAACATTGAAAGCGCACATACGGCCATGGTCCACGTCAAAAGCGCGAAACATCACGATGGCAGCTGGATGCTCAGGGACAGCGAGTATTCCCTCCTTTGCGCAGCGTTCGCAATTCTGGATGCTCAACTGTCCATAGCCGCTCTTGACGAGATTGCGAGGGCGGAAGCAAGGGTAGTCGAGGGACTGATTCGAGCAGAACAGAAACAGGCTATTGCCGAAGCATCGATGTAACGGCCATACGACAAGGAGCCGTCCTCCCTTCCAGTTGACCGAGCGATCTCGGCGGCTCAGGAAGCCGTGCTCGTGTACGACGTCATCCCGGTACGCCCGTTCTCCGACGAACCAGGAACCTGCAATCCACAGCGCCGTTGTCAGAAGTGAGTCAATTAGTTCGGTCTGATTCGCCGCTGATAGTGACGATTGGGACGACGCCGTCGCGTCCTCGTGGCGTAATCGCATGCGGGAGCTCGGCTTGTCCTGGTCGCTGCTTCTATGGTTCACGATAGCCCGTCTGTCTGTCCAAGGCACAAGTTTTGCCGAGGGCGGCTCTCTACCAATCAATGCCGTCTTTACCCACTGCAACAGTCGCGGCATTCGTCGCTGCAGGATTTTTCGTTGTGTGCAAAAATCGCCGCGCGCGGCTTACCGCCCATAACAATGACAGTAGGCCGACTTCATATTGGTGACGAGGAGTAGACACTTGATTCAGCGAATTTCCGCCTTCTTTACTCAGGTGGTGCACCGGTTTTTGCCGGACCCCCTGATTTTTGCCATCCTCTTAACCATCGTGACCTTCGCGCTCGCGCTTGGTTTGACGCCGAAGGCACCTGCGGACCTCGTGATGCTATGGGGTTCTGGCTTCTGGAATCTGCTCGCGTTCTCGATGCAGATGGCGATGATTCTTGTGACCGGCCACGCATTGGCGAGCTCAGGCCCGGTCAAGCGGATGTTGGTCGCCCTGGCGAGCTCCGCGCGTACACCGGGCCAAGGCGTGATGCTGGTGGCGTTTGTGGGCGGAGTCGCCTGCGCCATTAACTGGGGCTTCGGTCTGGTCCTTGGTGCGATGCTTGCGCGTGAGGTCGCGAGACGTGTCCCGGGAACGGACTACCGCCTCCTCGTCGCGAGCGCCTACATGGGGTTCCTGACGTGGCACGGCGGCCTGTCTGGCTCTGTGCCGCTCGTGGCCGCGACCAAGGGCAATCCAATGGAGAAGACAGTCGGTCTGATTCCGGTATCGCACACCATATTCACCGGCTACAACGCATTTATCACCATTGGCCTCATCATTCTGTTGCCGATTCTGGCGAGACTCATGATGCCGAAGCCGGAGGATGTCGTCACGGTGGACCCAGCGCTTTTGCAGGACCCGCCAAGCGTTGAACGCAAACTTCCTCCTAACGCAACGTTCGCCGAGAGAATGGAAGAAAGCCGGATTCTGGCGCTCCTGGTGGCGGCGTTGTGCGCCGTGTTTCTGGTAATCCGATTCGTCAAGAAAGGCTTCGTACTTGATATCGATACCGTGAACCTCGTGTTCCTCGCAGCAGGTATCGTGCTTCACAAGACGCCGATGGCATACGCGCGCGCTGTTGCCGGCGCAGCGAAAGGTGCTTCTGCCATCATGATTCAGTTCCCGTTCTACGCTGGCATTCAGGCCCTTATGGACCATTCGGGGCTGGCTGGCGTAATTACGAAGTGGTTCGTCGACATCGCGAACGTCCACACATTTCCGCTTCTGGCGTTCCTGAGTTCGGCGCTTATCAATTTCGCGGTGCCGTCTGGCGGCGGTCATTGGGTGGTGCAGGGACCGTTCGTTATGCCGGCGGCGCAAGCGCTCGGCGCGGACCTCGGCAAGTCCGCGATGGCAATTGCCTACGGCGAAGCGTGGACGAATATGGCGCAGCCGTTCTGGGCACTGCCTGCACTTGCTATCGCCGGTTTGGGCGTTCGAGACATCATGGGCTACTGCGTGACGGCGCTTCTGTTTTCAGGCGTGATTTTTGTGGCTGGTATGTACCTGTTCTGAGAAGGTCGGCGCTCCGCCTCAAACCAGGTGGGGCGCCTGGGGAGGCATGTTGCAAAGCTTCATGTCCTTCCGTATGAACTACATCAGGCCGTTGCTGCTCCGCTGTCCCCGACGATTGATGCTGGCAAATCGTCATCCCTCAGAAACAATGTGTCGTACCGGAAAAATGTGTGATTCAGACGAATCTCCGTTGCGCTCTTCCCCCAGCAAATCTCCGTTTCTTCCGCCAGTTTCTGAAATTTAACGAAGGTCGATAAAGATTCCCAACGCGACTTACGAACTTGCCGAAAACATTCTTGTAAATGAAGTAGAGGCTGCGCATACCGTTTTTCTATCAGTTGCTTGGGTGTCAGCTCACCCTCTAACTTCGAACTCAAAGACTTGACAGAAATCGCGCGCCTTTTCACCCGGCCCTCAGCCTCGTGAATTCAGGTCCGCCCCTGGGGCGAATGGCGAGATCGATACGTCGACCGCGACTGCGCCGGTGCAGGCGTTCGTACTGACCAATGCGGGCCTGATGGCCGGTGTTTCGCTGGAGGGCACCAAGATCACACAGCTTCGAATCTGACCACAGATAGTTCGATGCAGAATATTACGATGGCGCAGGTCGAAAGGGCGAGCGGAGACGATGACCGGTCGCGATGCGCTCGATTAACGGACACGTTCGCATCCGCTGCCCGCGGCACGACTTTTGCGTCTGCTACTACACAAGCCCTTGCCGACAGAAGGTGAAAACCATGATTCAACGAACGACCACGCTTGTTTCCGCGGGACTGCTCGCCGCGATCTTTACCACAGGTGCGCTGGCTCAAGGGGCGCCTCAATCCATTACGGAAAAGCGGACTGATGTCGTCCAGCTCTCCGCTGGATACCGGGCCTCCAGGCTCGAAGGCGCAACCGTCTATAACCGCGACAAGGAAAAGATCGGCACGGTGGACGACCTCGTCGTCGCGCCGAACGACAGCAGCGCCTATGCGATCCTGTCAGTGGGCGGATTTCTGGGGATGGGCAAGCATCTGGTGGCGGTGCCGTTCCGCGATCTGCAGATCGACCGCCGGCAGCTCATCCTGCCGGACGCGACGAAGAAGTCCGTGGAGGCGTTGCCCGAATTCAGGTATGCGCCTGAGTAGGCGCGGGGCTCGCGTCACCAATACGGTCGCGCCGCAGCCATGAGCGTCGACACCCTGCACCGCGCGCGCAGCATTGCACGGCATCCGGGCGTTTTCCTGCTGCAGACGTTGAAGGCCTTTCGCGCCAACCAGGGCATGCTGCTGGCTGGGGCGGTAGCCTACTACGCTCTCCTTTCGATTGTTCCGCTTCTGATCCTGATTGTTATTGCGCTGTCGCACGTGGTGGACCCGCGCCTTCTGCTCGCCACGCTTGCGCGTTTGCTGCGCTGGCTGGTGCCGGGCCAGGCCGACCCGCTCGTCCGTGAACTTGCCAATTTTCTCGCGCACCGCGCGGTGATTGGCTGGGTGCTGCTCGTGACGATGTTCTTCTTCAGCTCGCTTGCCTTCACCGTGCTGGAGAACGCGATGTCGGTGATCTTCGTGCATCGGGTGGCGATCCGCCGGCGTCATTTCATGCTGTCGGCGCTGCTGCCGTATTGCTATATCCTCTTTCTCGGCGTCGGCCTGCTGATCGTCACATTCGTCTCCACCGGCTTGCAGGCGGTCGGCGCGCAAGGTGTCGAGCTGTTCGGTCGCCATGTTTCGCTGCAGGGATTTTCGCGCGCGCTGCTATATCTGCTCGGCGTGGCCGGCGAAATCTTCGTGCTGACCTCGATTTACCTTGTAATGCCAGTTGGCCGTCCCGTGCTGCGGCACGCATTGTTCGGTGGCGTGACAGCGGCCCTGCTGTGGGAAATCACGCGCCATGTGCTGGTCTGGTATTTCGCCACGCTGTCACAGGTCAGTGTGGTTTACGGCTCGTTGACAACTGCCATCGTGATCCTCTTCAGTCTCGAGTGGCTCGCCACACTCTTGCTGTTTGGCGCCCAGGTGATCTCCCAGTATGAATGTTCCGGCACCGATGCCGGGCCGCCACCCGAACCGGGCCTCGCCACCCATTGAATTGCGTCAGAGCGGCGCGCTCCACGCACGCTCAACGCAATCCTCTTCGCAGCGGTCATGCTCCTTGTCATCACGTTTCGCACCTCACGTCCGCGTATGGTCCGCGTATGGCATCGCGGCTGGCTTGACGATGCTGACCACCACGATCCAGATGATCGCGCTGTCCCCCACCCTCTGGCACTGGTCGACGCTGGCGGTGGCCGCGGCCAGCGTGCCGCTCCTGATCGTCGACGGAATGCTGATCGCGGCGAATCTGCGGAAGATTCCCCGCGGCGGCTGGTTTCCCGTGACCGTCGGCAATGCGTTCATCCACTTTGCTTACATGCCGGAGCCGCCACCTACGCCGCGTACTATCAGAGGCGTTACTCTTCGGGCACGGCCCGGTCTGCCGCAATGATCTTGCGGCCATACTCCACTGCCGCCTCGCGCGCTTCGGCCGGCGTCGCGTAAGGTCCGATCTGCGGCGCGCCGTCGAACGGGAACAGAATCTTCCGGTCAGACTTCCTGATCACGCTGAGGCCGCCCATATATCGACCGTCACCAGTGCCATGGTAGCTCGCGTAGATATCGAAGTCGCCGTCGGAAACATCCGCCTTATGTCGCATCATCGCTGATTCGTCGTCCATGTTCTTGAGCCGCTGCAACCGGCACGCGCAGCGCACCGGGTTGCTTCAAGTGCAAGCGTCAACGACTCGAGGAGGCCATGATCTGGCAGCGCAATCTCTATTCCCGAAGTCCGAAAACACTGAAGAATCGGTCTGGCATGTGCATTGCGCGTCCTCTGTCTGACTTGTCCGGCTCGCGGCAGGCGGCGAATGGGGCAAGGCTGCAGGTTTGCTCACGACCCTGCTGGTTTGCCTTGCTGCGTGTATCGCAATGGTTCAGGTAAACGTTTTTCTGCCGCAGACCGGCAATCCGGATAATTAGTTCGCAGTGCTAGATTTAATGCACGTGCTCTTGGCATCCTGACCGGCGTCGGTTTCATCGGTGCGGGTGCAATTGTACGCAAGGACAGGGAGCGACGGGCAGACGTGTGTCTCGAAAGTTTCAGCTCCGCAGACTGCATGCAGCGCGAACCCTCAGCGCCGCACGCGGGCCCCGAGCGCTTACGGTCGCGAAGGATCCGTCTTTCGGATAATACTTATCTCGCCGTTGCGCTCGAGAATTGCACTTTTCACCCGATCGAGGGCATCAGAGCCCAGTTCCTGGCGAACTGTCTCAAGGACATCGGTTCGGGTTATCAACGCTGCCAGCATCTCACGTTCGTTAAATCGGCCGTCACTGTAGACCTCTCGCTCAACTCCTACCACTAACGATTCCAGCGCCCGAGAGCGGATACACGCCCAGGCGAGTGCGCGATGGATCAGAACGATGACAAGCGACGCGACAAGGGTCGGGACAGCGGGCGACGCGCCAACAATAGCTCGGCTCAGTGTCGCACCGAGCAGAATGGCAACAACATAATCGAAAGGTGAGCGCTGTCCGAAGGAACGTCGCCCCGATATCCGGATGAAGACCAGAGCGGCAAAAAACGTAGCGGCCGCGCGCATCGCTATCTGTAATGAAGAAAGGTCCTTTCCCTCTCCGAAAAGTGCAATGAGTATTTGCATATCTGTCTCCTCCTGACCGACCCATTCCGGCGGATGATGGACACGCCCGAGCCCAATGGGCGCAGCAGGAAATTGCCGCCGCCCGGGAGTGGCACCCCGTAGCCTGCAGTTGTCTCAGGAACCGGCCTTGCCGATGTAGCCGGGCAACCCCTCCGCGACTGAACTCCTTGCCAACTTCAACGCCTGTCGTTCTAAGGAAGCAAATTCTTCGTCAGTTCCGGGACATGGAAGATAGGTGCGAAACAGGTCCGCCCACCGGAACTCTTCGAGGGGCACTGTCGTCTTTTCATAGCCACCAGCGTCCCGAACCGACGCCGCGAGGCTGCGATATTCGTCGTCGGCTAACGCCCAGATGTGGTCCGGCATGTCCGCGAAGTTTCTGCGTTGACCTTTGGCGTCGTACGGATAGGTCCAGCGCTGGTTTTCCATTGACAACCAGAACTCCCCGTAGGACAGCGACGACAGGTCGGCAACCAGCACTGCGGGCATCGTCTTTATCCCGGCATGCCACAAAGCGGTCGCCACGTGATGATGGTCAATCGCAAAAGCCGAACCGCCAGGACCCAATACAACAGGAACAGGCTTTTCCGCTATGGCCATCTCAAGGTCATGGCCGGAAAGCGATCGATAAAACTGGGTCTTCTGACGTATTTCGCGCAGACCGTGCGTTAGTTGGGTTGGGCGCAGGTTTTTGATGGTTGCAGTATTCAAAGCTCCTCCCTCCTCGGACAGGGCAATTCCTCAGCCCATCGTAGGCGGCACGGCGATGCTACCCTAAGGCCACGGCTAACGGCTGGCAATGTCCAGCTTGAAAATGCGTTGCTGAACAGCGCGTGCGACCGCAAATCCGCCCGCGCCAAGCATACGAACGTCGACGTTGCAACTCCTCGACGAAGTTTCGACATCAACCGGATGGCATCCCCGTGCATTCGACAAGTTCGCGAGTCTGGTCACCTGTTGTGCCGGTTCATACGCGCGACCGCCTGACATCGTCAAAGCTTACCTTTCAACTGCCACCCGAACCCGGATTGGCGGCCGAGGCCGGCGTGGCTGCGCTGGACTTCTTGTGCATCTTCTTGTGCGGAGTAGAACCAGCGGGTGCCATGCTATTCGACCCGGACGCGCCCGACACAGTATCGGTTGAACCACTTGCGTTCGGCGTGCTCATCCCCGTGCCGCCTTGCCCCCCGGCCGCCCCGCCGCCGCCCGCACCTTGTGCGTAGACGGACCCTGATATACCGACAAATAATGCTGAAATCAACATTCCTCTCGTCGCAACTCGCATGACAGTCTCCCCAAACGCGAAGCGGTCGTTAGCACCGGAAGGTGTGAGCCCGCATTCTATTCGCCGCAATTCCCATGCCGAAGGTCGGACAAGGAACCCACGGCGAACGCGATACGCTGTCGTGCGGTCGCGGTCGAGCCGACCACGGGGCGCGATTTTGCGTGAGTTGCGCACAGGCGCCACCGTCATAAGCTCCAGTTCTTTCTCGCACATCCGCCACGTCGTCGAGCCGACGAGGCGTGCGCGAAAACACTAACGAGTCAGAGGGGCTTCTTCGGTGCGCTCGGCTTCCAGGGTCCACCGCGCGTTATCTCGCAGGTCCGGGTATGCGCCCTTCGTGGCATTGCTTTCATGCTAATCCTGCAGGACGGCTGGATCCGCACCTTGCGTCAGACTAACGAAATGGCACCGGCAGATGGATACGGAGAGCGCCCGCCGTTCGTATTCGCGTGTCAACGAATTGTCGAGCTGGGCCCAACTTTTGCGCACCAGTTGGCACGCTATCCCGATGCCTATTCTTTGCCTTGCAGAGAGGCGTGGTTCGCGGTTTTCACACACTGGCGTAATTTACCCGTGCGGCCCGGCCGCACTCACTCGAGGAGCAGACAATGGAAACGACGAAAGGAGAAGGAACGCTACGGGAAGTTGCCGGCGACGTACAGCAAGCCGCCGGGAACCTGCTGGACAATGCCGGAGCGCAGGTTAGCGGAACAGCGAAGGAACTGGGCGGCAAAGCGCAGCAACTCTATGCCGATTTTGCGGATGTCGTACGCGAGTCTACTGTGGAGCGACCGCTCGCGGCGCTGGCGATTGCGGCCGGCGCGGGCTTTATCCTCGGAGCGCTATACGCAGCGAATCGCTCGAGGCCCGATAACGTTCGGAGCGACTGGAGAGATCGGGAGTAAGGCTTATTCGCGTCTTGCCCTCAACGAGACCGAAGAGGTGCAGACGACAAGTCCCTGGCGCGCCGCCACGGCGTTTCCGCAACCAGCCAGCCCCGAAGAGTGCCGCAATGTCCATCCGTTCGAAAGTCACCAAGTGGCGAAACGTCGGCAGATTCTGCGTCGAACGAGCCACCGATTATGGTGAGCTAATCGGTGTCGAACTTGAGGAGACCCGGAAATGTCTGGTCCGCGAGTTAAGCGCACTCGTTGCCCTGGCCGTCGCTGGCCTTTTCACTCTTTCGTTTGTGTGCATTGCGATCATCGCGACGGCCTGGCGGACGCCCTATTTTCTTCCCGTGGTATGGGGCGTCGCCGCGATGTGGCTGATCGTGTCATTTATCTCCCTGCTCCTCGTTCGCGCTCAGAAACCCGGCCGCTCGCTTCATGTTCTGCAAAGGGAGATCCGGAGCGACCTCGACACGTTGAAGGAGGCGCTCAAATGAGCCTTGCATCCACCGATCGGGAAGCCGAGACCGCCATACTGCTGCGCATGGCGGCATCACGTGCAGCATTGCTTGCGGCAAATAGCACGCCATCATCAGTTCCGGCCGTGCACGGGCGGACGCGGTCTCCCGCAGTTGACGTGATCGCTTCGCTGGCAGACGCACCACGCGTCACGCTGCTGGTTGCACTGTGTGTCGGCGCAATCGTCCTCGGACCTCGCCGGACAATCGGAATTGCCAGCCGATCGGGAATCACCGCATTTCTAGGCAGCACCGTCCGGAAAGCGATTCTCAGGTCTGTGTGACTTGCATCCGGGGACGGCGCGGTCAGGTCAGTTCAGACTTGTGCCGCTCTGACAGCGCTCCAAGACCAGTCTTTAGATATCGCTCTGCCGTGGACCGTCGACATCGCGCGCCGCTGACCAGTATGGATCGCGGTAGTAATACTGATGGACCGTAGTACCCCACGCTGCATCCGCCATAGACGTCCAGTGCAGGTTGACAGGCATGTTCGTTGCGGAAATCAGGTTGTCTCCGGATTACTTACATGTCTACTATCCTCCTCGTCGACGATGAAGTGGATTCGCTCTGGCTGCTCCAGATTATCCTGGAGGGACGCGGTTACCGCATACTCCTCGCGGAAGGCGGGGAGGCAGCCCTCGACAAGGCAGCGCGATACCTTCCCGATCTGATCGTCACAGACTGGAACATGCCAGGTATGGACGGAATCGCCTTGTGCGAACGGCTGAAGTTTTATCCCGCACTCGCCCAGATTCCCGTGGTCATGGCGTCCGGTCGCGTCCCGCCAAAAGAAAAATCCACGCTGTGGAATGTTTTTCTTTCCAAGCCCGTCGACGTGGATGCCCTGGAATCCGCCATCGACTCGCTGTTGGCGAAGCGTTTGTCCAGTCCTCAAACCCGCGTGAATGTGCCCGCGCCGGCATTTTCCCGGTGGCAACCAATATCCTCAAAACTTTGGGCGTAGTTAGCAGTATTCGCAGCTGTGACTGGCGGCGCAGCCCAGGGACGGGCTCGGGTTACCTTGAAAGCAAGGGACGCAGGCCCGCGGCCGACGGCTCGGGAACACCGCTTGCGCACAACTGGAGTACCTTTTTCGAAGGAGGTGAATCATGGGCTCAATCAACCCGCAAGGTGACACCCGCCGCGGAGCCGACATCGTCGGCGGTGGTATGGGCGAAGGACCAGGGCCGGACATCATGGCCGCAGCAACGCTCGATGGGGACAAGGTCATGTCCTCTGATGGCGAACACGTGGGGAAAATCTCTAACATCATGCTCGACGTCAGGAACGGACGCATCGCCTATGCAGTGCTTTCTGAGGGAGGTTTCCTCGGAATGGGTTCTAACCTGCATGCCATTCCATGGAGCGCACTGACTCTCGATACGGACGAGAAGTGCTTCGTCGTCGACATCACGGCACAGCGCCTCAAGGACGATCCGGGCTTTGACAAGGACCACTGGCCGACGATGGCAGATGCGAAGTGGGGAGAGTCGACGTATAGCTACTACAATCGGCAGCCGTACTGGTCAGCGACCCGTGAAGTGGTGGAAAGCGACCCCAGCATCAGGCCGAGCGAGCACTGAAAAACACAACGGGTAAACCGCGCCGGCCGGGCAGCTAGTCTGACGCTCTCGAGCCTACGCCACCGCGACCCATTGCGGTGGCGTAGGCGCTTGGTTCGAGAGAATGCTTTAGAGTGGCCGCGCCCGACCCCGGCTGAAAAGTCGCAGGACAGCGAGCAGGATAACCGCGCCAATCAGCGCCGTAACAAGCGAGCCGACTATGCCGCTTCCCAGGTGCAGACCCAGCGCCCCGCCAAGCCAACCTCCTATGAAGGCTCCGACAATTCCCACGATGATGTCGACCACAATGCCGAAGCCGCCGCCGTCGACGATACGACCCGCCAAGGCGCCAGCGATGCCTCCGATAATCAGCCAGAAAATAATTCCATGCGAGACCGGGTCCATGTTTTTTCTCCTATAGAGCTAAAGCCGCGTTAGCGGCGAGCAAGCATTCCGATGATGAGTCCGCCGATAAGTGCCATCGTGACCGCTTTCCACGGCGCCTCATGAACGTAATCGTCGGTCGATTCAGAGACGACCCGGTACTTCGTCTTGACCACCTCCTGTGCACTGCCAATCTTGTCCTTCAGGTCGGACAGCGTCCGCGCACTGGTTGTTCGGCCTCCGTCGCTGCCGCTGGACTTCTGTGTAGAGCCGTTGCCCTGTTGAGATGACCCGGCGGAACTGGGTGGGTCGGACGCGACGGGCGACGACCCGGCTGCCAGAGCGGTGGGTTGATGCGACTCGGTCATTTGAACCTCCCTATTTCGTTTGAATGGTCCAAGGGTTGAGCAAGTGGCGTGCCCCACAGAGAAATTGCACGCGAGAGATCGACGCACCTATCCCCGCAGAGCATCCGCGCCCCGGTACGAACTGCATCGCCGAAAGCAGTCTTTACAAAGCCCACCGAGCCGTTTCCTCCGCCGACGCGGCCGTTTCTGAAATGGCCGTCGCTGTCAGGAACTAATACCAACTCGCGAAGGAGGTATCAACGCATCGGCTACAGGCAATCACTAGCGCGATAGATTCGAGATCGATGTGGAAGTCGGAATGCTTCATGGCAATCGGCGGAATGAAGTTGCGCGGCTATTGTGACAGCGGCAGTCCGGGCTGCGGCTCCTTTCCAGCTTCCGGATGATGCTTATCTCACCGTTGCGTTCAAGAGTCGCGCTTTGCACCCTGTCCAGTGCATCAGTTCCCAGTTCTTCCCGGACTGTCTCGAGGACGTCGGTTCGCGAAACAAGCGCGGAACGCGACGCGCCGTATGCCTGGCGCGCACAGTCTTGGAGACCCGTCGGGTCCTCGTCGAGGTCGTCATCGTCAGTTGCTAATTAGTCGACGATTCGATCCGGTTCAATGTCGGCGTCGTCGACCGGCCTCGGATCGCCGTCGGCCGCAGCCCGCTCGCCTGTGCCTGAATGGTCCGTGTCACTGTTCCGCGTGCTGCTCATGACGCTCTCCTTCGTTTGCCCGGTGCCCACGGCGAGCAATCGCAAGGACTGGTCCGCCCGCGCATCCCGCAGCGCACTGTACACGCGCCGGGCACCGCGATTGCTTCCAGCGAGACATCGGCGCAACCCGCGCCTCCCGCTTGAAACTTCTACCTGCAACGATGGCTGCCACGACCGACCCGACCCAGCGCCGCACTGACGACATCGCCCAGCAAGCTGCCCCTGCCGCGATGCCGCCCGGTCTGCGGCATTCGGACGACACC
The DNA here is from genome assembly GCF_050434205.1 of Paraburkholderia sp. GAS348. Classification (NCBI taxonomy): domain Bacteria; kingdom Pseudomonadati; phylum Pseudomonadota; class Betaproteobacteria; order Burkholderiales; family Burkholderiaceae; genus Paraburkholderia; species Paraburkholderia sp. GAS348. The sequence goes on from NZ_JBNPVT010000006.1 coordinate 395,199, forward strand.
ACGCCCGGCTACACGCGCAGGCGTGAAAAAGATGGCTTTGTATACTTCGACGTGAGCGGCAAACGCATCGACGACGCAAGCGAAATTGATCGCATCAACGCATTGGCAATTCCACCGGCGTACGAGGACGTATGGATCTGCCCCGACGCCCGCGGTCATTTGCAGGCAACCGGCCGTGACGCGCGCGGCCGCAAGCAATACCGCTATCACGCGCGCTGGCGCGAGACACGTGACGCCAACAAATACGAGCGCATGGCCGCGTTCGGCCGCGCGCTGCCGAAGATCCGCAGGCGCGTCGCATGCGACCTGAAGTTACCGGGCATGCCGTGCGACAAGGTCATCGCCGCAATCGTGCAGCTGCTCGACACGACGCTGATCCGCGTCGGCAGTGTCGAATACGCGCGCGATAACCAGTCGTACGGGCTGACGACGCTGCGCAAGAAGCATGTGAAGATCGAAGCAGGCCAATTGCGCCTGAAGTTCCGCGGCAAGAGCGGCATCGAGCACGATGTCACGGTGGACCATCCACGAGTCAGGCGCATCGTGCGGCGCTGCGCCGACTTGCCGGGGCACGCTCTGTTCCAGTATCTCGACGAAGACGGCACGCGCCGCACCGTCGGCTCAGCGGACATCAACGACTACCTGCGCCGCGCAAGCGATGCGGATTTCACCGCGAAGGATTACCGCACATGGGCGGGCAGCGTCTATGCACTAGCCGCGCTGCGGTGGCTGAAATACAGCAGCGCGGCGGAAGCACGCCGGCATATTGTCGCAACCGTCAAGGCCGTAGCAACACTGTTGCGCAATACGCCCGCTGTATGCCGACGCTGCTACATTCACCCGGCCGTGATCAGCGCGTTCGAAGCTGACGAATTGCACGACTTGCCGCCCGCCCAGGCGCTTCGCGGTCTGAAAGTGGATGAAGCGGCGTTTGCTGCACTGCTCGTGCAACTCGAGAAGCATGCCGCGAAGCTCGCGCGTCAAGCGGGCACCCGGGGCCGCAAGCCGCGCGACTCGGCGGTGACTGGCGGCGTCGAAGGCTCGCTGCCAACGTTGCTGAAGAAGTCGCGCGCGGTGCGCCAGGCAACCATTGCGAAACCCGCTGCCAGCGCCGGCTCGCTAACATCTCGCCGCGTGGCCACGGCACCCAGCGCCGCCAGCCGGTTTCGCTCGGCGGACGCTGCCAGCCGATCTTCAGGTCGCCGGTGATGTGGAACTGTCGGCCGATCGCCTGCGTGACCTTGTCGTCGATCCACGGCCGCGCGCGGTTCCAGTCGAACGTCAGGAAAAAGACGACGAGTGCCGCAATCAGTACCGCCAGCACGGCAACAAACCATGCAGCAATTTTTCCGATCCCCTGCCTTGCCGCTACCTGATTGCCATCCCATCGGAGCCGTGCCCTTTGTCTGAGGCCGCAATGGCGTCGAGCAGCACCGAAGGGTCCGCGGGCTTCACGAGATAATGATCAATACCTGCCTCTTGCGCCCGTCGGATGTGCTCTTCCTGCCCATAGCCGCTGAGCGCGATGATCAGACATGACTTGGCCTGGTCCTGCCGCAAGCGGCAGGCGACCTCGTAGCCACTCATGCCCGGCAGACCAATATCGAGCACGACCACGTCCGGGCGCATCTCGTTTGCTGCGCGCAAGGCGGATTCACCATCGCCGGCGCATCTAACGATGTATCCATGTATGGTCAACAGCGCTTCGAGGCTTTCCGCGGAAGCCGCGATATCTTCGACGATCAATACTCTCATTGCCTGCTTTCTGTTCAGATGCACGACTGGGGCGCGCGCAGCGCCGCGGCGCTCGGCCATGGCGCCCGGCAGACGGATCGCAAATTCGGTTCCTTTGCCAAGCCCATCACTGCGGCACTCGACGGATCCGCCGTGCAGTTCGGTGAGGTGGCGCACCAGCGTCAAGCCGATGCCCAGCCCTCCTTGAGGCCGGTGCAACGATGTGTCGGCCTGCGCGAAAAGCTCAAAAATATGCGGCATGAAGCCGGGATCGATGCCCTCCCCATCGTCCGCGACGGTGATCGACGCGGTGCTGTCTGAAAACCGGGTGGAAAGCGAAATATGCCCACCTTGCGGAGTAAACTTGGATGCATTGTTCAGAAGGTTGGATACGATCTGCGCGAGTCGCACAACGTCGCCGTTGACCACCGTGTCGACCGCTCCCTCGTCGCAGGTGAGATTTTGCGCACGCCGGATCAGATGGGGCCGGCTGGTTTCCACCGCGCGACCGATTACCACGGACAACGGCACAGGCTCCTTTCGCAAGGTGACCGCTCCCCGGGCAATACGCGAGATGTCCAGCAGGTCTTCGACGATCCGCACCATATGCTCGACCTGAGTTGTGACGATCTCACCCGCCCAGCGCAACACCTCGGCATCTCCTGGCTTGGCACTACGCATTACCGCGGCCGCATTGGCAATCGGCGCAAGCGGATTGCGCAACTCGTGGGCGAGCATTGCCAGGAATTCGTTTTTGCGCCGATCGCCCTCGCGGATTTCCGAGAACAGCAACGCATTTTCCAGCGCGATAGCCGCACGGCTGACGAATTCCCTGCTGAGCGTAATCTGCTCGTCCGAAATGTCCGTCGCGCAGGAGCAAAGCAGGATCACGCCCTTCTGGTTGTCCGTGAGCAATGGGAACGCGCTAACGCGCTGGATGCGTAAGCTCGATGCATGGCTTGCTGCTTTCTCCGTGAGAAAGCCGTCCACAGGGGGGCTGTCATCCTCTGCTCTTTCATGCAGTAAGTGGCGGACAAAGCGACTCACTAACGGAAACGCCACCGCAAGGGTATTCGACTCGAACGCTGCAAGATCCGGGACATCCGATCTATCCCGTGTGGCCGATCGGGAGGTGATTTCCGTCGGTGATTCGCCAGTGCCCATGACGGCAACAAAGGCGATCTCCGCCAGCTCAGTCGAAGCAAGCTCGACGATGCGCTGCAACGTGGTGCCGATTTCAAGCGAACGGGTCAGCACGTGGCTTGCATTCGCGAGAAAGTCGGCACGTTGCCGCGCGTGCTCAGCCACCGTCCTGCCGGCCTCAGCCAGCAGGAACGCCTCCCGTTCCGCGGCCCGGGTGAGAAGCTCAAGGTTCATGCGGTGCATTTCCACGAAGACCCGGACCTTCGAGCGCAGAATCTCGGGTATGACCGGCGAGGAAATGTAGTCCACGGCGCCGAGCGAATATCCGCGCTTCATCTCCGCGTCATCGACATAGGCGGTTACGAAAATAATCGGCGTACTGGCGGTTCGACGGTATGAGCGCAACAGCGACGCGGTTTCGAACCCGTCCATGCCCGGCATGTTCACGTCGAGCAGAATCACGGCGAACGTTTGCTCGAGCACCGCCTTCAGTGCTTCGCGCCCTGATGCGACAGTGATCACGTTCTCCTGAAGTTCCTCGAGAATCGTTCGCATCACCACGTGCTGCTCCCGCATATCGTCAACGACCAGAATATTGACGGGCTCCCGCGGGACAGGAGCAACGATATCCATGATCCGTCCTCCTATCTATGCAGCCACGCGTGAAGCACGGCAAGCAGGTCTTCCCGATTGACGGGCTTCGAAAGATAGTCCCACGCCCCCGCTTCAATGCAGCGTTCGCGGTCGCCTTTCATCGCTTTCGCCGTCACTGCGATGATGGGAAGGGTTCGCCCAACGGGCCTCTTGCGGATTTCCCTCGTAGTTGTCAGCCCGTCCATCTCCGGCATCATGATGTCCATCAGCACGATGTCGATTTCGGGGTCGCTCTCGACAAGTATTATCGCGTCGTGGCCGTTGTCCGCCCACACATGGCGCATGCCATGATCCTCGAGAATGGTAGCCAGTGCGAAGATATTGCGCATGTCGTCATCGACAATCAACACCTTGCGACCAGCGAGATCCGCATCCGACCGGTGCAGACTGTCGATGAGCTCGCGCGCTTCGTTCGGCAGCCACTTGGGATTGAGGTGCAGCAACGCCACCGTCGAGTCCAGAAGATGGCTAAGATTCGAGGCCGTGTGACTCACGAATCGGTCGCTGGTGCGGACGGACGGCGAATCTGTCTGCGCTGCATACACGATCAGAGGCAGCGGTGAAAACTCGTTGCGGTGCGCGAGCTCCGCTTCGATCTCGCGCGTGCTCGCCTCCAGCAGGGCGGACCCGACGATCACCGCACACGGCTCCTGCTCAGCGAGCGCGCTGAGCAGCTGTTCACGCGTTGAGACGAAACCCAATGCGATGCGATCGCTAGATATCAATCGGGATAACTGCTCGCGCTCGAGCCCTTCGGGCAGCGCGACCAGAACCTTGCGCGGCGCCGCATCGACGTACGCTGCCATCGAGTGCAATGCGACATCCAGCACCTCGCGCGACTGGATCGGTTTGGAAAGAAAGGCGAACGCACCGGCCTGTAGCGCCCGGTCACGCGATTCGTCCGTCGAGATGACGCAGACCGGCATATGTCTCGTCGCCAGATCGTGCTTGAGGCGGGCGAGTACCCGCCAACCGTCCATATCCGGCAGAAACAGATCGAGCGTGATGATGTCCGGCTTAAACTGATCGGCTAAAGTCAACGCTGGTGCGCCGAGCGGCGTGATTAGCCCTTTGAAGTCATGTTCGCGCGCTGCGTCGAGCAGAAAATGTGCAAACGCCAGATCGTTTTCAACGATCAGCAGTACCTTGTCGCCGGGCTTGATGCGTAGGCGATCGTCTTCCGGAGTTTCAGCGAGTTCGCTCGTCTCGCCGATCACGGAACTGACGAACTCCTCGGCCGCCAGCGAATCAGCTTCATGCGCGGCAGTTCTAGCGGCCGCCGGTTCGGCAGCGATCGCGATCGCGTCGTTATCTTCGCCAGGAACGGCAATCTTCCTGCGAGCTACCCAACCTGTTTCCCCCGAGAAGGGCAGGTACAGCGTGAAGGTGCTCCCCTTATTTGGCGAACTGACGAGGCGAATTTCCCCGCCCAACAGCTTGGACAACTCGCGGCTGATGGCAAGACCAAGGCCCGTCCCGCCGTATTTGCGGCTCGTACTGCCGTCGGCCTGCTGGAACGCCTCGAAGATAATCTGCTGCTTGTCGGGCGAAATCCCTATGCCCGTATCCGACACCGAGAACGCTATGACAGGCTGGGCGCGGTTGAGCCCTTCGTTATCGGCACTCCAGCCGCCGAACACCTCCTCAATGGAAAGCGTCACGCGCCCCTGGTGCGTAAACTTGAACGCATTCGACAGCAGGTTCTTCAGGATCTGCTGGAGCCGCTTGAGATCGGTGCGGATCGACGCCGGCAAGCGCACGCCGGCATGGACGACGAAATCGACACTGCGCGCGTCCGCAACGTGTCTGAAGGTGCGCTCCACATAAGAGGTGAGGTCCACAAGCTGGTGTTCGGCAAAATCCATCACAACAGTGCCGGACTCGATCTTCGACAGGTCGAGGATATCGTTGATCAACATCAGGAGGTCGTTGCCGGACGAGTGAATCGTCCTGGAAAACTCGATCTGCTTGCTCGACAGATTCCCCTCGGGATTCTTGCAGAGCTGGTCGGAAAGAATCAGCAGGCTGTTGAGCGGCGTACGCAACTCATGGGACATGTTTGCGAGGAATTCAGACTTGTACTTCGAGGTCAACGCAAGCTGTTTCGCCTTTTCCTCAAGGGCCTGTCTTGCCTGCTCGACCTCGGTGTTCTTGCGCTCCACTTCCTGGTTCTGGTGCGCGAGCAGCCGTGCCTTTTCCTGCAGTTCCTGATTGGTCTGCTGCAACTCTTCCTGACGGCTTTGCAGTTCGTGCGCCAGTGACTGCGACTGCTTGAGCAAGTCCTCCGTTCGCGTATTGGCCTCAATCGTATTGATGACGATGCCGATGCTTTCGGTCAGCTGATCGAGGAAGGCCTGGTGGGTGGGATTAAAGCGCTCGACCGACGCGAGCTCGATGACGCCCTTGACCTGTCCTTCGAAGACGATCGGCAGCACCAGCACGTTGTGCGGAACGACGCTGATCAACCCGGACTTGATACGGAAACTGTCGGACCCCGAGGGTTCCAGCAGGATCTTGCGGCGCTCGACCGCACATTGCCCGAGCAGCCCTTCGCCCAGTTGCACACGCTTGCCGTGCGACGGCCGTCCGGTCGACGCATAGCTCGCCATCAGACGAAGCGAAGTCGACTCGGATGCTGCGTCGAGCACGAAGAACTCCGCCTGCTGCACGCCGACCACCGGCGCAAGCTCGGACAGGATGAGCTGGCCGACGGCGACGAGATCTTTCTGCCCTTGCAGCATGCGGCTGAACTTGGCGAGATTGGTCTTGAGCCAGTCCTGCTCGGTGTTGACCTGCGTCGTGTCCTTCAGGTTACGGATCATCTCGTTGATCGTATCCTTCAGTGCCGCGACTTCGCCTAGCGCCTCGACCGTAATCGATCGCGTGAGGTCGCCTTGCGTCACGGCGGTGGCCACCTCCGCAATGGCTCGCACCTGGGTGGTCAGATTGGCCGCGAGCTGGTTCACGTTTTCGGTCAGCCCTTTCCACGTACCGGAAGCGCCCGGCACCTTGGCCTGTCCGCCGAGCTTGCCTTCGACGCCGACTTCGCGCGCCACGGTCGTCACCTGGTCGGCAAACGTCGCCAGTGTGTCGGTCATGCTGTTGATCGTGTCCGCGAGCGCTGCGATTTCCCCTTTCGCCTCGACCGTCAGTTTACGCGCCAGATCGCCGTTTGCGACGGCCGTCACCACCTTCGCGATGCCACGCACCTGGCTCGTCAGGTTGCCCGCCATGAAATTGACGTTGTCGGTCAGATCCTTCCAGGTGCCTGCCACCCCCTGAACGTCCGCCTGGCCGCCGAGCTTGCCTTCCGTACCTACTTCCCGGGCCACACGGGTGACCTCGGACGCAAACGAGCGCAACTGATCCACCATCGTGTTGATGGTGTTTTTCAGTTCGAGGATCTCGCCCTTCACGTCCACCGTGATCTTCTTGGACAGGTCCCCCGCGGCGACCGCCTTCGTGACGTCCGCGATGTTGCGTACCTGGCTGGTCAGGTTGCCGGCCATGAAGTTGACGTTGTCGGTCAGGTCCTTCCAGGTTCCCGCCACGCCCTGCACGTCCGCCTGGCCGCCCAGCTTACCCAGCGTGCCGACCTCGCGCGCAACGCGGGTCACTTCCGACGCGAACGAACTGAGCTGGTCGACCATCGTGTTGATGGTGTTCTTCAACTCGAGAATTTCGCCCTTCACGTCCACCGTAATTTTTTTTGAAAGGTCGCCGGCCGCCACGGCTTTCGTCACGTCGGCGATATTGCGGACCTGGCTTGTCAGATTACCCGCCATGAAATTGACGTTGTCGGTCAAATCTTTCCAGGTACCCGCGACCCCTTGCACATCCGCCTGGCCGCCGAGTTTGCCTTCGGTGCCCACCTCGCGCGCGACCCGCGTCACCTCCGACGCAAACGAACGCAACTGGTCCACCATCGTGTTGATGGTGTTCTTGAGCTCGAGGATTTCGCCCTTCACGTCAACGGTGATCTTCTTCGACAGGTCACCGGCGGCCACCGCCGTCGTCACGTCGGCGATGTTGCGCACCTGCGCCGTCAGGTTACTGCCCATCGAATTGACCGAGTCGGTCAAGTCCTTCCAGGTGCCGGCCACACCCTGCACATCCGCCTGGCCGCCGAGCTTGCCCTCTGTACCGACTTCCCGCGCGACACGGGTCACTTCCGATGCGAACGAACTCAGCTGGTCAACCATCGTATTGATGGTGTTCTTCAGTTCAAGGATTTCGCCCTTCACATCGACGGTGATCTTCTTCGACAGGTCGCCGGCGGCCACCGCGGTCGTCACAGCGGCAATGTTACGTACCTGGGCCGTGAGATTGCTGCCCATCGAATTGACTGAATCCGTGAGGTCCTTCCACGTGCCGGCGACGCCCTGCACATCCGCCTGGCCGCCGAGCTTGCCCTCCGTGCCTACCTCTCGTGCGACCCGCGTCACCTCCGACGCAAACGAGCGCAACTGGTCCACCATCGTGTTGATGGTGTTCTTCAACTCGAGAATTTCGCCCTTCACGTCCACCGTGATTTTTTTGGACAGGTCGCCTGCCGCGACCGCGGTCGTGACATCAGCGATGTTGCGCACCTGCGCCGTCAGGTTACTGCCCATTGAATTGACCGAGTCGGTCAGGTCCTTCCATGTGCCGGCCACGCCCTGCACATCGGCCTGCCCGCCAAGCTTGCCCTCTGTACCCACTTCCCGCGCCACCCGTGTCACTTCGGACGCGAACGAGCGCAGCTGATCCACCATCGTATTGATCGTGTTCTTGAGTTCGAGGATTTCGCCCTTCACATCGACGGTGATTTTCTTGGACAGATCGCCCGCAGCCACGGCCTTGGTGACTTCAGCAATATTGCGCACCTGGCTCGTGAGGTTGCCTGCCATGAAGTTGACGTTGTCGGTCAGGTCCTTCCAGGTACCGGCCACGCCCTGCACGTCGGCCTGGCCGCCCAGTTTTCCTTCGGTGCCCACCTCGCGCGCCACCCTTGTCACCTCCGACGCAAAGGAGCGCAACTGGTCCACCATCGTGTTGATCGTATTCTTGAGTTCGAGAATTTCGCCCTTGACGTCCACCGTGATCTTCTTGGACAGGTCGCCCGCCGCTACTGCCTTGGTCACCTCGGCGATGTTCCGGACCTGGCTCGTCAGATTGCCGGCCATCGAATTGACTGAATCGGTCAGGTCCTTCCAGGTACCGGCCACCCCCTGCACGTCGGCCTGCCCACCCAGCTTGCCTTCCGTGCCGACTTCGCGCGCGACCCGCGTGACTTCTGCGGCAAACGTGCCGAGCTGTTCGACCATCGTGTTGATGGTTTTCGCCGTACGAAGGAACTCGCCTTGCAACGCCCTCCCTTCGGCCTCGAGCGCCATGCTCTTGGAGAGGTCGCCCTGCGCGACCGCACCGATCACCCGCGCGACTTCACTGGTCGGGTGAACGAGGTCTGCGATGAGGGAATTGACAGCCTCGATCGACTCGCCCCAGAACCCTCGCGCATAGGGCAATGCCGCGCGCTCTTTCAGACGCCCCTCCTTTCCGACTACCCGGCTTAAGCGGCCGAGTTCTTCTGACATGCGGATGTTCTGCTCGACCACGCCGTTGAAAACATGCGAAAGCTTGCCGTGCATTCCTGTCCAGTCCGGCGGCAGCGACGCGACCTCGCCCTTCTGCAAGGCAGTCAGCGCGGTGAGAATAGCTTTCGTGCACGCGTGCCCGGCTTTCGCGCTTTCAAAGAGAGCATTGATGTGCGATGCGCTGTCGAGCCACATACCCGCAAGCGCTTCAGTGTTAACGGCGGCGTCCAGACTATCGGCCGCCGGTCCGGAAAGACGCTGCGTCATGCGCCCAACGTCCTGCGAAATCCGCGCTGTTTGCACGGCCAACGCGTTAAATTCGGACGCGAGGCTTCCCAGATCTCCAGGCCAGTTATCTGGCAGCCGAAACGACGTATCACCCCGGCGCAGCGCACCTAGAGCGCTGGCGACGAGAGCATATTGCTCGCTGACTTGGCGCGATGATTCGACCGCTACAGTGTCCATGCATTCCTCAACAGTCGTTAAGTAAGCAAATTTTTATTTATGGCGACGTCCGAAAATATTCGATGCTGGGTATGTTATGCCCTTCGCCCCATTACGCGTCACGAACATGTGATTTCGCGCTTTGAATAGCGCCAGGCTATACCGCGGTTTACCAATATTTACCAACACCCTCGACGCTTTGGCTAGTGCCATAGATGTGGAGCCGTGGCAACTGCTTGCCTGGTAGCGCAAGCCATCCGGTAGCTGATCACATATTGTCGGCTGTCGCATAAAGAAGAAGTCTGGCCCGCACCTCTTCCGTCGCTAATTTGAAGGCTACTGAAGGCGAGATGCCGGATCGGCGTTACCCGCCCGGCTCATAGCTGTTGACTATCCGGGATGGTGCACTGCAACTCGATTTCGGCGTTTGGAGCAGACTTTGTTGCATGCAAACCCGGCCCAGGCCGTTGGTGCAGACTTTGTTGTGCGCCAATAGCACATAATGGAACACAACATAGTTGGTGCTAAGTTTTTCCTTCACCCCGTGATTCCACGTTCATAACTGCATCCCCGTGCGGTTCAAAGTTGGTGTCAATTTTCCAAAGCGCCCGCTTCCAATCGTCTTAAACCACGTAAAGTCGGTGTCAAGCCCGTCAAACGGGCAAAGGCACCGCCTTCTAAAATGGGGCGCGATGCGCTCTCACGCTGCGCCGCACCATTTTACGGCGGCTTTTCCGGCGCAGTATTGCGTGCTTTCAGCGAGGCGAAAACGGCCCCCGCGCTAAGATGATTTCTTCAGCCAAACCTCAAGGCGCATCTTTTGGGCAGGCGAAAGTGTCCTGAGACCTGTCACCTCTGCGAATTGGGCCGATGTTTTGGGACGATTGCTCGCTAAGCGGCTCAGCCAGATGTCAAAGGCCCGGTCCCGAAATCTCACGACCGGCTCACAAAGCTCTTCTCGAAGCGTTGCAATTTCGGGATGGTGCATGCACCCCCGCGAAAATCCTAGGCCCGCAACCTCCGTCAGTTTGGTCCAAGTAACCTGAACTGGTATCTCGAGCGCGAGCAGACTGGCATGCGCTGATTTCAATGAAGCAGTCGCTTTGGCAACCCACTTTGCAGCGATTCGCTTTCCACGACCTTTATCGTCATGTCGTCGATTGAAGGCCTTCAGCCAATCGCCGTCATATATCGACAATTTTAGAAAGACGGCCGGACTGTCCTTAAAAGCTCGAGTCAACCTGCCAACGCTCGGTTGTCTTCGCACGCACGCGCTCCAAGCGCGGCGCAATGAGGAGACCATTTTTTGATGAGACACCGTCTCCGACTTCTGATGCAGCAGCTTGTTTCCCCTAATCAAAGCGCTTGTCTCACCCATACCGAGGCGACGACCGGCTGCGCACAAGCTTAGACCACCGTTCACTAACCGCGAAAACTCGTCGGAGTATCGCTTCCCAAATTTGCGCACCTTCGTTTTCCGGATATTCCCCTCATCGTCGTACCACACTAGCAGACTCCGTGTGCAGGAGCACGTCAGTAGCCGCGCGGAATAAGTGGTCAGACTAGACAGGTAACTCTGTCGGGCGTGTCGCACCGATACGAACGGTGCATGGCAAGCCGAACTACGCAGAGCTCAAACAAAAGTTGCGGCCCCAGGTGCGCCTAGCAATGATGCCATTGCGATAAATAGCCTTGAACTAAACCGCTGACGCGGTATGGTGGCTGGCCGACGTCCCTGTCCTGGCCGGCGCCGCGAGCATTCCTTTCCGGGTGCGACGATGACAGTG